>VGRJ01000015.1 GCA_016875405.1 Deltaproteobacteria bacterium | reverse complement strand
TAAGGACTGAGGTCGCGGCGCGAGCGTGCTCAGCCGGAGTAGTCGTCGTCGCTCATGGGGACTTCCCCCTCGACGCCGCGCGCGTGCTCGGGAAGCGCCGGCAGCACGGTTCGATCGAAGCCTGGGGCGACCCAGAACACTTCCGGCGTCGCTTTGTAGCCGCTGTAAAAGGTGCGTTGCTCGGTGCGCCCGTCCTTGAAGTGAACGATCACCCGCGAGTGCACGTCCATGCCGCGCGTCCCCTTCTGCTTCATCATCATCTTGCCCGACGGGAGGAACGGCTTCTCGGTGATGCGACGCAGGTAAGGCATGATGTTCGTCACCGAATAGGCATACTCGATGCGCTCGACCTCGACGCCGCCGAGCAGCTCAATGCGCAAAGTGCCCGGCTTCGGCACGAACGCATGCACGATCACGCGGAAGGGGTATGGGTTCCGGAGCCGCAGGTCCACGGTCGGGTATTTCACCGCCGCGTCAAGCCCGAGCCGGGTGTAGTCGGACGGGCGTGAGTGGCTGCGGCGAGCCACCACCTCGAGGCCGCCGTGGAGCGCCGCGCCGTAGAGGGTGCTCGAGACCTGGCACGTGCCGCCGCCGATCCCGGTGGTGAGCTCGTCGCCCACGATCTCCGGAGCCTCATGAAATCCAGCCTCGCGCGTGCGCTCACCGACGCGGTCGTTGAAACTCATGACGCCGCCGGGCCCGAGCACCAGCCCGTCGAGCTTGGCGGCCGCGTGCTCGACGTTCTTCGCGCGACCGACCTTGTAGGTGGAGTACCGCGTCTCGAAGGCGGCGAGGACCTTGGAGAGATCGACGTCCTCGAGGTCCGCGAGGGTCACCGCTGCGCTCACCGTCGACGAGACGAGGGGCACCGAGTCGACCCGCCCCGAGGCGAGCGCATCGAGCGCCGAGGCGATCCCATCGACCGTCGCGGCGGCGTCCACGCTGCGGCCGATGACGTCGGGTCTTCGCTCATGGTGCTCGAGATCCATCGAGGCGTCGACCGGCACGCGGTCGAACCCCTCGGCGAACTCGGCGATGCGCGCGACCGCGCGGGCGCGATCGAGCACGTAGCGCGCGCGCCGCTCGACCCGACCTTGCCGTGCCCGGCGAGCCTCGCGGAGCCGCTGCGAGAGCGGCCCTGAGTGGGCGACCTCGCGAAGCCGAGCGAGCGTCTCAGCGGTATCGAGCGACACTCCGAGCGCACCGAGCGTCACGGAGCGCGTCTCCTCGCCATGGCGGAGGGTGAGGGTCCTCGCGCGGGCGTCGGTCTCGAGGCTCGCGAGAACGCGAGGCACGTCGTTCGCGTCGCGGAGGGTCGCGCCATCGAGGACGACCCCCTCGGCGATGGGCGACGCGGGGAGCCACGGCGCAACCATGACGAGCGACCCAGCCCCGACGCCGGAGCCGACGGCGAGCGAGACGACGACCGAAGCCCAGCGGCTCATGTTCCTGTGGAGTAGGTTACCGAACCACCGAGCGACCCTGCCAGTTTCGCGGTGGACACATGACGGCGAGCGCACGCCGTCATAACGACGGCGGCTCAGCCGCCGCCGACGAAATGCACGATTTCGACGCGATCTCCCTCACCGAGGACGTACGCGGCGTGGCGCGCCCGGGGGACCACGGCCGCGTTGACCTCGACCGCGACGGGCCCCGCGCCGAGCCCGAGACGCTCGACGAGCACGCGGATCGTCGCCCCCTCCTCGATCTCGTGGGGCTCACCGTTCACGACGAGGCGCATCACGAGCCCCTCAGGTAGGACTGCGCCATCTGAAGGTAGGCCGCGGCACCCGCGCGTCCGAGGAAAAGCTCGTGATCGCGGAGCGGCCGCACGATCTTCGCGGGCGTTCCGAGGACCATCGAGCGCGGGGGCACGATCGTCCCGGGCGTCACGACCGCGCCCGCTCCGACGACCGAGCCCTCGCCGATCACCGCGCCGTCGAGGATCACCGAGCCCATGCCGATGAGGCAGCCATCCTCGACCGTGCAGCCGTGCACGACCGCGCGGTGACCGATCGTGACCTCGTCGCCGATGGTGGTATTCAAGTTGCCGCCGGTGACGTGCACCACGGTCAAGTCCTGGATGTTCGTGCGCTTGCCGACTCGGATCCAGCCGACATCGCCGCGCAAGACGCAGCCGAACCAGACGCTGGACTCGTCGCCGATCGCGACGTCGCCGATCAGCGTGGCGTTCGGCGCGACGTAGGAGCCCGCCCCTAGGACGGGGCTCTTGCCCTCGAACGAGATGACCGAACTCATGCCTCTCCTCGTGGGCCAGGGCTCGGCTTATCGCCGAGGAGCGGGAGCGCGCGCCTCATGCGCGTCGGCATCCCCTCGGGCGTACGCGCGAGCTCGGCCTCCGTCATGCGCCCGAGCAGCGAGTGCTTGTACGCCTCGACCACGGTCACCTCGACGACCTCACCGACGCGGCTTCGCACCCGGGCTGCGTCTTCAATGTGCACGATCTCGTTGCGCTCGCTGCGACCCGTCGCGTTCTCCTCGCGGGCTTTGCTCGGCCCCTCGACGAGCACCCTCAAGGTCTTGCCGAGCTGCTGGGCGAGGTGCTCGCGCACGAGCCGCTCGGACACGTCGAAGACGCGGGCGAGGCGTCGCGACTTCTCGGCCTCGGGGACATCGTCGGGGAGGCGCTCCGCGGGCGTGTTCGGGCGCACCGAGTACTTGAAGCCGAAGACGCCGACGAAGCCGACCGCCTCGATGAGCGAAAGCGTCTCCTCGAAGTCGGCCTCGGTCTCACCGGGAAAGCCCACGATGATGTCGGTCGAGATCGTCGCCTCCGGGACCGCGGCCCGCAAGCTCGCGACGCGCGCGAGGAACTCGTCTCGGCGATAGCGCCGCAGCATGCGTTTCAGCATGCGGTCGCTCCCCGACTGCACCGGCAGATGCACGTGATGGGGCATGATCGCGAGGTCGCGGTGGGCAGCGATGAGCGACGGCGTGAGGTGACGAGGATGCGGGCTCGTGTAGCGAAGGCGTACGAGGCCAGGGACCTCGGCCGCGATGGCGCGGAGCAACGCGGCGAACTCGCTCTCGTCAGGGTCCCCGGGGTCTGCCTCTGGCGCTCGCGGCAACGCGCCCCGAGGATCGCGGTAGCTGTTGACGGTCTGACCGAGGAGCGTCACCTCGCGCACCCCGCGCGAGACGAGATCGGCGATCTCGGCGATGAGCTCCGCGCTCGAGCGGTAGCGCTCTGGGCCGCGGGTGTTCGGGACGACGCAGAAGGTGCAGCGCTCGTTGCAGCCCTTCATGGTGGTCACGAAGGCGGTCGGACGCTCGCCGAGCGTCGTCGGCGCGGTGAGGAAGCGCGGCGCGTCGAGATCGAACTCGGTGCGCACGAGCGGTGGGCTGCCCATTCGCAGCTCGGCGAGGAGGCCGGGCAGCTCCGCGATGTTGTCGGGACCGAGGACGAGGTCGACCGAAGGCATCTCGGCGAGAATGGAGCGCCCCTCTTGCTGCGCCATGCAGCCCGCGACGACGATCAAAAGGTCAGGGCGCTCACGCTTCACCTTGGCCCAGCGCCCAACCTCGCTCCGGAGCTTCTGCTCCGCCTTTTCGCGCACGCTGCAGGTATTTAGGATCACGACGTCGGCGTCGTCTGCGGCGACCGCGGTCGCGCCACCGCCCCTCAGCACCTCCTCCATTCGCTCGGAGTCGTGCTGGTTCATCTGGCAACCAAAGGTGGTGACCGAGAACCCGGGCATGGGACGCGGCTCTACCATTTTTTCCTCGGCGGGGCGCGCGGAGAGTAAATGCCCCAGCGGAGACCGGCTCCTCGAATGCTGTTCAACTCGCGCACGTTCCTCGCGTTCTTCGCGATCGTGTTCCCGGTGTACTTGCTGCTCCGAGGTCGTCGGCGCGCGCAGAACGCCTGGCTCCTCGCGGCGAGCCTCGTCTTCTACGGGTTCTGGGATTACCGCTTTCTCGCCCTCCTCGCGCTCTCGAGCGGGGTCGACTTCGTCACGGCCCAGAAGATCCACGACAGCGCCGACCCGCGTCGAAAGAAGGCTTACCTCGTCGTCTCGCTGGTGATGAACCTCGCGGTGCTCGGATTCTTCAAGTACGCGAACTTCTTCGCCGACAGCGCCATCGCGATGCTCGCCCTCACGGGCGTCAAGGCCCCGCCCTTTGCGCTCTCGATCGCCCTCCCCGTCGGGATCTCGTTCTACACGTTCCAGGCGATGAGCTACTGCATCGACGTCTACCGCGGCGACCTCGAGCCGACGCGGAGCCCGCTCGACTACGCACTCTTCATCGCGTTCTTTCCGCACCTCGTCGCAGGACCGATCCAGCGCCCCGTGGTGCTGCTGCCGCAGATGTCGCGCGACCGGCGCATCGAGTGGAGCGAGGTCAACGCCGGCCTCTGCTTGATCGTGGGCGGGTACCTGAAGAAGGTCGTGATCGGCGACACGATGGCGCTCGTCGCGAACCCAATCTTCGACCATTGGCGCGACCACCGCGGGCTCGACGTGGTGCTCGCGGCGCTCGCGTTCACCTTCCAGATCTACGCGGACTTTTCTGGCTATTCGGACATCGCACGCGGTCTGTCGAAGCTGATGGGCTTCGAGCTCTTGCTGAACTTCCGCCTCCCTTACTTCGCGATCAACCCCACCGATTTCTGGCTCCGCTGGCACGTGTCGCTGTCGACCTGGCTGCGCGACTACCTCTACATCCCGCTCGGCGGAAACCGAGGCTCGAAGGCGAAGACGTACCGCAACCTGTTCCTCACCATGCTGCTCGGCGGGCTCTGGCACGGCGCCGCCTGGAACTTCGTCCTCTGGGGCGCGTACCACGGCCTCTTGCTCGTCCTCTATCGTCTGCTCGATCGCGACCCCGAGCACGAGGATCCTTGGTCGGGGCGCTACGCGCGGCCGCGCGTGCTCGCGAAG
Organism: Deltaproteobacteria bacterium; assembly: GCA_016875405.1. Classification (GTDB taxonomy): domain Bacteria; phylum Myxococcota_A; class Polyangia; order Polyangiales; family Polyangiaceae; genus SYFR01. Next base: position 64,503 of record VGRJ01000015.1, on the reverse strand, counting down.
ATGGCGCTCATGTTCGCGTTCACGGTCGTGGGCTGGGTGCTCTTCCGAGCGAAGTCCGCCGCGCAGGCGTTCGGCATGCTGGCCCGGATGGGCGTCGCGACGAGCGCGAGCACCGCGGCCACCGCCGCCACGCTCGCTTGCTTCGTGCTGCCCCTCGTCGCGTTCCAGGTCGCGCAATACCGCGCGAACGATCTGCTCGTCCTGACGCGCGCCCGCCCGTGGATGGTCGGCGCAGCCTACGGCGTGATGCTGGCCGTGATCGCCGTGTTCGGCGTGCGCGAGTCGGTCGAGTTCATCTACTTCCAGTTTTGACGAGAGCCCCATGCCCCCCCTCGACAGGTCATGAGCCCGCGCCACTCGATGCTCACCGGCGAGAACGTCGTCGCCGCACGCCGCTCGTCGGTGCTCGTCACGCTCGCCGTCGCGCTCGCGGTCCTCGCCCTCGTCAATGTCGCCGCGGGCGCTTGGCTGCGCGCACGCCCGCAGAACCGCGCGTACTGGCTCATCGAGTCGAAGTGGCGGAAGCTCGAGGCGCTCGAGGCGCCGGTCGACTGGCTGTTCCTCGGTGACTCGAGCTGCAACCAGGGCCTGCGCCCGGACATATGGCGCGAGGCGACCGGGGCGACCGCGGTGAACCTCTGCACCATCGGGGACATGCTCGCGACCAACGACGCCTGGATGCTCGAGCGCTACCTCGCGCGACACGGCGCGCCGCGCGGCGGCGTGGTGGTGATGCACGCCTACGACGTCTGGCACCGCGGGATGAGCGGGGCCTTTCGCACCCAGCTCCTCGCTCGGGTCCCGCTTCCATGGGGCTTCTGGGAGCGTGCGACGCCGAAGGTGACGCTCACGCGGGACGAGGCGCTGTCGGTCGCCGCCTCGCGGTACGCGCCGCTCTACTCCGAGCACGCCACGCTCGCGAAGCGGCTCCGACCACTCTCGGGCGAGCCCTCGCCGCAGTTCGCGCTCGACGCCGACGGCTACATGCGGCTCGACGACGCCGCGCCCGCGCGCGTGAAGCGAGACGTCCGCGGACACCTCGGCTTCGTCCGTCGCAAGAAGCCCTCGGTGTCACGCGAGAACCGCGAGGCCCTAGCGAGGCTGCGTGCGCTCGCCGAAGAGCGGGAATTTTCGCTCTATCTCGCGGCGAGCCCGATCGCCGACGAGCTCGCTCGCGACGCCGAGTGGAGGCGACACTTCGACGGGGTCGAGGGCGCGCTCGCGAAGGCAGTGGAGGGATCGCCGCGCGCGCGCCTCGTCCTGACGACACCCGCGACGTTTCCCGCGACGCGGATGGAGAACGCGGATCACCTCGTCCATGAGGCCGCCGCGAGCTACACGAAGCAGGTCGCCGAGGCCGTCGGAGCGAGCCGCACGAGCGCGACCACCCCGACCAACGCGGCGCCGGAGTCGAGCGCCTCGGGCACCGCCACGAGCGCCGCGTGCCCGGGCGACATGGCGCTCGTCGCAGGCTCGTACTGCCCGGTGGTCTCGCAGCGCTGCGTCGACCAGCCCGCCGTCGTCGGAGGCCAGGGCCACATGCAGTGCCAACGCTTCGAGAAGGCGAAGTGCATCGCTCCGCGACGAAGAGACGTACGCTTCTGCATGGACCGCTACGAGTGGCCGAACGAGAAGGGGGCCCTGCCACGGACACTGACCTCCTGGCTCGAGGCGCGCGCGATGTGCGCGGAACGCGGCAAGCGCCTCTGCACCGAGGACGAGTTCAACTTCGCCTGCGAGGGCGAGGCCATGAGCGCTTACGTCTACGGCGACGCCCGTGACTCGACGGCGTGCAACTTCGACCGCCCCTACATCGAGCGCACCTTCACGTACACGCGCTGGGACAGCTGCATGGCCGACCCGACGTGCAAGGCCGAGTTCGATCGCCTCGATCAGCGCGTACCCTCCGGCTCGATGCTGCGCTGCGTGTCGCAGGCGGGCGTGTTTGACCTCAACGGCAACGTCAACGAGTGGGTCGAGCGCACCGAGCCGACAGCGACGTCGCGGTCGGGCCTGAAGGGCGGCTGGTGGGGGCCCGTCCGCGACCGCTGCCGGCCGATGACGACGTTCCACCTCGCCGGGGATTTTGGGTACGAAGCGGGATTTCGATGTTGCCGCGACGCGGGCTGACCGAGCAGACGTGCGTCACCGATTGCGCATCACGGCCTCGACCTCGTCGACGCGCTTCGGGACGGCCTCGGTGAGGACCTCGTGCCCCGAGTCGGTCACGCGCACGTCGTCCTCGATGCGAATGCCGCGAACATCGGCGTAGCGCGCGAGCACCTCGCGGCGCAGATCGTCGCCCAACGGGCCGGTTCGCGCAGGGTCCCCGAGGATCCCCGGGACCTGGTAGAAACCCGGCTCGATCGTCACGGCCATGCCGGGCTCGAGCTCGCGATCGAGCCGCAGGAACGCATCGCCGAAGGTCGCCGAGCGCGTGCGCCCCGGCGCGTAGCCCGCGCGGTCGCCAAGATCTTCCATGTCGTGGACGTCGAGCCCGAGGAGGTGGCCGATGCCGTGCGGGAAGAACAGCGAGGCGGCGCCGCGCTCGAGGAGACCGTCGACCTCGCCACGAAAAATGCCGAGCCGGACGAGCCCCTCGACGAGGCCGCGCTTCGCGACGTCGTGAACCTCGCGGTACCGTCGACCCGGGCGAACGGCGTCGATCGCGGCGAGCTGTGCCTCGAGGACGACGTCGTAGAGCGCGCACTGCGTTGGGCTAAAGCGCCCACTCACCGGCCATACCCGGGTGATGTCGGCGGCCCAGCCTTCCGGGGTCTCTCCGCCGACGTCCGCGAGCAGCAAGTCTCCGTCGCGGAGCGGCTGCGAATGGTCGTCCGAGTGCAGGACCTCGCCGTGGACCGTGACGATGGGGCCGTACGCGTCCTCGAGGCCGGCGCGCCGCAGCACCGCGAGCATGGCCGCGTGCACGTCGCGCTCGCTCCCGCCGGGCGCGGTCGCCCTCATGCCCGCGAGGTGGGCCTCGGCGCTGACGCTCGCGGCAAAGCGCAGCTGCGCGACCGCCTCGTCGTCATGACGCAAACGAAGCGCGATCATCGCGTCGGCGAGGCTCGCGTCGCGAGCGTCCGTGAGCCTTGCCCCCGAGCGCGCCACCACCGAGCGGCCGAGGCGCTCGCCGAGCCACGTGGAGCTCGCGCCATCTTGCGTCGGCAGCGTGCCGACGTCGCGGCCGAGAGCTGCGAGCGCGGCGTCGAGGCTGTCGAGGGGACGCACGTCACCACCCTCGTCGGCGAAGCCGAGCTCGTGCGACACCGCGTCAAGCGCAGGCCGGGGTCCATGCCATAGGGCGTCCTCGGGATCCGGCGGGTGCGTGAACAACACGGAGCGCCCGTTCGCGAGCAGCAGCGCGGCCCCGGAGAGCGGGCGACCGACCAGGTAGAGGAAGTGGCTCGACGCGCGGAATGGGTACCGGTTGGCCGCGTAGTTGCGGCTCGGGGCCTCTCCGGCAGCGATAAGAACGGGACCCGACAGCTTGGCGTGCAAGGCTCGGCGACGAGCGACGAAGGTGGCTTTCGGAGTGACGATCGCGGCGGTCATCGTGCGGGATCTTCCTCGTGGGCTTGTGGGACGCGCCCTGGGTGGGCTAGGGTTTGACACAGTTTCGGTTACGCTTCGAGGACTTGGACCCCCATGGCGACTCACTGGCTTCTTCGGGTTGGTATCGGCGTTGGCGCGCTGTGCCTCGCGCTGTCGACGTTCTCGAGCGCGTGCCGCGGCAAGGACTGCGCGGACGAGCGCATCGGGCAGAAGCGATGCGTCGGCAACCGGCTCGAGACGTGCGGGCCGAACAACGAGCTCAGCTACGACAGCTGCACGGATAACGAAGGCGAGAACAAATACTGCAGCGTCGCGCACAAGGCGTGCGTCACGAAGGAGATCTTCGACGCCCAGACCGTCGGCTCCTCGTCGAGCGCGGGCGGCGGCGAGGGCGGCTCGATGACGCACGGCTCGGGCGGCATGCACGCGGGGGCCGGCGGCGACATGGTCGCCTCCTCGAGCGCGGTCGCTTCGAGCGCCGAGATGGCTTCGTCGGGCGCGATGTCGTCGAGCGCGGCCACCGGAGGCGGCGACCCCACCATGCCGCTGAACGGCTGCGACCCGAACGCTCTCACCGACTACACCGCGAACCCGCTCCCGGTCATCGTGTTCAGCGGGATCAGCTACCAGCCCGCGTGCATCAAGATTAAGCAGGGAAACCCCGTGCTCTTCGTCGGCAGCGGCACGGACTTCGCCGCGCACCCGATGTACGGCGGCTTGATCAATTCCAACAACGTCAAGACGGTCGACTCGATCGGGCCCATCAAGCCCACGACCTCCGGGATGCAGGCGCAGTTCACGTTCCCGCAGACTGGCGCATACGGATTTTTCTGTGACTTTCACTACGCGGCGGGCATGAAGGGCGCCGTGTACGTGGTCCCCTGACGCACGCGGGACGAGCCGCGCGCTGCGCAGATGACGGGGTGCGCGCTTGGCGAGCCGCGTGCTGCGCAGATGACCGGGAGGTCTCAGACCTCGCGCGCGTCGCGGCGGCCGGCGTGCGGGTCGATTGGCGCCGTCGGTTTCGGACATGCCCCCGGAGTTGGCCCGGCGCGGCGAGCCCTGCGAGGGTTAAGCCAGACGCACACGGCCGATCGTGGCCGTCTTCACACGCCCGCCCGCGGCCCTCGAGGTCGCGGGCGTTTTTCTTTGCGCCTCGAGTGGGCATGAGGAATTACGTGTCCGTTTCATGCGGCTCGTCGTCACTCCGTCCGCATCTCCCCTTCGCGGCGTCGTCCCCGGACCGATCGACGCGCGAGCAGCCACCTACGCCATCGCGATCGCCGCGCTTTGCGAGCGGCGCGAGAGTGAGCTCACCGGACGCGGCCTCCCGCAGCTCGCGATCGTAGGCGCCCTGCGCTCGCTCGGCGTGTCGATCGACGAGCGCCGCGACGCTCGCGGCCGAGTCATCGGCCTCGCGGTCCGCGGACGTCACCTCGAGACCTGGCAAGCCCCCGAAGCCCAGCTCGACGCCGCCGACGACGCCTCGGCAATGGCCGCGCTCGCCTCGCTCGCCGTTGGCCTGCCCTTCTCCACCACGCTCTCGGGCGACCCCGCGACGATGCGGAACGTCATGGCGCCGATCGCCAAGGTGCTGCGTCACCGCAACGCGCGCATCGAGGGCAAGCTCGTCGCGCCGGAGCACCCAGACCCGCGCAGACGTGTCGGCGTCGTGGAGCCGCCGTTCGAGCTTGGCCCGAGCGACGTCCCGCTCTCGCCCCTCGCCTTCGATGTTGCCGAGGCCGAGAGCTGGCCAGGCGCTCGCCCGCTCGTGAAGGCCGCCGCCTTGCTCTCGGGCATCCGCGCGGAGGGGACGACGCAGCTCTACGAGCGCGAGCTCGGCGACGACACGGTGCCGGGACTCCTCGCCGCGGCGGGTGTCCCGCTGCGCTCGCTCGGGCCGCTCACCGAGCTCGACGGGCCCGCCGAGCCCGTAGGTCTGCGCGGCGAGCTTCCGGTCGACGCGAACGCGGCCGTCGCCTTGCTCGCGGTGTCGCTGCAGCCGGGGGGAGAGACCGTCGGTGTGCGGCGCGCTCCGAGCCGCCGCACCTCGAGCGGGTGGCTCGAGGCCTTGACCGATGCGGGGGCAACCCTCGCCGTGGAGGCCAAGCAGGACGCGCTCGGGCAAGCGGCAGCCGACGTCACCTTGCGCGGCCCGCTCGAGCGCGGACTCGACCTCGGCGGCGAGCGGGCCCACCGAGTCGGCGTGTCGACCGCCGTGTTGCTTCCGCTCGCAGCGCGCGCGCCTGAAGGGGCGCACAGTCGACTCACGGATCTCGAGGACCTCGAGGAAGGCCATGCGCGGCTGCTCGACGCCTTTGGGATCGGAACGCGCCCGCTCAACGGTGGCATCGCCGTCGAGGGAGTTGGCTCGCGCCGCGTCCATGCGGTGTCGCTCGACGTCGAGAGGCGTCCCGATCTCGCGCTCGGCGCCGTAGTCCTCGCGCTCGGGGCCGACGGCCCGTCCGTCCTCGCGAACCCAGACCTGTTGCTCGCGCGCTATCCGCGGCTCCTCGCGACCCTGCGCGCGCTCGGCGCGACGATCGACGTCGTGGCTTGAGTCGCGTGCGCTTCGATGTAGTCTCCGACCCCGCGATGACGAGCGGCGGCGAAAACCGGGTGGTCGTGGCGATCGACGGACCGGCGGGAGCGGGCAAGAGCACGATCGCCCGCAAGCTCGCCGACACGCTCGGCTACGTGCTGCTCGACACGGGCGCGATCTACCGCTCGGTGGCGCTCGCGGCCGAGCGTGCGGGGGTCTCGTGGGACGACGAGGCACGGGTCACCGAGGTTGCAGCCGACCTCGCTCGCCGCGGTGGCCTCGCGCTCCAGCCCGTGCCTCGCGGCACGGGCGATGAAGCGAGCGAGCGTGGCCTACGCGTCGTCCTCGAGGGCGAGGACGTCTCGGCCGCGATCCGAACGCCATCGATCAGCCTCGGCGCGAGCCGCATCTCGTCGATCCCCGCAGTGCGCTCGGCCCTCCTCGAGCTGCAGCGCGCGATCGGCGCAAACGGCGGCGTCGTCGCGGAAGGACGCGACATCGGAACCGTCGTGTTCCCTCAAGCTGCGGTGAAGGTGTACCTGACGGCGAGCGTCGCGATCCGAGCCGAGCGGCGACACGAGGAGCTGCGGCGCGCAGGCCAGGAGATCGACATCGAGAAGGTCCGCGAGGAGGTCGAGCTGCGCGATCATCGCGACACCGAGCGCGCGGTGGCACCGCTTCGTCAGGCCAGAGACGCCGTGCTCGTCGACTCGTCGGGACGCGAAATCGACGAGCTCGTCGAGGAGCTCGCTGCGCTGGTTCGCCGTGCTGCGTCCTGAGCGCCTCGCCTCGCTCTTGCTGCTCGCCGCGTGCGGGAGAGTCGTCCCGGCAGGCGGCGAGCCGCGGAGCTCGGGCGCCCTGACTCCGTTTGCCACGGCGTCGTCGCGCGCGCTCCTCGAGCCACGCGACCTCATCCCCGCCGACCTCGACCTCGTGGTTCGACTCGACTTGCGGATGATTCGCGAGAGCCTGGGCGCCCTCGCCGCCGACGCCTTGTTCGCGAAAGGCCTCGACGAGGCGCGGCTCGATCGGACTGCGCGCGACGTGTTTCGCGGGCTGGGGTCGTGTGGCTCGGCGTTCGCCTGTCGGATCTCATGACCGGCGACCGCGTGCTCGTGGTCGAGCGCCAAGGGAGCGCTCTCACCGTTCCCGATCCGGAGCGCTGGACGCGGGTGCGGAGCGGCGTCGAGGGGATCGAGCGCTTCGTCGCGACCGCGCCGCCGCCGCGAGACGGGACGGCCGAGCTCCTCGACGTCGACCGCGCGCGCGCGTTCGTGACGCCGGTCGAGGCCGCGAGCGTGCGACGCCTGCTTGCGCGTGGTCCGGATCCGTTGCGCGGGGATCCCGAGGCCCGCGGCCTCCTCAGCTTCGACCTGCGGCCCGGGCGACCGACCGCGGATCGGATGGAGCGTCACCCGTCGCTAGGCGGTCTCGTCGCGCAACTGGAGCGCGTGAGAGGCACCGTCGAGCTGGGACGAGACGCCCTCGTCGTGAGCGCTCGGCTCACCTGCGCGAGCGCGACGGCGGCCGACCGGGTGGCGCGGTTCCTTCAGGCGTTTCGCGAGGCTTCGGAGGCACGAGCGTCGCTCAAGGAGAAGCTCGGCGCGCTCGAGACCGACGTGAACGAGGGTACCGTCGTCGTCCGCTGGTCCATGCCGACCGAGCTCATCACCGCCCTGCTCTCCGAGGAGCGTCGCTCCGAGGAGCAGGCCGACCCGGAGCGGCCCGATTCGCGCTAGTCTTCGATGCGCGATGTCCGATAAAGAGCGCCCCGACCAACGCTCGCCGAAGCCGCGCTCGAGCGGCATCGGCAAGATGCTGCTCGCCCTGATCACGATCGCCGCGCTCGTCGGCGGCATCGGCGCGTATCTGTACTTCAAGGTGCTGCGGCCCACGCAGACCGCGCATCGTCACCTGCCACGCGGCACGGCGGTCGCCGCGCGGATCGACGCCCTCGAGCTCCTCACCTGGCGCCCGGTGCGCGAGCGACTGCTGCCTCTCCTCGAGCAAGCGAAGGCGACCGAGGCGAAGGGCTCGACGCTGCTCGAGCGCGTCGGCAAGGAGAGCGGCGTCCACCTTCCGACCGACGTGCGCGAGCTCGCGCTGGGCTCGGTCGACGGCAAGCAGTGGGTCCTCGCGATCGGCGGCACGTTGCGGGCCGGTTCCTTCGTCGATTCGCTCGACAAGGCGCTCAAGGAAGACGGTTTCGAAGGCTTCACGCGCGACGGCGACCTGCTCGTGCACGCCGCGACCGGAGGCGCCATCGGCCAAGCCGATGACGGGACGCTGGTCTTCGGCACCACGAAGGGGATCGCGCTCGCCGCGCTGCCGCCCCGCGAGGAGAGGGACGAGGCCGACGCGGTGCCGCTCCCGACGAGGGGCGCCGTGACCTTTCTGCTAAACGGCGCCGCGACTCGCGGTGCGGGCGACGCGCTGCCGAGGATGCTGGATTCTCTCGGCTCGCTCTCCCACATCGAGCGCCTCGAGGGTTCGCTGCTTCTCGGTGACGCGCCGGCCGTCGACATCCGTGTCCGCCCCCGCGGGACGACGCCGACCGAGCTCGTCAAGACGCTCGAGACCGATCTCGCCGCCGTGAACCTCGCGCTGCTGCTCGTCCCGGACGAGCTAGGCGGGGCAAAGGCTGCGCTCGGAGCCGCGAAGGTCCGCGCCGACGGGAGCGACGTCCACATCGAGGCGCCATGGCCCTACGAGGCGCTCGATCGCGGGGTGGCTCGGCTCGCCGATCTGGTCCGCCTGTCCCTTGCACTGACCCCCGCGACGAAGTAACGCCAGTCGTGTGACCGAGACCCTCACTCGCGATGTCGAGGCCCGCGACGGCTTCTGGCTCCGCATCATCTACATCGTGTCCGCGCTCGTCTGCGCGGCTGTCGCGTTCCTCATCCTCGGGCCTCGCCCCTCCGGTGGCGGGAGCCTCGACGTGTCGGCGCTCCCGCTCGTCAACGCCTCGCTGAACGGCCTCACGACTTTGCTGCTCGTGGCGGCGCTCGTCCTGATCAAGCAGCGCCGCATCACCGCGCACCGAAACGTCATGCTGAGCGCGTTCGGGACGTCGGCGGCGTTCCTCGTCACCTACGTCATCTATCACTGGTTCAAGAGCGGACCGAAAGCCTACACCGGTGCGTTCCGCGGGCTGTACCTCGGGATCCTCGCGAGCCACATCGTGCTCGCGGCGGTGATCCTGCCGCTCGCCCTCGTCACGCTCTACCGCGGGTGGTTCGACCAGCGCGCGAAGCACCGAAGGCTCGCAAAGATCACGCTGCCGCTTTGGCTCTACGTGTCGGTGACGGGCGTCGCGATCTACGCGATGCTCTACCTGTGACTCGCCCCACGGTCCTGCTCTTCGACATCGACGGCACGCTCATCACCACGGGCGGCGCCGGCAAGCGAGCGGTCCGCCGCGCCCTCGAAGCGTGGGGTGACCGCGTGAAGCTCTCGCCTACACCTGGGGCGGGCCAGTTCTCCTACGCGGGGATGACGGATCGCGCGATCGTTCGGCGCGGGCTCCTCGAGGCGGGCGGGTCACCGACCGAGGCGCTGATCGATGAGCTCGTCGACAGCTACCTCGACGCCCTCGCGCTCGAGGTGGCGCGCTCCCCCGAAGACGCCTACCGCGTCCTCCCCGGCGTAGAGCGCGTACTCGATGCCTGCGCCGAACGCGACGGGGTGGCGCTCGGCCTCGGGACCGGCAACGTCGCCCGCGGCGCGCGCCTGAAGCTGGAGCACGTCGGCCTCGCGTCACGCTTCGCCTTCGGTGGCTACGGCTGCGACGCCGAGGATCGCGCCGAGCTCGTTCGCGCTGGGGCGGTTCGCGGCGCAGCCTTGCTCGGTCGGCCGCTCGAGGCGTGCCGGGTGGTCGTCATCGGCGATACCCACCGCGACATCGCCGCCGCGACGGCCATCGGCGCCGACTGCGTGGCGGTCGCGACCGGACCGGAGCCGCTCGCGGACTTGCGCAAGCTCGAGCCGACGTTCGCCTTCGCGGACCTCACCGACGACGCGGTCGTCGCGGCGATCCTCGACGGGCGCTAGCCGACCTCTCATCCTCTCGGCGCCCCGCGCGACGCCGCTCGACTTCCGTCGCGTCGCCAACGCTGCACGGGGTTTGACATGACGGGCCCCCTGGACTAGACGCTCGCATCCCCTCCGAGGCAAGGTCCCCGGGCGTCGCCGACGAACTCAGGAAGCGGCAACGAGTTGGGTGCCCCCGTCGCGCTGGTGCGTCGGGAACATCCGAGGAGGGCGGCTGAGGAATCGTCATCATCATGAGCCAAGACCTTCAGACTTCGAAGTCCATGGATTCGTTTGCGGCGCTGTTTGAGCAAGCTGCCGAAAAGGACGCCTTCGCGAAAGAGGGCGAGATCATTCACGGCACCGTCGTCGCCATCGATCGCGACTATGTGATCATCGACATCGGCGGAAAGAGCGAGGGCGTCATCTCGCTGAAGGAGTTCGGCGACGGCGAGGACGGCAAGCCCGCCGTGGACGTCGGTGACGTCGTCGACGTGTTCGTCGAGAGCCGCGAGACCGACGAGGGCCTCGTCAAGATCTCCAAGGAGAAGGCCGATCGCCTCAAGGTCTGGGACGACATCTCGGCCGCGTGCGAGCAGGACCAGCTCATCGAGGGAACGATCAGCCAGCGCGTGAAAGGCGGCCTCTCGGTCACCATCAAGGGTGGCGTGAAGGCGTTCCTCCCCGGCTCGCAGGTCGACCTGCGCCCGATCCGCAACCTCGACCGGCTCATCGGGCAGACGCTCGAGTTCAAGGTCATCAAGTTCAACAAGAAGCGCGGCAACATCGTCCTGTCGCGCCGCGTCCTCCTCGAGCAGGAGCGTGACACCCTGAAGCAGAAGACCCTCGAGACCCTCCAGGAGGGCATGACGGTCGAGGGTGTGATCAAGAACATCACCGAGTACGGCGCGTTCGTCGACCTCGGCGGCATCGACGGTCTGCTCCACATCACCGACATGTCCTGGGGCCGCGTGAACCACCCGTCCGAGGTGTTCAACGTCGGCGACAAGGTCGAGGTCAAGGTCCTCAAGTACAACGCCGAGACGGAGCGCGTCTCGCTGGGCCTCAAGCAGACCCAGGAGGATCCGTGGAACCACGCGGCCGAGGCCTACCCGCCCGGAAAGCGTGTCCGCGGCAAGGTGATGAGCCTCACCGACTACGGCGCGTTCGTCGAGATCGAGCCGGGCATCGAGGGCCTCATCCACGTCAGCGAGATGAGCTGGACCAAGAAGATCAAGCACCCGTCGAAGGTGCTCGAGCTCGGCCAGGAGGTCGAGTGCCAGGTGCTCGAGGTCGACTCCACCGCCAAGCGCATCAGCCTCGGCATGAAGCAGCTCGAGCCGGATCCGTGGGAACTCTTCACCGAGAAGTACCACCCGGGCGACAAGATCGAGGGCAAGATTCGCTCGATCACCGACTACGGCGTGTTCGTCGGCATCGAAGAGGGCGTGGACGGCATGGTCCACAAGACCGACCTCTCCTGGTCGGTCAAGCTCAACAACCCGGCCGACCTCTACAAGAAGGGCGAGACCATCCAGGCGATCATCCTCTCGATCAACCACGACGAGAAGAAGGTCTCCCTCGGCTGCAAGCAGCTCTTCGACGACCCGTGGCCCACGCTCCTTACCGACCTACCGATCGGCACCGTGATGGACGAGGCCGAGGTCATCTCGACCTGCGAGTACGGCATCTTCGTGCGGCTCCGCGACGGCGTCGAGGGCATGGTCCCGACGAGCGACGCGGATCTCCCCGAGGGTGGCGTCAAGCCGAAGCAGAGGGTCAAGGTCGAGGTGTCGAGCATCGACACGATGGACCGCCGCGTGTATCTCAACATGAAGAACATCGGCGCCGACAAGGAAGGCGCAGCCCAGCGTCAGCGGAAGGCCTTGAAGGCCCAAGCCGACGCGATGCCGGGCACCATCGGTGATCTCATCAAGGAGAAGCTCGGCGGGAAGCTCGACCTCAAGGCCAAAAAGGGCAAGCGCGCCGCGTTCGAAGAGTCGGAAGACGACTCGGACGACGAGTGAGCGAGCGACCTTCGCGTGAACCGTGACGCGCGACCCCACGGTGTCCTGAGCCCCTTCGCGGGGCTCGGGAAGTGGTCGCGGAATGGGGTGGCTGCGGTGCTCTTCTCGAGCACGACCTTCGCAGCCACCCCTTCTTCATTGGCGGCGCCGACCTCTCCGCCGCCTGCCCTCTCGCCCGAGCCTGACCCTTGGTTCGGTCAGGACAAGGCGCTCCACTTCGGGCTGTCGTTCGCGCTCGCCTCCGGCGGCTACGCCCTCGGGGTGGCCACGACGGAGGAGCGCTGGGCCGGGGTTCTGATCGGCGGAGGCGTCGCGCTCGGGCTCGGCGCGACCAAGGAGGGCCTCGACGCCGCGGGCCTCGGTCAGCCGTCGTGGCGAGACATGGCCTGGAACGTGGTCGGTGCCGCGCTCGGGCTTGGGGTGAGCGTGGCCTTCGACGCGGCGCTGCGAGGTCCCGAGCCTTCGCGGTGACGTCGTCGGTCATCGCCACGGTCGAGGAGCGCCCCCGCGGCGCATGGCACTCCTCGTAGCGCCGCTTTCTCGGGGCACTGGCACGGTTGGCGCGAGAGGCCTCTTCGAAGCCTTCGCTCGTCGCTCCACCGAGCGGCCGCCACTCACGGTCGCGGGGCCTACGCGCCTCGCGGCACTGGTGCTAGCGTCATGGCGTGTCTGGCGAAGCTTCTCCCGAAGGCGTCCCGAAGCGCGCGCGCGCGGTGTTCCTCGGGGCGACCGCCGCCTTCGCCGTCACGATGATGGTCGCGGGGCACGCGGTGATGCTGCCGTTTCTCCTCGCGGTGCTCGTCGCCTACGTGCTTTTCCCGATCGTGCGGCGCGTCGAGCGGCGGGGGCTGCCTCGCTGGGCGGCGATCCTTCTCGTGTACCTCCTCGCGGTAGGCGGCATGGTCGGCTTCGTGTGGTCGGTGGTCCCGACGCTCTACGACGAGATGAAGTCGCTCGCCGGTGACCTCCCGACGATCACGCGCGATCTCCGTGAGACTTGGCTACCCAAGGTGGACGCGCGACTGCGGCGCCTGCAGCCCACCGAGCCGAGCGCGACGCCAAGCACCGAAGCCCCGCCTCCGCCGGCCCCGGTCGTCATCACGCCGCGCGCCGACGGCGCGTACGAGCTCCGCTTTCAGGACTCGGTCGACGTCCACCCGACGAACGACGGGGCCTGGATCCTTGGTCATCGCGAAGAAAAGTCTCAGCCGTTCTCGAGCGAGCGTGCGCTCCGTGACGCCTTGGACCACTCCATCAAGCACATGCAGTCGCACTCGGCCGAGCTCTTCCAGGTCGGACGCCAAGTGCTGAGCGGGCTCTCGCGCGGCATCTTCTACTTCTTCGTCACGCTGATGCTCGCGGGCTACATGATGATGACGTGGGAGGACATCCACGGCTTCCTCCGCGAGCTGTGCCACGCGGAGCGTCGCTCCTCGTTCGATCGGTTCCTCGTGCGGCTTGAGCGCGGCCTCGCGGGCGTCGTGCGCGGGCAGCTCCTCATCTGCCTCGTCAACGGCGTACTCACCGCGATCGGGCTGTGGCTGTTTCACCTCAAGTACTGGCCGGTGCTCTCGCTCATCGCGGGGATCATGTCGATCATCCCGATCTTCGGCTCGATCCTGTCGAGCGTCCCAGCGGTCGCGCTCGGGCTCACGCAGGGTCCGGGCACCGCGGTCGGTGTGCTGCTCTGGATCCTCGGCATCCACCAGCTCGAGGCGAACTTCCTCAACCCGAAGATCATCGGCGACCAGGCGAAGATCCACCCGGTGCTGGTCGTGTTCGCGCTGCTCCTCGGCGAGAACCTCTTCGCGATCACGGGAGCCCTGCTCGCCGTGCCTTGCCTCGCCGTGGTCCAGGCGGTGTTCATGCACTTCCGGGAGTCGGTCCTCGGCATCCCCGATCCGAGCATGCGCCCCAGCGACGCCGGCCCGTCGCCGCCGCCCGTCCAGGCCCCTACCGACGAGCGCGCAGCGGTCGAGCCGGGCCGCTCTTAGCGCGCTAGCGGCGGTGTGAGCTGTGCTATGAAGCGCTGCCTTGTCCGCCCCAACCTCGAAAAAATCCAAGAAGAAGCAAGCGGGGCTGCAGTCGCGCGAGGAGATGCTCGCGCAGCAGCGCGATCGCCTCGATCAGGTGCCGAACCCGCTCGCCCCCGACAACCTGAAGAAGATCGGGGTTCGCCTAGGCATCGGCGCACTGGTGGTCTGGGGCATCGCCTTCGCGCTCCCGACATGGATCCCGAAGGCGGTCGCCGGCGCCGTCACGCTGCTCGTCCTCGGCGTGCTCGCGTGGGCCTACCGCTTCACCACTCGGACCAAGGCCGTGACGGACATCCTGCGGTCGGCCGATACCGAGGAGGGGCGCAAGCAAGCGATGGAGCGCCTCGCCACCGAGTTCAAGGAGGGCGACCCCGCCGCGACCTTCGCGAAGGCGCAGCTGCAGCTTCAGGAGGATCCGCGCGCCGCCCTCGCAACGCTCGAGACCATCAAACTCGACCGCGTCATGGCCAGCGTGGCCGACGAGGCGCGCTCGCAGCGCGCGATGATCCACCTGATCCTGGGCGAGACCGACAAGGCGCGAGCCCTCGCGGATGGCATCGACCTGTCGCGTCACAAGGAGGCGAAGGTGCGCGGCACGATGGCGACCGTCATCGGCGAGGCGTGGGGCCGCTCGGGCCAGGCGAAGCGCGCGATCGAGCTCCTCGAGACGTTCGACCTCGACGACCCCGAATACCAGGACCTCAAGCCGCAGCTGCTGCGTGCGCTCGCGTTCGCTTACGCGTGGGGGGATCAGCTCTCGAAGATGCGAAACGTCCTGCGACAGCTCGAGAAGCTGAACGTGCAGATCCTGATGGGCTTCATCACGAAGAAGAAGCACCCGGGCGGCGTGAACCCGAAGGGCGTCCACCCGGCTCTCGAGAAAGAGGCGTTGAAGCTCCTGCAGCGCTCGGCCGCGATCCCGCGTCAGATGCAGTTTCGTTGAATGTGAGGTAGGTCATGGGCATGCGTCCCCTGCTCTTCGCCGTCGCCGCGCTCTCGGTCGCCTGCTCGGCGACGAATCCCAACGACCTCGACGAGGTGACGACCTCCGCGGTCGGGACCGGCAGCGGCGGCGCGAGCGCTTCGTCCGCGGACACTGCGGCCTCGAGCGGTGCTGGAGGCTTCGATCCGCAGACCACCTCGACCGGCAGCGGAGGCGAGCCGCCCAAGGAGGCCGAGGTCTTCGGGCACAGCGCCGAGACGCTGTATCGGCTCGACCCGACGACCAAGCAGGTCGCGATCGTGGGTCCGTTCAAGAGCTGCTCGAGCGTCATCGACCTCGCTATCGACGCGAACTCGAACCTCTTCGCGACGACCCCGGGTGGGCTCTACCGCGTCGACAAGAAGTCCGCGTTCTGCACGTTGGTCTCGCAGGGCAGCTACCCGAACTCGCTCTCGTTCGTCCCCGCGGGCACGCTGCTCGCGAACGAGGAGGCGCTCGTCGGCTACAACGGCTCCGCCTACGTACGCATCGACACCCTCACGGGCGCAGTCTCCCCGATCGGAAGCCTCGGCGGCGGCTACCAGTCGAGCGGTGACATCGTCTCGGTGAAGGACGGCGGCACCTACCTCACCGTCAACGGGAACGGCTGCGGGGACTGCCTCGTCGAGGTCGACCCAAAGACCGGCGCGCTTACGAAGAACTGGGGCTCGGTCGGCTTCGGCGCGGTCTACGGCCTCGCGTACTGGGCGGGCCGCGCTTACGGCTTCAGCAACTACGGCGACTTGTTTGAAATCAAGTTCGTCGGCAGCGGTGTGCAGTCGACTCCGATCAACGTGCCGAACGCGCCGCCGAGCCTAAGCTTCTGGGGCGCGGGCAGCACGACAGTGGCGCCGGTCGACGAGCCGAAATGAGCGTCCGCGCTCACGGCGCAGGAGGCGGGAGGAGCGCGTCTGCGGGCGCGACTCCGCCGAGCAAGGACGGCACCTCGGCCGAAGCATCGGTGACGTAGAGGAGCGAGAAGCCGTCGAAGCGGACAATCCCGGGCTCGCGCAAGACCGAGCCTGCGTCACCTACGAAGACGGGCGAGGCGCCGCGCACGAACGGTTCATCCTCGCCGGCTCGCGCCGCGACCTCGACGACACGTGCCCCATCGCGTCGGCGCGCCACGTGGTAGAGCCAGACGAGCTCGCGCCCGAGCGGAGAGCGCGACACGACCCCCGCGGGAGCATCGAGCGCCAGCTCCTGCGCAAGCGGCGTGAGCGCGGGGGACGTCGCGCGGATCCAGGTGAGCCCGTCGTCGGAAAGAGCCTCTCCGAGCGCGCCGCCAGCCGAATAGAACAGGTTCCATCCGCGCGCGGTGCGGACGACCGTCGGGCTCTCGGGCCGTAGCCCCGCGTCCCAACCACTCGTCGCGGGAGCGAGCACCGGGGCGCCCTCGCGGCGCTCGAACGGCCCGCCAGCGCGGCTCACCGCCATCACGACGCCTCGCTCGTTTGCCACGTAGAGCCAGACCTCGTCGGCGACGCGCAGCGCGCTCGGCGACTCGAAGCGAGCCCCGTCGAGCGCCGGCTCGGCGAGGAGAACGACCTCACCCAGACGCTCGAACGACCGCCCGTCCGTCGCGCGGTGACGGACGACCGCAGGGCTCCCGTCCGAGGCCTGTCCGATCGAAAACGAGACGACCTCGAGCGTGCTGGGATCGCCGTCGGCATCGAGGACCGCGGCGTCGCGAGCGCTCGTCACCTTGTCGCGAAGCACCTCGGGCGCCACGCGCCCTGCCCCGACCTCGAGCGCGGCAAGCTCCCGGAAGGGGCCGGCGAGCGCGTTCGGCACGTCGCGATCACCGCCCCCCGCGTCGGCGAGGGTCCCGCAGCCGGTGAGCGCGAGGAGTAGCAACCCCCAACGCATCAGAACACGACCCCCGACGTGAGCCCGAGCCCGACGATGGTGCCACGCATGGCGACGTCACCACGGAAGTCGGCGGGGCTCTCCTTCACCGTGCGGCGCTCCGGCAAGATCCCGAGCGACGCGTGGAGATCGAGCGTCAGCGACCCTGCGAGAACCGCGAACGGGCGATGCGCCGCGAGGCCTGCGCCCAGCGAGACGGTGTGCCGATCCGCGTCGAGGAAGGTCGTCACTCGGCGCTGCTCGGGGACGGGCGTCGCCTCGTAAGCATAGCCGGCGCGCAACGGCACTTCGAAGGCCGGGCGCACCTCGCCGTGGACCGCGACGCGTCGTTCGCCGACGCCGAGCCGCCACTCGGCTCCGACCCGAGGCACGATGCGATCGCGAAACGCTGGCGCGAGCGGGACCGTCGGTGCGGGCGACGCCGGTACGGTGACCGGAGTACCGGGCGGGGGCGTCACGTCGAGCGACGCCTGGATCCGCGCGACCGGGCTCTCGTATGCGCTCCAGTTCACCCAGGCGAGGTCGAGGTTTAGGTGGAGGCTCGGGACCCGCTGAAAGCTGAACGACGCGACGACCGTCTGCGGCGTGAAAGCGCTGAAGGTGCGGGCCTCGAGCTCGTAGAGGAGCGGCACGTCGAGGCCGGCAAGGCTGACGGTCCCCGCGAGTCGTGCGCCCAACGCGAGGTCGAGCTTGCTCGCGCCGCGGTAGCTCACCCCCACCGAGCCCCAGCGTCCGTCGCGAACGCGCGCTCCCACGAGCGGATAGCGCACGGCGGTCAGATCCGCGTCCACCTCGTGCTCGAGCTGCGAGTCGAACGGCGCCGTGAGCTCGGCGCGACCGCGGATCCCGAACGCGCCACGCGTCGCGGAGAGGAAGCCAACCCCGCCCCCAACCTCGAGCCAGGGGACCGGTCGGAGCGCCAGCGTCGCGGCGAGGAAGAGCAGCTGTTGCCGAGTATCGTAGAGCTCCCAGCGCGGCGCCTCCTGCCGACGCGCCTTGAGAAAACTCAAGCCGCCGTCCGGCACGTGAACCGCGACACCGAACGCGAAGGGCACGCGCGCGAGCGTCCCAGGCACGACGAGCCCGGCGACGATCCCGCGTACGTCGTCGACGTCGTTGTCGCGGCCATTCGAGACGAGCTCCTGGAGGTTCGCGGTGTAGCCGACCGACAGCGAGACGCCCTTCGCAGCGACGACGCCCGCGGGGTTGTACGCGACCGCCGAGAAATCACTCGCATCCGCGCCGACCGCACCCGCCATCGCCGCCGCGCGCGACCCGAGCCCGTAAGCCTCGGGCAGCGCGGCGTAGGCCGAAGGCGGCGCCGCGTTGACGACGAGCACGGTCGCGAGCGTGGCCGAGAGGCGCCCGAGGAGGCTCATCGCAACCTCGCCGTCAGCGCGAGCCCCGCCGCGAGGACGAGGCCGCGCGTCGCCACGACGCCCTCCTCGAGCGCACCGAGCGCAGGGTCCTTGTCGTGCGTGCGCGCATGCAGCACCTGCGCCTGAAAGAAGCCATCGAGCGCGAGCGGGAGGGCACCGAGCTTGGCCCCCCAGCCCGCGGCGACCACGGTACGGTGCATGTCGAAGAGGTTCGCCCGGCCGCGCTGTGCGGGCGCAGGGCTCGGCTCGAACGCGACGCCGGCGCGGAACTTCAGGGACGTACCGCCTTCGAGCTCGAAGGCGCGCTCGACACCGAGGCGAGGCGAGACGACCCCGACGAAGCGCGGCGGCGCTGGCACCGGAGCCGCGCACTCCGAGGTGCCCTCGGGGGCGTCATCGCAGCGAACCGTCGCCTCGGCAGGCCCCGGATAATCTTGCCAGTGCGAGTAAGTGAGCCCGATGGCGACGCGGTAAGGGCCCTCTGCTCGAGCCACCTCGAGCCCCACCTGCCACGGATCATACTGGGCGACCCCCGAAATGTGGAGCGGGGGGATCGTGATCGACCCTAGATCTTCGGCGCGAATCACGACGTCAAAGCGGCCGACGAGCGGCCCTCGCACGACGCTGCCGACGCGATGGCGACCGTCTCGCGACTCCCAGCTCGCGGCAAACACCGGCGCATAGCTCGCGACGAGCGTGTCACGGACTTCGGTGCCGACGCGTCCCGAGGCATCGGTCCGCACGACGACCGAGCCCTCGAGCGCCGCGAGCGCCGCGAATCCAGCGCCGACGCGGACGCCGTGTCCGACGTCGACCCCGAGGCCGCCTTGAACCGCAACGCTCTGCACGCGATCGGCGAGCGGGACCTGCGCGCGCTCGGGAAAGAGGATGCGCGCGCGCACGACGACATCGGTCGGCGTCACGAAGCCGAGCCCTAGTGCCACGCGCCGCGCGAGCGCCCCGGTGAACGGGAGCGGAACGACGGCGCCGAGCGTCGTCGCACGGAGGGGCGCGACGTCGATCGGGCCGCGAAACCCAGGCCCGTCGGCCCGCACGTCGAAGCTCGCCCCGAGGAACCCGACAGTGAGCTCGGTCGCACGCGCCGCCGACAAGAGCGCCGGGTTTGCGTAGACGACATCGGCGCCCTCGCCCGCCGCGATCCCGGTGCCACCCATGCCGATGGCCCGCGAGCCGAAGCCGAGCACGGCTTGCGGAGACGCGCTCGCGACCGCGGGAGCGCCGCCGAGCGCGGCAAACCCCACGAGCAAAGCGATCCGAGACCTCATGCGCTGCGAATACACCGATCTCGCGGCGCGACAGAAGGTCTTCGCACGCGACGAAGGCCGAGGGGGTAGACCACCCTCGGCCGCCGGGCTACCTTCCCCCGGTGTTCGGGCTGAGCTTCGGTGAGCTGGTCGTCATCGCGATCCTTGCGCTCGTCGTCCTCGGGCCGAAGGAGCTGCCGACGGTGCTTCGAAAGCTCGGCCGCGGGCTCGCCAAGCTTAGGCGAATGAGCACCGAGCTGCGCAAGCAGAGCGGGATCGACGAGATCATTCGCGAAGAGGGCCTGCAGGAGGAGCTCGCCACCTTGCGAGCGCTCCGCAACATGTCGGCGTCCGGCGCCATCGAGTCCCTGATCGAGAGCTCCGGCAACGCACGCAAGGCAGCCGTTCTCGCAGCAGCAGCAGCGGCCCCCGACGGCGCGGACGACCCGTACACCCCCGACGCCGCAGAGGCCCAGCCGGTCGAGCTCCCCCCGTTCTCTCTCGAGGGCGCCCCGCCCGACCCCGCGCACGAGTACCCGGTCGAGGGCTGCGACGCGTACGGCGCGCGACATGACGCCGGTCAATCCTCCGAGACGCTGGCGACGACCGAAGCCGAGGCGACCGACACGGCGCTCGAGGCGTCGACCGCGAGCGAGGCCCCCAGAGCGGAGTCGGCCGAACACCAGCCCGAGGCGACGACGTGAGCGAGGCGGGAGCCGACGCCACGCACGGCAAAGAGCCGGCCGCCGGGTACGACGACCCGGCGATGACGATCTGGGATCACCTCGCCGAGCTGCGCAAGCGGCTCTTTTACTCGGCGGTCGCGGTCACGGTCACGGCGTCGGCGACCTGGGGTTATCGCGAGAAGATCTTGGCGGTCTTGGCGCGGCCGTTCTGCGACTCGTGGCGCACGAGCAAGCTGCCCGGCACTTGCGCGCTCAACTTCTCTTCGCCCGCAGGCGCCTTCTCGAGCTACTTCCAGGTGTCGATGGTCGCGGGGCTCCTCATCGCGGCGCCTTTCGTCTTCTACCAGCTCTGGGCGTTCGTCGCGCCCGGGCTCTACGCGCGGGAGAAGCGCTTCGTCATCCCCTTCGTGCTGTCGTCGACGCTGCTCTTCGTTGGCGGCGCGTACTTCTGCCTGCGCGCGGCGTTCCCGATCACCTTCGATTACTTCCTCGGCCTCTCGGGCTCGATCCAATCGATTGAGATGAACGTCGTCCCCACGGTGATGATGGACGACTACATCGGCTTCGTGACGCAGATGCTGGTCGGCTTCGGGCTGGTCTTCGAGCTGCCGTTGCTCATCTTTTTTCTCTCCCTCGCGGGGATCGTCAACTACCTGCACCTCATCCACTACGGCCGTTACTTCATCGTGGGCGCCTTCATCATCGCGGCGATCCTGACGCCTCCTGACGTGACGAGCCAGCTCGTGATGGGGATCCCGCTCGTCATCCTGTACGGCGGCTCGATCGGGCTCGCGTTCCTCTTCGGCAAGCCTCCGACCGAAGCGCAGCGCAAGTGGTTTCACGACCAGCGAAAGAGCCGCAAGACCACCGGCTGACGCCTCGTCCTGACGACGAGGCGCGGCCCGCTCAGGCGTGGTGATACGGCTCGCCGCGCAAGATGGTCATCGCGCGGTAGAGCTGCTCGGACAGGATCACCCGCGCGAGGCGGTGCGGGAAGGTGAGCGGTGAGAAGCTCCAGCGCTCGACCGACGCCGCGCTCGAGAGCGCAACGTCCACCTCGGCAGGCAGCCCATGCGCGCCCCCGATCACGAACGCGACCTCGCCCTTGCCGCGCGAGCCCAGCGTCGAGACCTTCCGCGCGAGCTCGGGGCTCGACATCGCCCTGCCACGCTCGTCGCAGAGGAGCACGCTCGCGCCGCCGCACGCCTTCGCGATCGCCACGGCCTCACGCGCGGGCGTGTCGGGCTTCACGACCAGCTCCTGCACCTTGCAGTAGTGCGCGAGCCGCTCGAGGTACTCGGCGCAGAGCTCGCGCTCGGCGCTGCCTCGAAGCCCACCGACGGAGACGATGGTGAGCTTCACGTCGGTCTCGTCGCGACCAACGTCGCGCTCACCCGTCGCTCGGCCCGGCGCCCTCGCCCTCGCCCCGACTCGCAGGCTCGGGCACCTTGAGTCGAGCGGCGTCGATCCAGAGCCCCTCGAGATCGTAGTAGTAGCGCGTCGCCTGCTGGAACACGTGCACCACGACGTCGTTGAAGTCGATGAGGACCCACTGCCCCGCCGTCAGCCCCTCGACGGACAGGGGAACGGTGCCGGTCGACTTCTTGAGATCGTCGACGATGCCGCGCGCGATCGACGAGACGTGCCTATCGCTTCGGCCGCTCATCAGCACCAACACCTCGGCGTAGTCGACCTTGTCGGCCACATCGAGGATCTCGACCGCCGCGGCCTTCTTCTCGAAACCTGCCGCGGCGATCGCGAGCGCGAGCTTGCGCGCCCCGTCGCTCGCGTTCTCGGTCGGCCCTTTCGGTGTCCGCTCCGTCGCCTTCGCCTTGGTCTTCGCGGCGCCCCCGCGCACGCCGCGCGTCGGAGCCTTCTTCGTCGTTCGCTTCTCAGTCACGTTCACCTACCTCTTGCCACGCGGCGTTCGGGCGGACTCTAGCGCACCTGTCCCGACCCCTCCACGATCCACTTCAGCGCCGTGAGGCTCGCGAGTCCCATCGGGCCGTACGCGTGGAGCTTGGTCGTCGAGATCCCCACCTCGGCGCCGAGGCCGAGCTGTCCACCGTCGTTGAAGCGCGTCGAGGCGTTGACGAGCACGCAGCTCGCGTCCACTTCGCGGAGGAAGCGCTCGGCGATGCCATGATCGTTCGTACAGATCGCCTCGGTGTGCTGCGAGCCGTAGCGGCGGATGTGCGCGCGCGCGTCCTCGTACCCGGACACGACCTTCACGGCGAGGATCTTCGCGAGGAACTCCGCGCCGTAGTCGTCCGGCGAAGCCGGCTTAGCATCCATCAAGATCCGGCAGGTCGCTTCGTCACCGCGAACCTCGAGCCCGCCAGCCTGCAGGCTGCGGAGCCGGGGCAGCAGCGCGTCCGCGACCGCCTCGTGCACGAGCAGGCACTCGAGCGCGTTGCACACACCTGGTCGGCTGAGCTTGCCGTTCTCGGTGAGCGCGAGGGCCATCTCGAGATCGGCCGACGCGTCGACGTAGAGGTGACAGACTCCCTTGTAGTGCTGCACGACCGGCACGCGCGCGTGCTCGGTGACGAAGCGGATGAGGCCCTCCCCGCCGCGCGGAATCAAGAGGTCGATGAAGCCGCTCAAGCCGACCAGCACCTTCGTCTCCTCGCGGCCGAGCGGCGCTATCACCTGCACCGCGTCCTCGGGCAGCCCCACCGACGCGAGGCCCTGACGAGCCACCTCGCCGAGGAGCTCGTTCGAGCGGCGCGCCTCCTTGCCGCCGCGCAAGAGCACCGCGTTGCCGCTCTTCAGGCAGAGCGCCGCCGCGTCGATGGTCACGTTGGGCCGCGCCTCGTAGATCATCGCGATGACACCGAGCGGGATGCGCACCTGACCGACGCGCATGCCGTTCGGCCGCCGCTTCATCCCGAGCACCTCGCCGACGGGGTCCTCGGCTTGCGCGATCTCGCGCACCGCGGCGACGATTCCACGGAGCCTCGTCGGGTCGAGCAGGAGCCTGTCGACCATCGCTTCGTCGAGCCCCTGGGCGCGAGCCTCGGCCACGTCCTCGGCGTTGACGGCGAGGATGTCGGCCTCACGCGCGAGGAGTCCGTCGGCGATGGCCGCGAGCGCGCGGTCCTTGTCGGCGCGCGACGCTGGCGCGAGCGTCACGGCGGCGCTGCGCGCGCGGGCTGCGCGGGCGATGAGCTCTTCCTTTAGTTCCACGGCGAGGTCTTACGACGACCCCAGGCCGCGAGGAAGCGGCGCGGTGCGGCTTCGGCCGAGATCGCGCGCCTGCCTGTGCTAGCGTCGTCGCTCGTGACGCGCGCATGCCTCGCTGCCCTCCTCGTGTTCGCGTCGGCGTGTGGACGCCGAGCCCAGGCCGAGGACGGCCCCGCGCCGATGATCGCCCCGCTCGCCCCGGCCGCACCTCGCGCCCGCGGCGCAGAGCCCCCCAAGCGCGCGCCGCCGAGCACCGCGTCTCAGGCGCCAAGCAGCCCCGAGGCCGACAAGGTTCTGCCGGTCCCCGTGCTCCCCAACCCCGACGCCAACCCGCCCCCAAGCGGCCCTGGCCCCACCGCCCTATGAGCCGACCGCGTCTCTCCCTCCTCACGCTCGCGCTCGCGTCGTCCGTAGGCTGCGCCGGCGCGAAGCCCCTCCCGTCCTCGGGCCCCGCGCCCGAGTACGAGACGCCGCGAGGCTACGTCCCCGACCGCGCGATCGACGGCGCGCCGCCCGTAGCCACGACGCCCGCCGGACCACCGCCGACGACGATCGCATCGGCCTCCGCAACGCCCGCTCCGAACGCTCCGCCTGCCCCCACGCCATGACGCATCGCCTCGTCCTCATCCTCGACTTCGGCTCTCAGACGACGCAGCTCATCGCGCGCCGCGTCCGCGAGGCCGGCGTCTATTGCGAGATCCATCCGTTCTCGCTCGCTCGCGAGAAGCTCGACGCGCTGGCTCCGGCCGCGATCATCCTCTCGGGCGGCCCCGCGAGCGTCTACGGCGTCGGCGCCCCGACGCTCGATCCGGGCCTGTTTTCGCTCGGCATTCCGATCCTCGGGATCTGCTACGGCGTGCAGCTCATGGCGCACCTCTTGGGCGGCCGCGTCGAGCGCGCCGAGACGCGAGAGTTCGGCGCGGCGCCGGTGGTCGTCCAAGATGCGGCGGGCCCGTTCGCACGCTTCACGCGCGGCGAATCGCTCGACGTGTGGATGAGCCACGGTGACCGCGTCGCCGCGTTGCCGAAGGGCTTCCGGACGATCGGGCAGAACCCGTCGACGCCGGCGTGCGCCATCGCCGACGACGAACGCCGCCTCTACGGCGTGCAGTTTCACCCCGAGGTGACGCACTCCAAGCGTGGGCGTGAGCTCCTCGAGGCGTTCCTCTTCGACGTGGCCGGCCTCACCCCCGACTGGACCCCCGCGTCGTTCGTCGAGGAGGCGATCCTTCGTGTACGAAACACCGTCGCCGAGGGCGAGCGGGTCGTCCTCGGCCTGAGCGGCGGCGTCGACTCGACCGTCGCGGCGGTGCTCTGCAAGCGCGCGCTCGGCGAGCGGCTCACCTGCATCTTCGTCGACAACGGCCTCTTGCGCCTCGACGAGGCCGCGCAGGTCACCGCGATGTTTCGCGAGCGACTCGACCTCGAGCTCGTCGCGGTCGATGCGTCCGAGGAGTTCCTGACGGCCCTCACGGGGGTCACCGATCCCGAGCGCAAGCGCAAGATCATCGGCGCGACGTTCATCGACGTGTTCGAGCGCGAGGCGAAGCGCATCGGCAACGTGAGCTGGCTCGTGCAGGGCACGCTCTACCCCGACGTCATCGAGAGCGTGCCCATCCACGGCTCGAGCGCCGTCATCAAGAGCCACCACAACGTCGGCGGCTTGCCCGAGCGCATGCGCCTCAAGCTCATCGAGCCCCTCCGCGAGCTGTTCAAGGACGAGGTCCGCGCCGCCGGGAAGACGCTCGGCATCCCCGCCGAAGCGCTCGAGCGGCATCCCTTCCCCGGTCCCGGCCTCGCGGTGCGCTGCCTCGGCGATCTCACCCGTGAGCGGCTCGACGTCCTGCGCCGCGCCGACGCGATCTTCCTCGAGGAGCTACGCGCCCAGGGGCTCTACGCGAGCGTGTGGCAGGCCTTCGCGGTGCTCCTCCCGGTGCGCTCGGTCGGCGTGATGGGCGACGACCGCACCTACGACGAGGTCGTCTCGCTGCGCGCCGTGACGTCGACGGACGGCATGACGGCCGACTGGGCGAGGCTCCCCTACGAGTTCCTCGCCCACGTCTCGAACCGCATCATCAACGAGGTGCGCGGCGTGAACCGCGTGGTGTACGACGTGTCCTCGAAGCCCCCGGCGACGATCGAGTGGGAGTGACGCGCACCGTGGACCTGCCACTCAAGGGCCCCGCCTCGCTCGTGCTGCTGCTCGCGCTGTCGACCACGGCGTGCGTCCGGCGCGAGGTCGGCGTCCTCCGCGTGACCGGCGGCCCCCCCGACGCGCTCATCACCGTCGACGATCAGTACGTCGGGAAGCTCGCGCGCCTGCAGCGCTTCGGCATCAAGGTGTCGGACGGCGAGCATCGCCTGACCGTCGAGGCCCCAGGTCGCTTCCCGCACGATCGCCTCGTCCGCGTCCCGCCGAAAGGCGTCGTGGCGGTCGAGGTGCAGCTCCTCCCGATCCCGGATTGAGTCGCGCGGCAGCGCCCCTCTCGAGCGAGCAGCCCGCAGGCGCGAGCGTCGGGCTGCTCCCATAAACGCGACGACGCCCCGAACCTGCGAGGGTCCGAGGCGTCGACCGTCGTTTACCACCACCGCATCCGAGGGCTCTCACCGGGCCGGGCTCTCACCCGGCACTGCGACGACGAGCACTCAAAGACGAGCACTCAAAGACGAGCACTCAAAGACGGGTCAGCGGCTCACTTGCTCTCTTCTGCAGTGACCTCGGCCGGCTTGATCTCGGCGCCGGCGTGGCCACAGCGACGGAGCGTGCGGCGCTTGATGCGCTTCTTCTTCGTCGGGGTGGCGAGCCACTCGTGGCGCTTGCGGATGTTCCAAGTCTTGAAGTTCGACATGAGAGGTGGGTCCTTTAGCCTTAAGTGCGTGATGCCGTCAAGCTTGCCGAGCCGGGCTCAGGCCTGCTTCTCTTCCGACTGGATCCGCATGCCGTAGAACGACTCGCGCACGTAGTAGGCCGAGATCAGGAAGAAAACCGCGGCGATGATGGTCGGGAGCGGCGAGTCCTTGTTGCTCTCGCGCATCTTCACCGCGAGCTCGACGGCGAGGAGGCCGAAGAGCGTGGTGAACTTGATGACGGGGTTCATCGCGACCGACGACGTGTCCTTGAAGGGGTCGCCGACGGTGTCACCGACGACGCAGGCCGAGTGGAGCGAGGTGCCCTTCTCCTTCAGCTCGACCTCGACGATCTTCTTCGCGTTGTCCCAAGCGCCACCGGCGTTCGCCATGAAGAGCGCCTGGTAGAGGCCGAAGAGCGCGATCGAAATGAGGTAGCCAATGAAGAAGAACGCATCGAGGAACGCGAACGCGAGCGTCGAGAAGAAGACGACGAGGAAGATGTTGAACATCCCCTTCTGCGCGTAGATCGTGCAGATCTCGACGACCTTCTTCGAGTCCTCGACCGACGCCTTCTCGGCGCCGTCGAGCTTGATGTTCGCCTTGATGAACTCGACCGCGCGGTAGGCGCCGGTCGAGACGGCCTGGGTCGTAGCGCCCGAGAACCAATAGATCACCGCGCCGCCCGTCACGAGACCGAGCAAAAACGGCGGGTTCAGCATCGAGAGCTTCCCGAGATCCTTCGAGAGGCCGTCGGTGAGCGCCATGACGATCGAGAAGATCATCGTGGTCGCGCCGACCACCGCGGTGCCGATGAGCACCGGCTTCGCCGTCGCCTTGAAGGTGTTGCCGGCGCCGTCGTTCTCCTCGAGGAAGTGCTTCGCCTTCTCGAAGTTCGGCTTGAAGCCGAAGCTCTTCTCGATGTCGGCCTCGATGTTGGGCAGCGACTCGATCGTCGAGAGCTCGTAGACCGACTGGGCGTTGTCGGTCACCGGGCCGTACGAGTCGACCGCGATGGTGACCGGACCCATGCCGAGGAAGCCGAAGGCCACGAGGCCGAAGGCGAAGACGGGCGCCGCGATGCTTGCGGCTTCGCCGGTCATGCCGTGAGCTGCGAGGACACTCGTGAGGCCCATCTGGGCGACGAAGTATGAGACGCCCATGAGCACCACGAAGACGATGCCCATCCAGTAGGCCGAGAAGTTCCCGGCGGTGAGGCCCGCGAGCACGTTGAGCGAGGCCCCGCCCTCGCGCGAGGCCGTGACGACCTCCTTCACGTGACCCGACTCGGTCGAGGTGAAGATCTTGATCATCTCGGGGATGATGGCGCCGGCGAGCGTGCCGCAGGAGATGATCGCCGAGAGCTGCCACCAGAGCTTGCCGTCGCCAAGATCGCTGATGAGGAGGTTCGAGATCACGAAGGTCGCGATGACCGAGACGATCGAGGTCAGCCACACGAGGAAGGTGAGCGGCGCCTCGAAGTTCATCTTGTCGGCGTCGCCGTACTGGCCCGTCGCCTTGGCCTCGTTGATGAGGTAGGAGACAGCCGAGGTGACGACCATCATCACGCGCATGACGAAGATCCAGACGAGGAGCTTTGTCTGCAGCTCCTCGTGGCCCTTCAGCGCGAGGAGAATGAAGGTGATGAGGGCGACGCCGGTCACGCCGTAGGTCTCGAAGCCGTCCGCCGAGGGGCCGACCGAGTCACCGGCGTTGTCGCCCGTGCAGTCCGCGATGACGCCGGGGTTACGCGCGTCGTCTTCCTTGATGTTGAAGACGATCTTCATGAGGTCGGAGCCGATGTCGGCGATCTTTGTGAAGATGCCGCCCGCGATGCGGAGGGCCGAGGCGCCGAGCGACTCGCCGATGGCGAAGCCGATGAAGCAGGGACCGGCGTACTCCTTCGGCATGAAGAGGAGGATGGCGAGCATCATCACGAGCTCGGTCGCGATGAGCAGCATGCCGATCGACATGCCGGCCTTGAGCGGGATCGCGTAGGTCGGGAAGGGCTTGCCGCGGAGCGATGCGAACGCCGCGCGGCTGTTCGCAAACGTGTTCACGCGGATGCCGAACCAGGCGACGCCGACCGACCCGAGCACGCCGATGACGGCGAAGATCAGAATCGCGACGACGTGCGTCGACGTGTACGCCTCGCGCTCGAAGTAGCCGAAGTACAACACGATGACGGCGCCGATGAGGACGCCGAGCTTCGCGATGAACTTGCACTGCGTAAAGAGGTAGGTCTTGCAGGTCTCGTAGATCAGCTCGGAGATCTCGAGCATCGACGAGTGAACCGGGAGGTTCTTGAGCTGCTTGTAGATGGCGAGCCCGAACGCTCCGCCGAGGAGGCAGATCACGAGCCCCAACATCAGGAGGCGGTGACCGTTCATCCCGAGGAAGGCGACCTTGCTCAGGTCGGGGAGGCTCTTCAGCGCCTCGGCCTCGTTCGCGCGGGCCGCCTGGGCTCCGAGGAACGCCGCCGCAAAGGCGAGGAACGTGAACATTGCGCGCGGTGCGCGAGAGCTACGAGTTGCAAGTGTCATGGGGGGTCTGCTTTTCGGAGCGCGCTTCTAGCAGCATTCGAAAGGAAAGGACAGCCTATGCGACCTCCTCCTACCCGCACCCAGCCGACTCGAGGCCTCCCACCCAGGGTGGGAACTCCTCGGTCATCGCCGCGAGGTTTCAGCGAATCGTGCGAAATCCGGGGCAAAGCACGAATCCCGCGCGGCGGCGTCGTACGAGCCGAGGTCGGCTCAGAACGGGCCGTCGCCCCGAAGGACGACGTGGCGCACCTTCGAGGTGCCCCAGGGCTGGAGCAGCTCGGCCTCGTGCCCGAGATCCCAGAGGACCAGGTCGGCCGGCGAGCCCGGCGCGAGGCGACCGGCGTCGACGCCGAGGCTGGCCGCGGCGCGCGCGGTGACGCCGAGCACGACCTCGTCCACGGTGAGGCCGTAGCTCCGGGCGGCGAAGGCCATCGCCAGCGGGAGGCTCTCGGTCGGCGCGGTGCCGGGGTTCGCGTCGCTCGCGACGACCAGGGGGACTCCGGCGGCTCGGAGCGCCGCGACATCGGGCGAGGCCTGACCGAGCGTGTAGCTCGCGACGGGCAGGAGCACCGCGCTCGTCCCGGCGGCGGCGAGGGCGTCCGCCCCGGAGCGCGACAGGTGCTCGAGGTGATCGACGCTCGCCGCGCCTAGCGAGGCCGCGAGCTCCGCGCCGCCGACGTCGGCGAACTGCCCGACGTGGAGCCTCACGCCAAGGCCAAGCTCGCGCGCGCGCTCGAGGAACGGACGCGCCTCGCCCACCGAGAAGGCCGCACGATCGAGGTAAGCGTCCACGTAGCGGGCGAGTCCATCTCGCGCGAGGCCGTCGAGCCAGCCGGTCGCGCGCTCCGCGTAGTGCGCCCGGTCGTCCCTCGCGCCCGTGCGAGCTTCGGGCGGCAACGCGTGCAGGCCGAGGAAGGTCGGCACCAGCGTCGGCACACCATCTCCCGAGATGGTGCGGATCGCCTCGAGCTGCTTGCGCTCGTCGACCTCCGAGAGCCCGTAGCCGCTCTTCACCTCGAGGGTCGTCACGCCCATGTCGAGCATGCGCACGACGCGCGCGTGCAGCGCCTTCGCGAGCTCGTCTCCGCTCGCGGCCCGTACGGCGCGCATGCTCGCGACGATCCCGCCACCCTTCGCCGCGATCGCCTCGTAATCCGCGCCAGCCATCCGCATCGCGTACTCCTCGGCGCGTGTCCCCACCCAAGCCGCGTGCGTGTGCGCGTCGACGAGGCCAGGCGTCACGAGGCCCGCGTGCTCGAAGCGCGCGACGTCGCGATGGCGCGCGAGCAGCGCCTCCGCGGGGCCGACCTCGGCGATGCGCTCACCGTCGAGCAACACCGCGCCGGGCGCGACGACGCCGAGCGGATCGAGGCCGCGCGTGTCGCAGGTGACGACGCGGCTCGCGACGAGGAGCGTCTTGCCGAGCGGCTCGGTCGACGAGCGACGGTAGCTCCACATCACGACGGCCCCGCGGCGACCTTCCGCTCGAGCTCACGCGCGGAGAGGCTCCCAAGGATCGCCCGCAACCGGGCCGGATCCGACTCGACCCGCGGCGGCGCCATCGCGCGAATGCGAGCCGACCGCCCCGCCGCCTCGCGACAGCGCTCGAGGAACGCCGGGCTCCCCGAGGCCTCGCGCACGAGGGCATCGAACGCGCGCGCCTGAGCGTCGAGATCGCTGCACACGAGCAAGACGTCGCAGCCCGCCGCGACCGAGCGCACCGCGGCGTCCTCGATCGTGCCGTGCTTCGCGATCGCGCCCATCTCGAGATCGTCGCTGAAGAGCACGCCCTCAAAGCCGATCTCGCCCCGCAGGAGCTCGGTGCAGATGCGCCTCGAGAACGTGGCCGGCACGTCCGGGTCGAGCCCGCGCACCACGACGTGCGCCGTCATCATCGACGCCACCCCCGCGCCGCTCGCCGCACGAAACGGCGGGAGCTCGATCTCGGCGAGGCGGGAGGCGGACGCGTCCACCACGGGCAGCTCGAGGTGGCTGTCGACGGCGGTGTCCCCGTGCCCTGGGTAGTGCTTCGCGCACGCGAGCACGCCCGCCGACTGCAGCCCGCGCACGAAGGCGACGCCGTGGCGCATCACGGTGCGGGGATCGCTGCCAAAGGCGCGATCACCGATGATCGGGTTCGCGGGGTTCGAGTCGACGTCCATCACGGGCGCAAAATCGAGGTTGAAGCCGAGCGCCGCGAGCTGACGACCGAGCTCGGCCCCGAGCCGCTCGGTCAGGCCGATGTCGCCCTTCGCCGCGACGGTCCGCATCGGCGGCAGGCTCAACACCGGCGCCCGCAGCCGCGCGACCTTGCCTCCCTCCTGGTCGACCGACACGAACGGCGGCTCGTCCCAGCGCGCCGTCGCCGAGTGAATCGCCGCGTTCAGCGCGACGAGGGGCTCGACCGCGAGCTCACCATCGCGTTGCTCGAGGTTGCGCTTAAAGAGGATCACGCCCGCGCGTCGTCCGGCCGCAAGCTCCACGGCCATCTCGCGCGGCAGCGTCGTCCCGTCGAATCCGCCCACGAGGAGCTGCCCACAGATCGCAGCGACGTCCGTCACGGGACCCGGTCTACCACGCCGTCGCAGCCCCGAGCGACCGAATGCGGTCCGGCCGCTTCACGGAGTTGGACCTCTGCGCTGGGTCGCGTACCTTCGAGGCAAGGACGTCGCTTGCTCCCAGAACAGCTCGAGCTCCCCTGGTTCGATCCGAAGGCCGCGCGGACGCCCTCGATCCCCGCGGCACGTCGCATCTACGTGAACCGCGATCTCAGGCTCGCGCGCTGCGACTGGATCGGCTTCGACATGGACTACACGCTCGCGATCTATCGGCAGTCCGCGATGGATCGGCTGAGCGTACGCGCCACCGTCGACAAGCTCGTGGCGCGCGGCTACCCCGACTGGCTCCGCACGCTCGAGTTCCCGCTCGACTTCCCGATCCGAGGCCTGCACATCGACAAGCTGCTCGGCAACGTCCTCAAGATGGACCGCTTCAAGGCGGTCAAGAAGGGCTACCACGGCCGCCGCGAGCTCACCCGCAACGAGCTGCGCGCGCTCTACGACGAGAAGAAGCTCCGCCACAAGAGCCCGCGCTACCACTGGATCGACACTCTCTACGCTTTGAGCGAGGTGGCCGTGTACGTGGCCACCATCGAGGCGTACGAGGCGCGCGGCCAACACCCGCGCTTCGGCAAGCTGTGGAGCGACATCCGCGAGTGCATCGACGAGGCGCATCGCGATGGAACCATCCTCCACGCCATCGCCGCCGACTTCTCGAGCTTCATCGTGCGGGACCCCGAGCTCCCCGTCGCGCTCCACAAGCTGCGCTCGGCCGGCAAGCGACTCTTCGTCCTCACGAACTCGCGCTGGCCGTACACCGAGAAGCTCCTTTCCTACTTGCTCTCCGACGGACCCGTCGGGTACGCGAGCTTCCACGATTACTTCGACGCGATCGTCGTCGCCGCGAAGAAGCCGGCGTTCTTTCAGGAGACAGCCCCGCTCCTCGAGCGACTCGCCGACGGCACGACGAAGCGTGCGGCGCTGCCCCTCGAGCGGGGCAAGGTCTACGAGGGCGGCAACCTCCACGAGCTCCAGGCCGCCCTCGGCCCCGGGCACCGAGTGCTCTACGTGGGCGACCACATCTATGGCGACATCCTTCGCTCGAAGAAGGACACCACCTGGCGCACGGCGCTCGTGCTGCAAGAGCTCGAGGACGAGATCGCAGCACACGATCGGGGTCGCGACGACGCCGCGGTGCTGCTCGAGGTCCAGCAGCGGCACGCGGAGCTCGAAGACGCACTCCGTCACCTGCAGCTCCGGGCCTTCGATCTCGCGGCCGCGATCGGCAAGGGCGACGCCTCGGCTCGCGCCCGCGACGACCTCACCCGCATGAAGTCGCTCCTCGGCTCGGTGCGGCGGCAGCTCCGCAACCTCGACCGCGACGCCCGCTCGCTGCGCCGACAGGTCGATCAGCGCTTCCACCCGTACTGGGGCTCGCTCCTCAAGGAGGGCGGCGAGCTGTCGCTCTTCGGCGCCCAGGTCGACGAGTACGCCTGCGTCTACACGAGCCGCGTCTCGAACCTGCTGCCCTACTCGCCCCACCAGCACTTCCGGTCGCCGCACAACCAGATGCACCACGAGCTCTAGCGTCGCGCGGCGGCGCCCTTCGCCCTCGCGCCGGCCTTCGGCGTCGCGCCCCCCTTCGCCGGCTTGCTCGCCGGCGCCAAAGGCGCGCTGCCCTTGCCCCCCTTGCTGGTCGGCTTGGGCGGAGAAATTGACTTGACTTTCGTCAAGCCCGCTCCGGCGGCGCTCCCCTTCGCGCCGGGCGTCTTGCAGCACCGGAAGCCCGTCGAGTAGTCGTGGTACTTGTCGTGGTGCGCGGTGGTTCGATAGTCGCACCCCCGCCCGTTGATCTCGACGTCGAGGTAGTAGCCGCCCCGAAAGGTCCCGTTCGGATCGGCGGTCCACTCGTGGAGGTTGCCGACCATGTCGAAGACGCCGTCGCTCGTCTTGCAGCGCGCGTGCGCTCCAGACCTCGCGAGCGTGCCCTTCGACTGATTGAGACGCGGGTCGTTCAGGTGGTCGAACGTGTACTCGCTCTGCGCCGGCGCCTCGCCGTCCTTGCCGAAGAGCAGGTTGAACGAGCTCGTGCCGCGATCGTTGCAGCGCCCCGGGACACGCTCCCGGCCGTAAGGCCAGCTCGTCACGCCCTTGCCCTTGCAGGCGCGCAGCCACTCGTCGTCGGTGCAGAGCCGCTTGCCGGCGGCGCTGCACGCCAGCTCGGCTTCGTCGCGGCTGATGTAGCCCTGCGGCACGCGCCCCTTCGCGTTCATCGCCCTCACGGCGAGACCGGCCACCGGCTCGTAGGGCGAGTGCGCGCGCGTCCGCCCGCCCGACATGACCTCGACCACGTACGCTTCGTAGCGGTCGACGCACACGAGCCCAACCGCGACCATGTCCGCCGGGCAACGCAGGCGACCGGCAGGGTTCGCGACCGGTCTCGAGGTCGCGGTACCGGGAGGCTTGCTCTGCGCGCGCGCGAGCGGTACCCACGGCAGCACCGCGAGCCCGAGCGCGACGAGCGTCCTCGAGAGCCGCATCGCCCCTTTCTATCCCCGATCCAGCGTGACCATGTCCAATTCCCCCTCGCCCGAGCAGCTTTCGGCCGTCCTCCGCAAGACCCCAGAGGACTTCGTCGTCGACGAGCTGCCGGCCTACGAAGCGTCGGGCGAAGGCGACCACCTCTTCGTCACCTTCAAGAAGCGCGGACGCACAACGCTCGACGTCGTGCGCGCGCTAGCCGACGGGCTCGGCGTCGATCCTCGCGAGGCGGGCTTCGCGGGGATGAAGGACCGCCACGCCGTCACCACGCAGACCGCGTCGTTCCCGTTCGCTGCGGGCCGCTCGCCGAACGAGGCGCTAGGGCTCGCCCTCCCGGACGTCGCGATCCTCGACGCACGGCGCCACCGGAACAAGCTCCGCACCGGCCACCTGCGCGGAAATCGCTTCACCATCGCGCTCCGCGACCTCACGCTCGACGCCGTCCCCGTCGTCGAAGCTCGCCTCGACGAGATCCGCCGCGTGGGCGTCCCGAACGCCTTTGGTCCGCAGCGCTTCGGCCGCGACGGGTCGAACCCCGAGCGCGCGATCGCGTGGCTCCAAGGCAAGGCGCGCCCCCCGCGCGACAAGCGCGAGCGGCGGATGCTCTTCTCGGCGCTGCAGTCACGCGCCTTCAATCAGGTGCTCGCGCGTCGCGAAGCCGAGGGGAGCTGGGCCTCCCTGCTCGAGGGGGACCTCGCGCAGAAGCATGACTCCGGAGGGGTGTTCCTGGTTGGGGCTGCCGACCTCGACGACGCGAGGCGCCGCTGCGAGGAGGGGCTCGTCAGCGCCACCGGCCCGATGTTCGGCTCGAAGATGCGCTGGCCCGAGGGCCACCCGGCCGACCTCGAGCGCGAGGCGCTCGCCGAGCTCATCGACGATCCGAGCCGCCTCGACGCGTTCTCGAGCTACGGCGAGGGCGCGCGCCGCGCGCTGCGGCTGTGGGTGCAAGACCTCGAGTTCCGACACGATGGGGCCGACGCGCTCGTCGTCTCGTTCGTCCTCACCAAGGGCGGCTACGCGACGACGGTGCTGTCTCGCGCCTGCATTCTCGTCGACGCGAGCCTCGCTCGACGCGAGCCTCACGAGGACGGAGAGCCCAAGGGCGACGAGTCGAGCGACGTCGCCGAGGGCTGAGGCGCACGAGGGAAGGAGGCGCGACCGTCCTCCTGTCGCGACCATCGCGCGCTCTCTCGACGGTCAGCGCCGCGGCGCTTGCGCGAGCGCCTCGAGTCGTGGACATTCAGGACGCCGTGAAGCGCCCTCGCCTTACCCCCCTCTCGCTCACCGTCCTCGGTCTCACGCTCGCCGGGCCGGTCCGCGCCGACGAGCAGGAGCCCATCTCGATCCATCGCGAAGAGCTCCTCCGACACGGCCTCGAGGGTCGCCCGAGCCGCAAGCTCCCGGAGCTCACCTTCAAAGACGGCGAGGTCGCGCCGAAGCGCGCCGTCTACGGCTACCTGCCCTACTGGACCAATGATCTCTCGACGATCCGCTGGTCGGCGCTCACGCACATCGCGTGGTTCAGCGTCGGCATCAACGCGGACGGAAGCGCGGGGGTCAAGCACGACTGGCCAGACACCGAGGCGGTCGAGGTGGCACACGCCGCCGGCGTGAAGGTGGACCTCGCGTTCACGCTCTTCGATAACACCGCCATAGCGAACCTGTGCAACTCGCCCACCGCGCGGGCGAAGGCGATCAACACGATGATCACGCAGATGGAGGCCGGCGGGGCCGACGGCGTCTCGATCGACTTCGAGTTCGTGAACGCCGCCGCCCGCGAGGGCTTCGTCACGCTGATGAAGGAGCTCCGCGCCGAGCTTGTGAAGCGCGGTCACCCCGACGCCGAGATCAGCATCGCGGGACCGGCCGTCGACTGGGCAGGCGGCATCGATCTGCCGGCGCTCCTCGAGACCACCGACTGGTTCTTCGTGATGGGCTACGACTACTTTTGGTCGGGCTCAAACAAGGCCGGCCCGGTCGGGATCTTCCGCATGTCGGACGCTTGGCAAGGCATCGCGAGCCGCACCGAGACGCGCTCGATCGCCGAGTTCACGCTCGAGCTGCCCGCCGAGCGGCGCCGCAAGATGATCCTCGGCGTCCCCTACTACGGGCGCGAGTGGAAGACGGTGTCGGGCGACCTCGGGGCCTCGGTCCTCGCGAACGTCGGGGCCGTGATGTACCACGAGGCCAAGGCCGACCTCGCGAAGGGGTTCGCCGAGTCGCTGTGGGACGAGGGCTCGAAGACGCCCTGGTACCGCTGGCAAGACGCGGGTGTGTGGCACCAAGTCTACTACGACGACGCGAAGAGTCTCGCGGCCAAGTACGAGTTCGCGCTCGCGCAGGACCTCGGGGGCGTCGGGATGTGGGCGCTGAACTTCGACAAACCTCACCAAGAGCTCTGGAACCTGCTCGAGACGACCTTCGCCGAGGAGCCGACCTGGCCCGTCGGTCACCGCGACAACCCGGTGGTCGTCGACGCCTTCCCGTTCAAGGACACGCAGACCACCGTCGACGGACCGTCTCACTACTTCAACTTCTACTCGTGCGATCTTGAGAAGCCCGAGTACGGCCGCGAGTGGGTCTACAGGGTTGACGTTTGTCAACCAGGGACGCTCTCGGCGACGGTCCCGGATTACGAGGACCGCGATCCGGATCTGCACGTGCTCGGCGCTCCGACCGAGGCCGCGTGCATCGCGCGCGGTCACACGGCGGTCGACGTCGCGGTGAAGCCCGGGCGCTATTACGTCGTCGTCGACAGCTACGTGGCGAAGGGCGTCGCGCAAGAGGGCGAGTACGAGCTCACCGTCGACTTCACCCCCGAGGCGGGCTCGAGCGGCTGCGCCTCGCACCTCACCTGCGACGCGGGCGACTGCGTCTGCCCTGGCGCGGGCCAGACCGAGTGCGACGGCGCGTGCGTCGATGTGCAGACCGACGCTGCCCACTGCGGCGCGTGCGGCGAGGCCTGCTCCGAGGGGCAAACCTGCGTCGCGGGCGCGTGCACGGGCGAACCTCCCGTCGAAGAGCCGCCGGTCGAGGAGCCGCCGGTCGATGCTGGGCTCCGAGCCGAGGACGGCTGCGGCTGCGCGGTGCCCGGCGCCGTCGCTCCGCGGCCAGGCGGGCTCGCGCTCGCGGCGGCGCTCGTGACCTGGATGGCGACGCGTCGTCGACGCTCGGCGCGCTAGCCCCGCGGGTCGCCGGCCCCACAAACGAGCTCGGGGCCCGGCGCTCGCCGGACCCCGAGTGGCTCGCCTCAGCGACGCGCGGCGCTCACTGGCACGGGCAGAACGACAGGAAGTCGTTGCCTTGTCCCGCCTGCACCATGTTGGCTGGGCACGAAGAGTTCGAAGAGCAAGCAAAGAACCCCATCCCGGAGTTGTAGCCAGCGCAGGCGTTCGAGATCGAGCCGACCTGGATGGTCGCGTTGATCCCGAACGCGCTCGCGATCGCCCCGCACTCCCCGGACGTGTCCTGCGCGTTGAACCAGGTCGTGGTGTTGGCGAACGGCGTCTTGCCGACGCTGGCGCAGGTGGTCGTGCAGCTCGCGCCCTTGGTAGCCTGCGCGTGCGAACACCAGGTGAGGCCGCCCGCGCCCGCGACGACCTTGCACGTCAAGTTCTTGCATGTCCCGGCTTCACACGTCTCGCCCGACGCGCACTTCTTGCCGCAAGTGCCGCAGTTGTTGACGTCGGTCTTGAGGTTCACCTCGCAGCCGTCCGCCACCGTGTTGTTGCAGTTGGCGAAGCCCGTGTTGCATGCGCTGACCGCGCAGGCGCTGTCGACGCAGGCAGGCGTGCCGTTCGCGGTCGAGCATGACTTCGCGCAGAACCCGCAGTTCGTCACCGTGTTGAGCGGCGACTCGCAGCCGTCGGCGCCCATCACGTTGCAGTCGCCGAAGCCCGCCTTGCAGTTGAAGCCGCAGGCCCCCGTCGAGCAGTAGCCCGTCGCGTTCGCCGGCTGCGCGCACGACGTCTCGCACGCGCCGCAGTGGCCGGGGTCGAAGGCCAGGTTCGTGCAAATGTCGTTGTTCTCGGCGTCCTGGCACTTCGTCGTCCCGCCGAGGCAGTCGATGACGCACTTGCCCTGCTGGCAGACCTTGCCCGCCCCGCACTTGAACTTCGCGTCCGCCTGCCCGCAGCCGCCGCAGTTCATCGGGTCGTTCTTCGTGTCGACGCACTGGTCGACGCCGCCGACATCGCACTTCTCGAGGTTCGCCGCGCAGGTCGTCACGCACTTGCCCTGCTGGCACACCTGCCCCGCGCCGCACGACGTGACGCAGTCGCCGCAGTACTTCGAGTCGGTTTGCGTGTTGGCGCAGACGTCCTTGTCCTCCGCGTCCTTGCACTTGGTCGCGCCCGCGACGCAGTCGGTTACGCACATGCCCTGCTGGCAGACCTGCCCGGCCGGGCACTTCGTGTCGCAGTTGCCGCAGTATTCGACGTCGATCGCCGTGTTGACGCAGACGTCGTTCATGTCCGCGTTCTTGCACTTCTTCGTGCCGCCGGTGCAGTCGGTCAGGCACTGGCTAGCCTGACACACCATCCCGACCGGGCACGCGTTGTTGCAGTCGCCGCAGTGGAGCGGGTCCTTCGTCGTGTCGACGCAGATCTCGGTGGTGGTCGGCGAGCTCGAGCCGCCCGCGCCGCCGCTGCCGGACGACGTCACCGAGCAGACCTTCGTGCCCCCGACGCACTTCGTGACGCAGGCCCCGGCGATGCACGTGAGCCCGACCCCGCACACTTTCCCGCAGCCGCCGCAGTTCGCCTCGTCGAGCAACGTGTCGACGCACACCGCGCCGCCCGGGCCGTCGCACTTGGTCGCACCGCCCGCGCACTCGAGCCCGCAGGCCCCGGCGCTGCACACCTCGGCCGCGCTGCAGGCCTTGCCGCAG
Source organism: Deltaproteobacteria bacterium (assembly GCA_016875405.1). Classification (GTDB taxonomy): domain Bacteria; phylum Myxococcota_A; class Polyangia; order Polyangiales; family Polyangiaceae; genus SYFR01. The sequence goes on along the minus strand of VGRJ01000015.1, from coordinate 25,567 downwards.
CCGCCGCAGTGGTTGCGATCGAGCTTCGTGTCCGCGCACACCGGCTTGCCGTCGGCCTCGCACTTCTCGCTGCCGTCAGGACAGCTCACCGCGCACGCGCCGTCGACGCACACCTGCCCCGCGCTGCACGCGGCGCCGCAAGCGCCACAGTTCGCGGGATCGAAACGAACATCGACGCATGCGCCCTCGCAGGTCGAGAGCGGTTCCGGACAGCTCAAGCCCTGCGGCTCTTCGGACTTGCACGAGGCAGCAAAGACGAAACCCAGGGCGGCGACGCCCGCAGCGATGCGTAGGAAGTTCATGCTCTTCTCCAGCGTCTTATAAAAGCACGACCCCGGGGGCGGGCGTTAGTTCTTCGCTCCCGGGGTCCGCCACCACGGCGCTCCGCTCCCAGGGGGAGTGAGCGCTCGCGCGCATAGGCTTCGTAAAGGGTTTTCTTGCGCGACCCTCCAAGGGGTGCCATATCGACAGCTGGTATCGCGGCTGCCGCCGCTCCGAGGAGAGGGCCCTCGCCTCGTCGAGGACTCGTCGCTTTACCCCCAGAAGGAACCCCACTAAGACCTGCCCCCGATGGCTTCCGATCAACAGAGCAAGATCGTCACGTGGCTCGAACAGATCATGGTCGGCTTCGGCGCCGGCTGGGTCATGTACCTAATGCTAGGTCTCAGCGTGATCTCGCTCGGGATCATCCTCGAGCGCGCCTGGTTCTTTCATAGCCTGAAGGACGATCTCGCCCAGCTCGCGGCCGACCTCCGCAAGGCCCTCGACGTGTCGTTCGATGCGGCGCGAAAGCGCCTCGAGCAGTCCCCCTCGGCCGAGGCCGCCGTCGTCATGGCGGGCCTCGAGCTCGCCGACAAGGGCGCAGATTCGGTCGAGACCGCGATGGAAGGCGCCGCGGCGCTCCAGCGGATGAAGCTTGAGCGGCGCCTCGCCTACCTCGCCACGCTCGGCAACAACGCGCCGTTCATCGGCCTCTTCGGCACGGTCATCGGCGTCATCGGGGCGTTCAAGGCCCTCGACGCGGACGCCGCCAAGGGCGCCACCGAGGCCGCAGGGCAGATGGCGAACAAGCAGGTCATGGGTGCGATCGCCGAGGCGCTCGTCGCGACGGCCGTCGGCATCGCCGTCGCCATCCCGGCCGTCGCCGCGAACAACACCTACCAGCGCATGATCAAGTCCACGCTGGCGAACACCGAAGCTCTCTCGAAGGTCCTGCTCGCTCACCTCCGTGCCGTCCCGCGCGCCGAGGCAAGCGTGCGCCCCGTCGAGAAATCGGCCGAAAAGTCAGCGGAGAAGCCCGCCGAGAAGTCGGGCAAGGGCGGCAAGAAGTCCGAGGGCGGCAAGAAGCCGAAGGACGACGACGCCAAGAGCGGCGAGGGAGCCGAGAGCTGACATGGCGGGCGCTAGCCAGGATGAAGACGGCCTCGTCGCGGGGATCAACGTCACCCCGCTCGTCGACGTCTGTCTTGTGCTGCTCGTCATCCTGATGGTGACGGCTCGCTTCATCGCGTCGAACTCCATGACGCTCGATCTGCCGAAGGCGGCGAAGGGCGAAGCGACTCAGCTCGTGTTCGGGGTCGAAGTCAACGCGACCGGCGAGCTGATGGTCGACGGCAGGAAGATCATCGACGATAAACTGCTCATCGACGAGGCGAAGAAGGGCCTCGCGAAGAACAAGGACCTCCGCGCGGTCATTCGCGCCGACAAGACCGTACAGCACGGCCGCATCATTCGCGTGCTCGACCTCTTGAAGCAGGCGGGCGTGTCGAAGATCGCGTTCGGCGTCGCGCCGATCTCCGCCGAGATCGAGGGGGCCAAGCCCTCGGACGCCGCCCCCGCGAAGGACGGCAAGCCCTCGAACTGACGCGCGCCTCGTCGAAGCGCACCCTAACTCGTCCCCGATCCATGCGACCACGTGACCCCTGGGAAGCCCTGAAGGACCTCGGCCCTTCGCGCTCTCTGTTCGGGATCGCCCCGTGGATGCTGATCGCGCTCGCGACGCACACCGGCGCGGTCGTGAGCCCGCAGGTGACGCTGATGCCGATGCGTCAGCACGTGCGCGCGCTCCAAGGCGACCTGCGCACCTACTTCGGGGTCGTCGACATCGACGTCGAAGCCGAGGAGGTGAAGACCCCCGAGCCCGAGAAGCCCCCCGAACCGCCGCCCGAGGCCCCGCCGGACGAGCCCGAGCCGCAGCGCGCCGACGAGCCGAAGCCCGAGCCGAGCCCGACCGACGAGAAGGCGCCTGACGCAAAGAACGACGAGCCTTACGATTCGGCGCCACCGCCGGCCGCAGCAGCCGCGCCCGACGTGCTGCACCAGGGCACCGAGGCGGACGCTGGCGAGGACCTCAGCAGCTGGACGATGGTTCACAAGGAGGGCTCGAAGGACACGGGCGGCGGCTACACCTCGAGCGAGGGCACGGGGAAGACGCCGGTCTACGACCGGCGCGCGACCTCGACCGGCAAAGAGGGCGGCCGCGGCGACAAGGGGACGGGCTCGGTCGGCGCCCCGACGGTGAACCGCTCGCGGCCAGCGATGCCGCAGACCCGCAACCTCAGCGATTGCCCCTTCCCGCCACAGGCGGACATGGCCCAGGTGGACCGCGCGGTGGTCGACGTGACGGTGACGGTTGACCCGTCCGGTCGGCCAACCAATGCCTCGGTCATGGCGGACCCCGGCTACGGATTCGGGCCGCAGGCGCGACGCTGCGCCCTCGCGATGCGCTACGAGCCGGCGGTGGGGCCATCCGGCGAGCCGATCGTCGGGACCACACCGACGCTGCGCTTCCGGTTCAACCGCTGAGCGCAGACTGGGGGGAGCTTGCAGGACGACGATCGAACCACGCTGGCGAGCGCGCCGCTCTTCGCCGCCCTCGCCCCCGAGACGCTCGAGCTGCTCCTCGGCCTCGGTGAGGAGCAGCGCTTCGAGCGCGGCGCCGAACTGTTCGCGGAGGAAACCGCAGCGACCCACCTCTACGTGGTGCTCGAGGGGAGCGTCCGGCTCACCCGGGGCGTCGTCCCTTACGGCGACGCGGTGCTCGCCGTCCTCGGTGCCGGAGAGGTCTTCGGCGAGCTCGCCTTCCTCGACGGCGAGCCACGCTCCGCCACCGCCCGCACCGACGAGAGGACCCGCGTGCTCGCGATCCCGGCCGACGCGCTCGAGGACCTCCTCCTCATGCGCCAAGACATCGCGGTCGAGATCCTGTGGAACCTGGTGCGGGTGCTCGGACGGCGGCTCCGCAAAACCAACGAGCGGCTCACCCTGCTGTCGCGCACCCTGCCGCGCTGAGCGACCCGCCGCCCGGCGCGGAGCGTGACGTCCGTCCGGCGACGTCCGTACCCGGGGCGTCGATCCAGTGGCGGACGCTCAGGGGCGCCGTACGCACAGGGAGCGAATTTGACAGGTTACCACCCGTTCAGTAGGGTAACCGCATGCAAGGACTTACCTCGCGCCAGGAGCAAGTGCTTCGGTTCATCCGCCAGTCGATCGTCGACCGCGGCTACCCGCCTACCCTACGCGAGATCGGCGCCCACATGGGGATTCGTTCGACCAACGGCGTCAACGACCATCTCCGCGCGCTCGAGCGCAAGGGCTACCTCACCCGTGAGGACATGAAGTCCCGCGCGCTCCGCCCGAAGGAGCTGCACCTCGACACCGTGAGCCCGGCGAACGACGACGATCTCGTCGAAATCGCCATCCTCGGTCGCGTCGCCGCGGGCATGCCCCTCTACGCCCAGGAGCACCTCATCGACACAGTGCGAATCGACCAGAGCCTGCTGCGCTCGGGGGAGATCTTCGGCCTGAAGGTGACCGGCGACTCGATGATCGAGGCGGGGATCCACAACGGGGACTACGTCTTCGTTCGCAAGCAGTCGACCGCCGAGCGCGGCGACATCGTCGTGGCCCTGATCGGCGACGAGGCGACGGTGAAGCGCTATTTCCCCGAGAAGGACTACGTGCGCTTCCAGCCCGAGAACAGCGGGATGGCTCCGATCCTCGTGCGGGCGACCGACTTTCGACCGACGATGCTGCTCGGCGTCGTGGTCGGCCTCTACCGCCGGATCTGAGGGCGCGCGCCGCGAGACGCGCGGGCTGCCTGAGGCCGCGCCAGCGAGGCGAAGTTCCTCGCGGCTCGCTCATGGCGTCGTTGACGCGGCGCACCATGACTTGGTAGCGTGCCCCCCTGGACAGGGGCGCAGAGGACGCGTTGAAGCCGAAGGACCACAAGAGAGGCGCTCGTCACCGAGTCGCCGTTATGATCACGATGGCGCTCGTGTCGACCACGAGCACGGGTTGCGTCGTCGGGAGCGTCTACGCCTTCAAGGCAAACTCGGCGGCCGCGGCCATCGAGGAGGCGAAGACGCTGAACGCCGACAAGCTCGCCGAGTACGACTACTACTTCGCCCGCGAGAACCTTCAGAAGGCGATGGAAGAGGCGGCCGAGGCGTCCTACGGCGACGCCATCGAGTTCGCCGACGTCGCGAAGGCGTCCGCTGACCGCGCGATCGAGCAGGCCCGCTCGGCGCACCGCGGAGCCGGCCGATGAGCCGAGGTGAACCACGCCGTACGATGCGCCGCAGCGCTCTCCTTGCGCTGCTGGTCGTCGCGACAGGCTGCACGAAGGTGCCCGTCATGCGCGGCGAGATCGAGGGCCTCGAGAAGCTGATCGAGCAGGCCGAGCGCAATGGCGCCAAGCGCTGCGCGCCTCGGGAGCTCGCCCTTGCGCGTGCGCACACGACCTTCGCGACGGTCGAGCTCGACGAGGCCAACTCGCTCCGCGCCGAGGATCACTTGATCGTGGCGCGTCCGAACGCCCAGGCCGCTTACGACTTGTCCCCGGCGGTGCGATGCTCGGAGCGGCGCTTCGTGATCGAGGAGCCGCCACCGCCTCCTCCCCCGCCCCAGCCCGGCGACACGGACGGCGACGGCTACACCGACGACGTCGACGAGTGCCCGGACAAGCCCGAGACCTACAACGGCGACGAGGATCTCGACGGGTGCCCTGACGACCCCGACACGGACGGCGACGGCCTCCCCGACTCGAAGGACGCCTGCGAGCTCGTGCCCGAGGACGCCGACGGCTACCTCGATGCCGACGGCTGCCCTGACCTCGACAACGATCTCGATCAGGTCCCCGACAGCGCCGAGGCGAAGCCCGAGTGCATCAACCAGCCCGAGGATCCGGACGGCTTCCAGGACGAGGATGGGTGCCCGGACCCGGACAACGACGGTGACGAAGTGGTTGACCTGGACGACGAGTGCCCGATGGTGCCAGGCGTCAAGGGCGGCGCACGCCCGGGTTGCCCGCAAAAGAACACCCTCGTCGTCGTCACCGACAAGGAAATCAAGATCACTCAGCAGATTCACTTCGCCTTCAACAAGGCGATGATCCGTCCCGAGAGCTACCCGGTCCTCGACGCCGTCGTGCAGGTCTTGAAGGACAACCCGAAGATGCAGATCGAGGTCCAGGGCCACACCGACAACGTCGGCGCCCCCTCGATCAACAAGCCGCTCAGCCAGCAGCGCGCCGACGCGGTCCGAAAATACCTCGTCGATCACGGCGTCCAGCCCAACCGCCTGACCTCGGTCGGCTACGGGCAGGATCAGCCGCTCGTCCCGAACACGACCGACCGCAACCGCGCGTTGAACCGCCGCGTTCAGTTCGTCCGAATGGAAAAGCCCTGACGATGTCGCCCCGCCCGCACTCCCGCAAGTCCTTCAAGTCCACGCTTGCTGCGGCGCTCCTCGCTGCGGCCGCCGTGACCGTCGTGCCCGCCCGCTCCTTCGCGCAGGAGGAGCAAGCGCAGTCGCTCTACGACGACGCGATGGACAACGACTACTTGAACACCAAGTTCGACGACGCCGCGGCGAAGCTGAACAAGGCGGTCAAGCAGTGCGGCAAGAAGTGCAACAAGCAGCTGCTCGGCAAGCTGTACGTCGCGCTCGCGGTCGTGAACGGCGCCGGCAAGGGCGGCACCAAGGCGGCGAAGGCCGCGTTCGAGAAGGCGTTCAAGGCCGACAAGAACGCCAAGCCGCTCGACCTTTACTTCACCGACGAGCTCCGCAAGCTCTTCGAGGCCGCGAAGAAGAGCGCGGGCGGCGGCGCCGACGAGGAGGCCGAGGCGTCCCCGAAGAAGCCAGCCGGGGCAGAGGAGGCGTCCAGCGAGTCGACCGAGACCGAAGACGCGCCGAAGAAGAAAAAGAAGAAGAAAAAGAAGCCTGCCGAGGCAACCGAGGAGGCGAGCGAGCCTGCGGCGGAGGCGACGGAGGAGGAGGCTCCGCCCAAGAAGCCAAAGTCGGACGAGGAGTCGGAGGACGCGGCTTCAGCGAGCGGCTCCGTCGACTGGAAGGCGCCCAGCGAAGCGCAGGTCAACACCCCGCTGCCGATCTTCATCCCGGTCGACGAGGGGCTCGGTGCCGTGAGCGCGAAGCTCCGCTACAAGCCGTTCGGTGAGACCAAGTGGCTCGCGCTCGGCATGCGCAAGGTCGAGGGCGGCTTCGGCGCCGAGATCCCCTGCGCGCAGACGACCACGACCGGCAAGCTCAAGCTCTACATCTTCCTGAAAGACAAGGACGGTGAGCCGGTCGCGCAGGCGGGCAGCGCCAAGGCGCCGCTCGAGGTCTCGATCAAGAACAAGATCAGCGGCGATCAGCCGGCCCTGCCCGGTGAGAAGGCTCCCGAGAAGTGCTCGTCCGTCGAGTGCCCGCCCGACTTCCCCGGCTGCAAGGGCAGCAAGTCCGGCGCGGAGCGCGACGGCAAGGGCTGGGGGGCGACCTGCGAGAACACCGCCGAGTGCAAGTCGGGGTTCGTTTGCCTGAACGGAAGCTGCGAGCAAGGCGAGTCGTCCGGCTCGAGCTCGGATGGCGGGTCAACCGCCGGCGAGACGAAACGAGACAGCGGCGCTGCGGGGCCGCCGCTCGCGAATCACCTCGTCACCGCGGGGCTTCAGCTCGATGTGCTGTTCCTCGCGAGCGCCAACGACGTGTGCGGGTCGTACGACGGGAGCACCTTTACCGCCCCGCTCGAGAACTTCAGCTGCTTTCTGCCGAACGATGGTGGCGAATTCATCGGCCGCCCCTTCAAGGGCGCGGCGAACCAGGTCCTCGGCGGCGGCGCGGTCGGAGGCGCGCGGCTCCTCGTCGGTTACGACTTCAACTTTGGCACGGTGAGCGACAGCCTCCACGGCTTCGTGGCGGGCGCACGGCTCGGCTACGCCTTCGGAGGCTCGCCCAGCATCGGTGATGTCGAGGAGCGCTACCAGAAGTGCCAGGAGGACCCGAGCTGCGCGTTCCGAAAGCCCAGCGCGCTCGACTTCTTGCCTGCGCACGCCGAGCTTCAGCTGAAGTGGTTCCCGCTCGAGAGCCTGTCGTCGGCAGGCTCGCTCTACGAGCCACGCCCGTACGTCTTTAGCGGATTTGGCGTCGGTCAAGTCAACGCCGGCGTCAGCATCGACGTGTGTGACCTCGCCCAGTCGGGCGGCCTCCCGGCGACCGCCCCGGGCCCGTGCAACGGCGTGACCGCGCCGCACGAGCGTCGGCAGGTCGACGCCTATCAGATCACCGGGCTCAACTTCGTCCCAGTCGGCCTCGGCGCGATCTTCCCGGTCCACGAGAACTTCGGCATCAACGTCGAAGTGAAGGCGATGTTCATGGTCCCGACGGCGGGCACCGTGCTGGCGCCGTTCATCGGCCCTGTGGGCATGTTCTGACCGGCGACGCCCGCGCCATCGATGCGCGCGGGCATGGGGCGGTCAGGGACGTGCCTCGCGCGACACGTCGTGAGGTCCCAGGATGTCGAACGCCGGTTCGGAGCAGCGGCCCGTCGGGGTGAGTCCAAGCAGCTACGGGATCCCGGGCGCCTTCGGCCCACCGCCCGGCATGCCTCCGGGCTGGCACCACGAGCCGCCCGACGCCCGTGACGGGATCGCCTGGGAGTCGGCGAGCGGCGGCATGCTCTCGCGTTGGTGGCGCACGCTCGGCGCGACGATGCGCGGTCGGTCGTTTTACGCGAGCGTCGCGGCCAGCGACGACGCCATGAGCGCCGTGACCTTCCACACCGTGACCTGGGCGCTGATGGGCTTCGCGGTGGGGGCGATGTACTTCCTGCTGCTCGGTCTGATCGGCGCCGCCATCGCCGTGCCCTTCGGCGCCTGGAGCGGGCCGGGCTTCCTCGCGGGCAGCGTGTGGCTCTTCGGCGCCGCTTGTTGGCTCGGGCTGACCCTCGGGGGAGCCACCATCGGCTTCGTCCTGCCCTGGCTCGTCGGCGGGATCCATCACCTCGTTCTGGCGATGCTCGGCGGAGTTCCACCTGACCGGTCGTACGCCCACACGGTCCGCGCGCACGCCTACGCGTCGGCGGGCTCGTCGGTGTTTTCGGTGGTGCCGTACATCGGCTCGCTCGTCACGCTCATCCTCGTGGTGAAGCTGCACATCGACGCCTACGACGAGGTGCACCGATGCGGCGCAGGCAAAGTCTTGCTGGCGCTCGGCGCGCCGGTCGTCTGCTCGTGCTGCGGCTGCGCCGGCTTCTCGACTATCCTGAGCCTCGTCTCCGCGGTAAGCCTCTGAAGGCCACCATGACCGACGCCATCGTCATCGGTTCCGGCCCAAACGGCCTCGTTGCCGCGACGTACCTCGCGCGGGCCGGTCTGTCGGTGACCGTGCTCGAGGCCAACCGCGAGCCTGGGGGAGCGGTCCGGTCGCGCGAGCTCACGCGGCCAGGCTTCGTGCACGACCTCGGCGCCGCGTTCTTCCCGTTCGCGAACGCGAGCCCTGCCCTTCGAGGCCTCGACCTCGAGGCGGTCGGACTCGAGTGGTGCCGCGGCGACCTCGAGAGCGCGCACCCCGCCCTTGACGGGACCTGCGCGAGCCTGACGCGTGATCTCTATGCCCTCGAGACCTGCTTCGCCGGCGATGGCGCGGCCTGGCGCAAGGCCGCCACTTGGGCGTCGAGCGTGAAAACCAAGCTTCTCGACCTGCTGCTCGCGCCGCCTGTGCCGATGGGCGCAGCGTGGCGGTTCGGCGTCGGCAATCTCTTGCGGCTCGCGGAGGTCGGGCTCTCGAGCGGCCGCGGCTACTCCGAGCGTCGCTTCGCGAGCGAGGCTGCGCGCCGTGTGTTGCCCGGGCTCGCGCTGCACACCGACGTAGGCCCCGACGACGACTGCGGCGCGGCGGTCGGCTTCATGCTCGCGGCGCTCGCGTCGATCGACGGGTTCGCGGTACCGCGCGGCGGGACCAGCGCCATCACGCGCGCGCTCATCGCTCGGCTCAACGAGGCGGGCGGCGAGGTCGTCACCGGCGAGCGGGTCGAGAGCATCATCGTCCGGCGAGGTCGCGCACACGGGGTCCGGACCGGGCGCGGCGAGCGCGAAGCTCGGATCGTCGTCGCGGACGTCGCGGCGCCCCGGCTCTTCCTCGAGCTCGTCCCCGAGTCCGAGCTCCCGAGCAGCGTCATCGGCTCGATGCGGCGATTTCGGCACGGCTTCGGGACCTTCAAGGTGGACTGGGCGCTCGACGGTGCGGTTCCGTGGTCCCATCCCGACTGCGCGCGGGCCGCGGTCGTCCACGCCGGTGAGAACAACGACGACCTCACGCGCTTCGTTCGCCAGGTGCGTGCGGGCGACCTCCCTGACCGGCCCTACCTCGTCCTCGGGCAGCAGTCCCTGCTCGACCCGACGCGCGCCCCCGAAGGAAAACACACGCTCTGGTGCTATTCGCGCGTGCCGTCGCACCGCCCATGGTCGAAGGAGCGCGAGTCGTTCGCCGACGCGATCGAGGCCCGCATCGAAGGCCTCGCGCCAGGCTTCCGCGGAAGGATCCTCGCCCGACACATCTCTGCCCCACCCGATCTCGAGGCGACGAACGAGAACCTGATCGGCGGAGACCTCGGCGGCGGCTCCGCGCAGATCGAGCAGCAGCTAATCTTCAGGCCAACGTTTCCGTACTTCCGCTACCGAACGCCGATCGAGGGACTCTACCTCGGCTCGTCGTACGCGCACCCCGGCGCAGGCGCCCACGGCATGTGTGGCTACAACGCTGCGCTCGCGGCGCTCGACGACCGCGTCATGCGGCGCTGAACCGACGCGCGGGTCCTCGCGACAGACCGACGCGCGCGCTGCCCCGCGCCGAGCGCCCCTCAGAGCCAGGACGCGAGACGCGACGCCACGGCCTCGCCGGTCATGCCGACCTTGTCGCGGATCACCTGCCAGGGAGCCGAGTGCCCAAAGCCATCGTGCCCCAGCGCGAGGCCGTCGTCTCCGACGATACCGCGCCACGGCCCGGTGATCCCGAGCTCGACGGAGGCGCGCCGGATGCCACGCGGGAGCACGCGGTCACGGTAGGACGAATCCTCGCGCTGGAACTGCTCCCAGCACAACACCGAGACCACCCGGACCCCGCGCCCTCGCTCGCCGAGCGCCTGCTTTGCCGCGACCGCGACCGAGACCTCCGAGCCGGTCGCGAGCACCACGGCATCGAGCGTACCGCTCTCCTCGCTCACCACGTACGCCCCGCGCAGCATGTCGCGCGGCTTGAAACCGGACGGACGGTCGAGCATCGGCAAGTTCTGTCGCGTGAGCGCGAGCACGGTCGGGCCGCTCGTTCGCTCGACCGCGAGGGTCCAGGCGGCCGCGCACTCGAGCGAGTCCGCAGGTCGCACCACGAACACGTTCGGGATCGCGCGGAGCGCCCAGAGGTGCTCGACCGGCTGGTGCGTCGGCCCGTCCTCGCCGAGGTAGAGGCTGTCGTGCGTGTAGACGAACACCGAGCGGAGATGCGAGAGCGCCGCGAGTCGGATCGCAGGCCGCATGTAGTCGCTGAACACGAGGAACGTCGATGTGTAGGGAACGAACGAGCCGCCGAGCGCGAGCCCGTTCGCGAACGCTCCCATCGCGTGCTCGCGGATCCCGAAATGGAAGTTCCGGCCGCCGAACGCGCCGCGCTGCACGACGCCTGCGTCCTTCAGCCAGGTCTTGTTCGAGGGGGTCAGATCCGCCGACCCGCCGACGAGCCCGGGGACGTGCTTGGCGACCTCTTGCTGAACGAGCCCTCCGCTGATTCGCGTCGCGTTCTCGCCCGGCGGCACGATGGCGACGAGGCGCTCGAGCAAATCCGAAGGCGTCTCGCCGGAGAGGAGGGTCCGCAGGAGCGCCGCCTCCTCCCCGCCGCGAGCGAGGAGTGCGTCGCGTCGAACCTTCCAAGCCTCGTTTCGCGCGACGCCGCGCGCCACCACGTCGGCGAACAGTGCCCGCACCTCGGAGGGCACGTGAAACGGCTCGTGCTCCCAGCCCAGCGCCGCCTTGGTCGCGGCGAGTTCCTTCGCGCCGAGTGGCTCCCCGTGCGCGCTCGACTTGTCCTGCTTGCTCGGCGACCCCTTGCCGATGTGGGTCTTGGCGATGATGAGCGAGGGACGCGACGGCTCCGCGAGCGCGCGGTCGAGGGCCTCGCGGATGGCGACGTGCTCGTGGCCGTCGACGCGCTGCACGTACCAGCCGTACGCCTCGTAGCGCTTGCCAACGTCCTCGGTGAACGCGAGGTCGGTCTTGCCGTCGATGGTGATGCCGTTGTCGTCGTAGAAAAAGATCAGGTTGTCGAGGCCGAGGTGGCCCGCGAGGCTCGACGCCTCACCGGAGATCCCCTCCATCATGTCGCCGTCGGACGCGATGCCGATGACGCGCCCGTCGAAGAGCTCCGGGTCGGTTGGGAAGCGCGCGGCGAGCATCTTCTGGCTCGCGGCCATCCCGACGGCGGTCGCGATGCCTTGCCCGAGCGGGCCGGTCGTCGTCTCGACGCCGGGCGTGACGCCAACTTCGGGGTGACCGGGCGTACGACTCCCCCACTGACGGAAGCTCTTGAGATCGTCGAGCGAGAGGTCGTAACCCGACAAGTGAAGGAGCGAGTAGAGGAGCATTGACGCATGTCCGCACGAGAGGACGAAGCGGTCGCGATTCGGCCAGGACGGCTCCTTCGGATCGAAGCGCAGCGCGTGGGTGAACACCTCGAAGGCAACCGAGGCGAGGCCCATGGGCGCACCCGGGTGCCCCGAGTTCGCACGCTCGACGCCGTCGACGGACAGCATCTGGATGGTCTTCACAGCGGTGTCGACGAGCGTCGGGTCGAGAGCGTTCAGCATGGCGTCCCGTACGCGAAGTCGGCGAGCGCCGGAAGGGCTTTCGGACCTCGGATGACTTGTCCAGATGCGGGCGATCGCGCGAGAACGGGGCGTGTCTGAGGCGCGCACGAGCGGTTCGCGGTCGGCGGCGGTGGTGACCGTCGCAATCGTCCTGTCGCGGCTCGTCGGGCTGGTACGACAACGCGTCGCGGCGCACTACCTCGGGACGTCGGCGGTCGCGGACATCGTCGCGGCGTCCTTCCGAATCGGCAACCTCGCGCAGAACCTGCTCGGCGAGGGCACCCTGAGCGCGACCTTCATCCCAGGTTACGCGCGCCTTCGAGGGAGCGGGCGCGAGGACGACGCTCGGGCCTTCGCGATGCGCGCGCTTGGTGCGCTGCTCCTCGCCGTAGGGTCGGTGACGCTGCTCGGTGTCCTCGGTGCGCGCGCGCTCACCCAGGCCCTCGCGGCGGGATTTTCGGGCGAGAAGCTGTCGCTCACGGTCGAGCAAGTACGGCTGCTCTTTCCGATGACCGGGCTCCTCGTCGTCGGCGCCTGGGCGCTCGGCGTCCTCAACTCACACCGCGAGTTCTTCTTGCCCTACGCCGCACCCGTGCTGTGGAGCGTAGCGCAAATCGCCGCGATTCTCGTTGCCGGTTCGTTGCATGTCGGCGAGGCAGGACTCGCGCGCGCGCTCGCGCTCGGTGCGCTGCTCGGGGCGGCGCTGGTGCTCGTCGTCTTGCTCCGGAGGGCACGTCGGTTCACGGGGACCCTACGCCCGTCGTTCGATTTCGCGGACCCGGAGCTCCGGGAGGCCGTGCGGCGGTTTCCGAGCGTGCTGCTCGGCCGTGGCGTCATCCAGCTCTCCGGCCTCGTCGACACCTTGCTCGTGAGCTTCCTTGGCGACAGCGCGGTCTCGGCGTTCAACTACGCGCAGACGGTCTACCTGCTTCCGATGAGCATCCTCGGGACGGGCGAGGCAGCAGCCTCGCTGCCGGAGATGGCGGCCGAGATGGGCGAAGGGAGCCGCGATGCCCGCAACGCGCGCCTCCGCGAGCGCCTCGCGGCGAGCCTCGAGCGCGTCACGGTGCTCGCGATCCCCGCGGTGGTCGTCCTGACGCTGTCGGGGGAGGCGCTCGTCGCCGTCCTCTTCAGGACGGGTCGCTTCGATCGCGACTCGGTCGAGCGCGTCGCCGCGGCAGTCGCCGTGTATGGGCTCGCGCTCCTCGGAAACGCGTCGGGGCGCCTGTTCGCGACCACGTTCTACGCACTCGGCGACACGCGAACCCCGGCGCGCCTTGCGCTCGTTCGCGTCGCGGTCAGCACCGCGCTGGCGCTCACGCTGATGGGCCCTCTCGGCATGGCGGGCGTCGTCGCGGGGGCGGTCGCCGCGGCCTGGGTCGAAGCCTCGCTGCTGGGACGCTCGCTCGCGAGCGAGCTCGACGGCCTCGGGCTCCGTGCGCTGCCCTGGCGTCGCCTCGTGCTGCTCGCGTGCGCGACCGCCGCGCCAGCGCTCGCCGCGCGTCGCCTGCTCGCCGGGCGAGAGTCGACGCCGCTCCTCGCGCTCGCGAGCCTTGCCACCACCGGGCTCGTGTACGTCGCCGCCGCGGCAGGGCTGCGGCTCGTCGATCCGACGCGCCTCGTCCGACGTCTCAGGCGCCGCTGACCGCGCCGGCCGTTGCGCCGCCGCGCAGCCACGCCGCCGCCGCCATGAGCGCGCCCACGCCGAGGAGGCTCGCCCCGAGCAACGCCAGCGAGCCGACCCCGAGCGCGCGCACGGCAACTTGACCGATCGCAAGACCCGTCGCGACCCCGACCAAGTGCGCGCCCCAGCCCCAGGCCGCGGGTGCAGGCCCCCGGTGAGATGCGAGGCGCATCGCGAGACCCAGCGGCAGTCCGCACGCGCCGCCTCCGACGAGGAGGACGAAGAAGGCCACGCCGTAGCGCGCCGCGACGCCCGCGCTCGACACGCTCCCGATGACGCTCGCGCCGGATCCGAGCGCCACGAGGACGAGCACGCCCACGAGCGCGGAAGCGGTGAGCCACCTCGGGAGAGACGACTCCCGCGCAACGTCGGCGAGGAGCGCTCCCGCGGCGACCGTGAGCGTCCATGTCGGGACCACGACGGCGTGCCCGGCGTCGAGGCCACCGAGGAGCCGCGTCGCGACATCCCCAACCGCGAGCGTCGCAATGCCGAGGCCCACGGCCTGAAGCGGAACGCCGACCCGCAGCCCGAGCAGCGACGTCGAGGGTCGACCAGACGCGAACGGCGCGAACAAGGCGAGGACCCAAGCAACGAGCACGAGCGCGGCTGCCGACGTCGCGATGCCGAGCCCGCTCTGCCGCGGCGACTCGACGGCCGGCGGCTTCCCCGCCTCGCCGCCGTTCTTGTCCTTCTCCTTGTCGGCCGCGTCGCGCCCCTTCGCCTTGCCACGCGGGGCCTCGGCCGTCCGGAGAGCCTTCAGCGACTCACGCGCCGCCGCGCGCATCCCGGCAACCGTGGGGGCTTCGCCGAGGAACGGGCGGTCTTCGGTGACCACCCGACCGCGCGCGACGAGCTCACGTAGCCGCTCCTCGGGGCCGGGCTTCGCCTCGGCGTCGCGCTCATCCCTGCGCGACGACGCGGTCGTGAGCTCGACCGTGAGGCCCTTGCGCTTGCAGCTTTTCTCCGCGCTCGCAAGCTCGGCCCCGCGCATCTCCCCCATCAAGAAGAGCGCGCCGGTCGCCCCGTCGTCCTTGCGCTCGGAGCAAACGATGAGGCGCCCCACGAGCGAGCCTATCCCTTGAGGCGCCGCGGCGGCGAGGGTCGCGAGGAGGTCCGGCAGCGCGTCCTTCGGCCCGCGGACGAGCAAGGTTCCCCGGGGCTCCGCGAGCCGGCCGACGTACGCTCGGAGCGACTCGACCGAGACCGCGCGATGGTCGTCTGAGACGAAGCGAGACGCGAGAGGCTCGAGTCGCGGCTCGCCGACGACGACGATGCGCTCGTAGGCGGCCTCGTTCGCGGGGTTGGCCGTCGCCGCCGAACCGAAGGCGAACGTCACCTCGGGCGAGCGTACCCCGCGCCACTCCGCCCCGAACTCATGCGCCACCGCACGCGTGAACCCTGCGGTCCGCTCGACCACGTCGACCTGCGAGTGCCCGGCGTCCCTCGCCTCGCGCACCTCACGGCCGCCGCCCGACTCCACGATCAGCGCGGCACCCTTCGCCCCGCCCCCAAAATAGGCCATGTCCGAAAGCTCGAACGCCTGACGCTTGCGGCCTTTGTCCTCGAGCGAGAGCGTGCCTGCGGGGCTGCGGTCGACGGTGTACGCGAGCCCGCCCGCCTTCCCCTGGTCGACCTGGAAGAGACCGGCATGGGTCCAGGTCGCGAGGCCAACCCTGCCCTTTCGCCCCACGTCGGTGCGGACCTTCAGCCACGGGTAACGAATGTCTCCCAGCGAGAGAGAGAGCAACGCGAGCGGGATCGTGAGCAGCACCGCGCGATGACGACGGACGCCAGTCGCGCGGGCGAAGGACCACGCCGCACCCGCGAACAAAAATGCAGCGACGAGGAGCGTGCGCGGGCACCCAAGCGCGAGCGCCGCCGGGGTGAAGAGCCCCCCGACCGCGGCCCCGAGGCCCACCGCGAAGAGCTGACGCCCCACGCGTCGCGGCTCGTGGCGCAGGAGCGCCCCGATCGCAACGCCCGTCGACGCGCCGAACGCAGTCCACGCGGCCAGCGGCACCAGCATCGCGACGAGCATGCCGTCCGGGCGGAGCATGCGCTGACTGCTCCAGGTGAGCGCGATGGCCGCCAGTGCGCACGAGACGGCGGCCGCGCCCGACGACGTCGCCCCGCGCTCGAGGCCCGAACCTGGATCGTCATCACGTGACGCGCGCGCTCCGATCCAGGCAGCCACGAGGCCTCCGAGCCCCGCCGCCACGGCCGCGACGAGGCGTGCGTACCCCCAGCCGTAGACCGCCGCGTCGAGGCGATAGGCGGCGAGCTCTACCAGCGCGCCGGAGGCACCGACGAGCGCCGCCGCGACCGGCAACGCACGCGGGCGGCTCGAACCGTCTGCCACCATCGTGGCGGCGACCGTTACCACATACTTGGCCTCCGCGCGCCGCTTTCGGCAAGGGACGTCCATGCATCGAACGTCGCTCTCCGTCGTCGGTCTCACGCTCTTCGCTTCGCTCTCCCTCGGCTGCGCCGCAAAGGGAGCCGCAGGTACGGACAGCGAGCCGGCCGACGACGAGACGATCCCGCAGGTCCCGGTCCCGGCAGCCAACGGCCCCAAGCTGGTCGCGCTAAAGCACGGCGTCGTGGTGCGAGACCGGCCGTCGCCGAACGGGAAGGTCCTGGGCGTGCTGCGGGCGGGCGGGCGGGTGTCGCGCGCCAACGACCCCTACTCGAAGCGGAGTTGCGTCGGCGGTTGGTACCCGGTTCGCCCGCGCGGCTTCGTCTGCGCCGGCGACGAGGCTGGACTCGACCTCGAGCATCCGGTCGCGAAGCTCCTCGCCGAAGGCCCCTCGCTCGAGCGCCCACTGCCCTACCGGTACGGCCGCGTGAAGAAGGGCGAAGGCGTGCTTTACGCGAAGCTGCCCACCCGAGACGAGCAGGTGCAGGCCGAACCCAAGCTCGGCGACATGCGCGAAAAAGAGCCGAAGCGCCTCGGGCCGGGCGCGAACGACGTGCCGCTCGGCGAGACCTTTCTCCCGACCGGCGTCCCGGTTCTCGCGCCTGATGCGGAGGGCGTCGGCCCCGACGGTTACCGCACGACGGCCACGGCGTTCCTGTTCTCTGGCCCGCAGACGATGCCTGCCCCGCTCACCCTCGGGGCCGCGCTTGGCGCGTCCGACAACCGCATCGTCAAGACCCGCAGCGGCGTCGCCGTCACGGCGTCCTTCCTCGTCGGCGAGAGCGCGGAGGAGCGAAGGTTCGGCATCACGCCGGAGGGTCGCTTCATCCCGATCGATCGCCTCGGCGAGGCGCTCGGGACGACATGGCACGGGGTCGATTTCTCGCAGGGCAGCCTACCTGTCGCCTTCGCGATTCGAAACCCGCACACCTGGTCGCTCGATCGCGGCGAGCACCCCGAGCAGCTCGACGAGGAGTTCGAGTCGAAAGACGCGGTGCGACTCTCCGGTCGGTTCCGCACCGTGGACGGGACCCTCTTCTACGCCACCGCCGACGACAAGCGCTGGATCCGCCACAAAGACTTGGTGATGGTGCTGCCGCGCCACAAATTCCCCGATTTCGCTCAGCCCGGACAGAAGTGGATCGACATCTCGCTCGCGAACCAGACGCTCATTGCCTGGGAGGGGCGTCGTCCCGTGTACGCGACGCTGGCGTCGACCGGGATGGATCGGCTGGGCGATCCCTCGACTGGCGCGCCGGCGACGCTGCAGGGCCAGTTCCGAGTGCGGAGCAAGCACGTCACCCGCGGCCTCGACGACGCCGAGCTGAAGGGAGAGTATTCGATCTCGGAAGCGCCGTGGGTGCTCGAGTTCGCGGACGGGTTCGCGATCACGGGCAGCTACTGGCAGTCGAGCTTCGGGGAGCCGACGAACTTCCACAACATCACGCTCGCACCCGTCGACGCGCACTGGCTCTGGCACTGGACCGACGTCGAGCTGCCCGAAGGTTGGCACGGTGTCTCGGTGGCCGACGACGCGACGAGCCCGATCGTCTACGTCCACAAGTGACTTGACTCAGGACCGGTCGATTGAGGATAGTACGCACCCCCCGCCGAGGTAGCTCAGTCGGCTAGAGCAGGCGTTTCATACGCGCCGGGTCGGGGGTTCGATTCCCTCCCTCGGCACCCTTTTTCTCCCCTCGATTCGCGCCTCTGGCGTGGGTGGGCCAAGCGCTCGGACTCCGTTCACACGACGAGGTCGGCGTACCGCTCTCGCAGCAGCGCGCTCGCAGCCTCTGCGGCGCTGTCGGCGTCGTAGCCGCGCTCGACCAGTCGCTCGTGCATGCATGCGACATCGCGCCTCGACGCCGCCGCATGGGAGGACGGTCCCTCGCGTAAGAGTCCGACGAGGTCACGCAGGAGGCGGGCGAAGGGCTGCCGCATTCGCTCGTGAGCTGCCGCGCGCATGCGCTCGATCTGGGCGGCGAAGATCTCGGTCGGCCGCGGCTCGGCGTCCGGGTGCTCAATGACCCAGGCCGCGACCCGTGAGAGCAGCCCGTCCCGATGGGCACGGGGCTCACCCGTGACGCCGAGCAGCGCCTCGACGTCGCGCATCAACCGCGCGTCGGGCGGCTCATCGCGGCCTGTCAGCGGATGGCGAAGCGTCTCTCCCTTCACAAACGCGCGGACATGATGGATGTACCGCCGGAACAGGTCCTCGTGCTGCTCGGGCGCGATGAGCCCGCTCGCCTCACGCATGTCGACCTCGATCGAGTCGAAGAGCCGACGGCGGACGACCGCGAGGAAGTACGCCGGGTCGTGGTAGCCGCCCTCCTCCGGCGTCGGCTCGAGCCACTCCCGCTCGTCGGTGCGACGGCAGAGGTCCTCGAGCCCGCGAAGCACCGCGAAGGGCGAGACCGAGCGGTACTCGGCGGATTGCGCTGCATCGAAGAGCAGCGTCCGGACCGTGCGCGGCGAGAGGCCGACACGCCCCTCGTAGTCGGCCTCGGCACTCGACTCGTCGTGCAGCTTGTCGACGTTGGCGACGAGCAGCTTTCGCTTGTCCGGATCGAGGCCCGGCGGCGGCTCGCCGTCGGCGTAGAGGACCATCTTGTCGAGCGCACCGAGCCCCGTCACCACGTCCCCGAGCGGCTTCGCGTACCGCGCGGGGTTGGGCCTGCGCAGGCGCGTCAACACCGCGAACTCGGCAGCGACGCGCGCCGTGTAGGGCGCGACATGACGGCGCAAGGTCGGGAGGATCTGCTCCTCGTAGATGCGCTGCTCGTCTCGGTAGCTTCGCAGATACGGGGTCCGGACGAGCTCGAGCCTGCCGCGAAAGCTCGCGTATTCGTGGTGCTGCCGGAACGCATCGAGGTGGACGTCGTTCGCGCTCCCCACCATCACGAGGTTCGTGAACACGGTCTCGTGGGGCAGCGCGACCTGACCGGTCTCGAGCGTGAGCTGCAGGTAGCGGTACGCATCGATCGGACGCTTCAAGAGATCGCTCAGCTCGAGGACGCCGCCTGCGGCCTCGACGAGCTCGCCCGACACCTCGTAGAGCGTCGTCGCCTGAAGCGCCGTCGGCAACGCGGAGAGGGACCGATCGGCCGTGATTTGCCTCGCGCGCGCGTCGACGCTCATCTCGGGTCCAAGCGTCGTGGCCCCGACGCGGTAGCGCCGCGAGATGTAGTAGCGCTCGACCTGAACGTGTCGCAGGACCGCCTCGTAATCGCCTCCGTACGACGCGAGGAGCGCCTCGAAGATCTGCTTGTTCTTGTGCGACAGCTCTCCGACGCGCAGCCACTCGGGCGGGCCCGCTTCGACGTTCGCCGCGGCGTAGAGCTCGTCGAGCATCGCCCTCCGCTCGCGCGCGGGGATCAAGAAGAGCGGGTGGTCTCGCAGCTCGATCACGAGTCGCGCATCGATCGCGGCATCTTCGAGGTGCGCGTAGGTCTCGAGGTCGTCGGTCGCCTTTGCGCCGCCAAACCCGATCGCGCCTCGGTTCGTTTGGCGCTTGGGAAACACCCAGTGGAACCGATAGAGCGCCCCCTCGTCCGAGCGCGAGTAGTCCTCGAGCGCGCGCAGCATGCAGGACGAGACCGTGCTCTTCGCCGAGCCGTTGGGACCGTGGAGGAGCACGAGCCGATTCGCCCTCCCCTCGCGCGCGAAATTGCAGAGCGCACGAAATATCTCGCCCTGTACGTCCTCGTGTCCAACGAGCGTCGGCTCGCGCCCGCGCTCGTCCGCGCTCTCCCACGGGCAGTCGAAGAGACGGAAACGCGTGAGCTGACCCCACGGTCGTCGGACCGTCTCGGTCCCGTAGTGCATAAACAGGTCGCGCACGTAGTTCGGTGCCGGTCGCCCGTATCGCGCCGGATGCTCCGCGAAGAGCTCGAGGTACTCGCCGAACCCAAGGACCCGCTTGCCGTCGCGATAGCCGCGCCCCAGCTCCTGCGCGATGCGATCGAGGTGCGCCCGCGCGACGTCGACTCGGCGTGCCGTCCCCTCGACCGGCGCGCACCGAGCCGCCAAGGTCGAGTCCGGGGTCGCGTCGGTCGTCTCGTCGTCAGCCACGCCTATCGAGCTTAGCCCCAATCCAGCGCTGGGGGAGCGCGAAGCTAACGAGCGACGAGCTTCAGCGTCACCTTCTCGCTCTTCAGGATGCAGTGCTTCTCGTCGCAGACGCTGGTCTTCAGCTTCGCCTGCACCGAGTAACGACCGGGCTTTTCGGCCACCGCATCGACGTCAAAACGGAGCGACCCGTCGTCGAGCGACGCATCCCCTCGCGCGAGCTCGGTCTTCTCGATGCGCAGCCCCGCCGGGACGGCGTCGACGGAGAGCTTGTGCGGGTACTCCGCGTTCACGTGAAAGCCGTTCTTCGCCTTCAGCTCCACGTGAAGCGCGGCGTGCTCGCCGACCTTGGCCTTGGTGGGCTTCGCGGCCAGGGCGTACGCGTCGCGCTCGACCTCGGCGAGCGGGCTCGACGACTCGGGAGCTTTCCTCGGTGCCTCAGCTGCCTTCTTCGGTGCCTTTGGCTTCGCGGCCGAGGCCTCTCCTGCGGCCAGCGCGAGCGCAAGCGTGGCGAAGAACACAGCGACGGACGAGCGACGAGGACGGGCGAAGGCGAACATGAGGAGCTCCTTGAAGACGAGAACGTTCGGCACCGGAGAGGACCGACGCGCGACGGGGCGAGCGCGAACCTCGACCCGGGGGGACCCTAGCTCATCTGCCCAGCGCGAAAAAGAGACCGACGCCGAGGAGCACGACGGCGACGACGGCGATCAGGGCCATGGTCTTCGTCGAGGTGCCGGTCTGAGGCACGCCCATGACGAAGTCGTCGTCCGCGAACAGGTCTTTCTCGAGCGAAGCTCCCCGTTCGCCATCGGGCGAGGCGTCTTCCCAACCGCTCGCCCCGGTCGCGAGTCCCATCGCTCGGGCTCCGTGCGAGCGCGAGGACGCGGCGGCTCTCGGGGTGCTGGCGGCCCGGTCGATGCGCTTCTGCAAGTCCTCCTCGGGGAGCTCGGCCCACTGCGCGTGGTCACCGTCGAGGCCGTACGCCTGACCCACCCGATCCGCGAGCTCGGTAACGGAGCTAATCCGAAGCGAGACATTCTTCGACAATGCGTCGGCGAGGACGTCATCGAGGGCTTCGGGGATCGGCGCGCCGGCGAACCCGTCCGCGTTCGCGAGCACGCTCGGTGGCGTCGGCTCCTTGCTGAGGATCGCGAGCAAAATCTGGGGGCCGGTCGCGCCCAGGAAGGGCACCTGTCCCGTCAACGCCTCGTACGTGATCGCGGCGAGCGACCAGACGTCCGCGCGCTGATCGAGGGTGTCGAGCCCCTGCGCCTGCTCGGGGGCCATGTAGTAGGGCGAGCCGATCGTCGTGCCGACCAACGTAAGCTTCTTCGCGCCAGTCGAGTTGTCGCGGACGCTCCCGAAGTCGAGGAGCTTGACGCGAGGTCCGGACTCGGTGCCGCACATGAAGATGTTGTCGGGCTTGATGTCGCGATGGACGAGCTTCAGCGCGTGGGGCTCACGTAGTCCCTTGGCGAGCTGCGAGAGCACACGGACGATACGCGCCGGCCTCACCACGCCGTCGCGCTGGAGCTGGCTGCGGAGCTCCTCACCCTCGAGATATTCCATCACGAGCGCGAACGACTCGTCCTCGGTCTCTTGGAAATCGAGGACGTCTACGATGTGCTCGTGCGGGAGCTTGGCGCTCAGCTCGAACTCGCGCTTGAAGCGCTCTAGCGCGATGTCGTCCTGCGCGATGTCCGAGTGCAGCACCTTCACGGCGACGCCGCGGTTCTCCGCGATGTCGAGCGCGTGGTAGACGCGCCCCATACCGCCGTCCGCGATGCGGCGGCGGATCTGGTAGCGACCCTGACACATGGTGCCGCCGACCCGCGGGTCCTCAGGGTCGGGCGCGACGGGCACGCTCTTGGAGGGGGCGAGCTTTGTGCCGTCGATCGGGCAGAAGTGACCGTCGTCAGGAAACAGCCGCTGGCACTTTGCGCATGCCTTCACGCCACGCCCCCTTCGGTGCAGCTCAGCTCGTGGCGTCCCCTGTTTCGGAGCCGGCATCACCTGAAGCCAGAGCGTCTACAGCGGCAGCGTCTGCGGCGACCGGCGGCGGGGTGTACCAAAGGATCCGATGGCAGAATGGGCACTCGCCGAACTGCGTCCGCGACAGCAAGCTGTGGAACAGCATCGGCGGCAGCTGGACGTAGCACCCGCGACAGGTCCCGTCCGTGGTGAACGCGACCGGCACCTTCCCCCGGGAGTGCATCGACTCGTAACGGCGAGCGGTAAGGCTCGGGAGGCGCTGCAGGATCGCGGCGCGGCCGGAGCGCTTCTCGTTGATCTCGGCCTCGCGGCGCCCGAGCTCCGACATCGTCCCCTCCTCGGACCCCGAGAGCTTGCCCTGCAGCTCGGCCAGCTTCTTCTCGTTGTCGTCGATGCTGTTGCGTGCCTGCTCGCACAGCGCGTGGACCTTGCCGATCTCGTCATCTCGGTCGCGCTGGAGGCGGCGGAGCTCGTCGAGCTCGCGCTCGGCGGCCTGGACCTCGCGCTCGTTCCGCGAGCGCTGCATCCGCTCGCGGGAGCGCTCGAGCTGCTGGAGGATGTTGCGGTGGTCGATCTGCAGCTCGCTGCGCGTCTTCTCCATCTCGCCGAGGCTGGCGCGATCGTTCGCCAAGCGCTGCTCGAGCTGGGCCTGCGCCGCGCGTAGCCCGTCGAGCTCCCCCCGCTGAACGTCGAACTTCTCGGTCAACTCCCGGATCTCGGCGTCCAGCGCAGCCAGCTGCTCCAAGCTCTCGATTTGTGCCTCAATGCCCACCGGATCCGCCTCCTGTTACAAGCTCCAAAGACGCTTCCCCCGAATCTCGAACGGCACCGCCGCGGGCGAAGCGCCCGGCCGGTGGAAAGAATGGGCCCACCAGGGTTCGAACCTGGAACAACCCGGTTATGAGCCGGGGGCTCTGACCTCTTGAGCTATGGGCCCCGGTGCACGCCCCCCTACGCAAAAACCCTCGATATTTCACGAGGTTGACAGCGAGGAGAGGTGTCTGTGGTTGAACCACCGACGGCACGCTACCTCAGCTTCCCGCCCAAGGGAAGGACAACCGCCGGCGTCAGCGAACCGCTCGTCGGCGCCCGCTCCCGAGCCCTTTTCGTCGTGCAGGCTCGCCGTCGAGGGCGTCCGCGCAACAGCGAAATCCGCCAAGGTGGCTCGCAAAATCCGGCCCGTGCCTCGAGTCGAGCGCGCGACACGTCGACGGCGCCGGCTCCCAGCCGCCACCGGCCAGTGCCGTGTCGCTCGTCTCGCCGCCGCGCTGTCCCTTTCGGTCGTGGACCCACTCGGCGACGTTGCCGACGAGGTCCTGAACGCCGAAGTGGCTCACGCACTTCGGATTCGTCCCGGCCCTGGTTCGCTGGTCGAGGCGCGCCACCTCGAGCGACACGTCCGCAGGTCGCGCGAGCGCCTCTGGGTTCACGAGCCGTCGCGGCCGATCCAGGTTGCAGCTCTTCGGGTCGCGCTCGAGTCCCATCGGGTATGGCCGCATACGCGGGCCCTCGCACGCGAGTATCCACTCGTCTGACTCGCAGACGCGCTTGCCCTCGGCGGCGCAGGCGCGCTCGGCATCGCGGTACGTCGCCATCACGGCGGGCGCGACCCCGGGCAGGTTCGGGTACTCGAGGAGGTCCATGCAGACGTGCAGCCGCACCTCGTCGCCCTCGCAGACGAGCTGCTCCTTGAACCGTCGGCAGCGCTGCACGGGACGCCCCGTCAGCGCCGCGGTCGGGTCGTCGCGCACCCACTCGGCGCAGAAGTGCGCGACCGCTGGGCAGAAGGTGCCCGAGACGAGCGCCATCCCCGCGGGGCATGGACCGCCCGTCGTCGCGATGGGTGCGTGCGCCTCGCCCTGCGCGCTGTTCGCCGGGGACGCGGACGGCTCCGAGGCAGCGGGCGACGCGGACGATTCGACACGCGCCACGTCATCGCCTGCTGGACGTGACGGAGGCACCTCGGCAGGTCGAGTCACCGCGTCGCGATGCGCGAGGAGACGCTCACGGAGCAACACGCCAGCGCCTGCGAGAGCGGCGACGACGACGAGAACGAGCGGCTGCGGACCCGAGCGCAAAGCCCCACGATCATGCTGCGAAGGCGTCAAACGGGCGAGACTTTGACGGCGATGACGTTGGAGCGTCGAGGGCGCGGTGCTATCCCTCGTCGGTCGTGGACGAGCTCACCATCGTCGGAGCCAAGCAACACAACCTGAAGGGTGTGTCGCTCCGCCTCCCGCGCAATCGCTTCGTGGTCCTGACGGGCCCGAGCGGCTCCGGCAAGTCGACGCTCGCGTTCGACACGATCTACGCCGAGGGCCAGCGACGCTACGTCGAGTCGCTCTCGGCCTACGCGCGACAGTTCCTCGAGCAGCTCCCAAAGCCCGACGTCGAGTCGATCGAAGGGCTCTCGCCCGCGATCGCCATCGAGCAGCGCCCCCTCGCGCGGAACCCGCGCTCCACGGTCGGGACGGTGACCGAGATCGCCGACTACCTCCGCCTGCTCTTCGCTCGCGCGGGGATCCCTCACTGCCCGCGCTGCGGCAAGCGCATCGAAGCGCAGACCGCCCAGCAAATCGTCGATCGGATCCTCGATCTCGGGGACGGCGTCCGCGCCGTCTTGCTCGCGCCCGTGTGCCGAGGTCGCAAGGGCGAGCTTCGAATCGAGCTCGACCGCCTTCGCCGGGAGGGCTTCGTCCGCGCGCGCGTCGACGGCGCGCTCGTCGATCTCGGCGACCCACTCGTCCTCGATCGAAACAAGCCGCACGACCTCGACGTGGTCGTCGACCGCGTCGTCGTGAAGGCCGGAAACCGTCAGCGCATCGCCGACTCCGTCGACCTCGCGCTGAAGCTCGGCGAGGGCGTCATGCTCATCGACCGCGTCGCAGAAGCCGGAGAGCCGAAGGCCGAGCCGCTGCTCCTCAGCGAGCGCTTCGCGTGCGTTCCATGCGGGGTTTCGCTGCCGCCGATCGAGCCTCGAATGTTCTCGTTCAACGGCCCGCACGGCGCGTGCCCCTCGTGCGAGGGGCTCGGGCACCGCGTGAAGGTCGACCCGTCACGCGTCGTACCCGACGAGTCGAAGACGCTCCGCCAGGGCGCCGTCCTCGCCTGGGGGCGGCGCGGCTCCGTTGCGCTCGCCACCGAGACCGACCGCGCGGTGCGCGTCCTCGGCGTCGATGCCGACACGCCCTTCCGTGAGCTTCCGACCGAGCAGCGCGAGGCGATCCTCCATGGTCGCCCCGAGCCGAGCGGCCGTCGCAAAGCGATCGAA
>VGRJ01000014.1 GCA_016875405.1 Deltaproteobacteria bacterium | reverse complement strand
CCGCCGACGCTGCCGACGGGCGCCTCGTCGTCGTATCCGTCCGGATCGAGCCCGACGTTGCTTCGGCCACCGCAGGCGGCGGCGACGGCGAGGAGCGCGAAGGACCAGGAAGCGACACGGCGAAGCATGAAATGATCGAATATCATCGTCAGCATTCTGCGAGAAGCGCGGCGCGACGGCGGCGAGCGCGCGGTGTCAGGGGGTCGCGCCGATCAGCCAAGCGTAGGCGGGCACGAGCACCTCTTCGGGCCGCGCGGCCCCTTGCTCGGCCCGAGCCGTTCGACCGGCGCCGCCGGGCTTGAGGAAGAAGCCGTGATCTCCGAACACGTAGAGCAGGGTCCGCGGCGGGAGGCCTTCGGCCACCTTCACGATCGCGTCGGCGACCTCGTCGGCGAGGTCCTCCATGCGACCCTCGTAGGGCAGACCCGGCTCGCGGAGGCGCGCCTCGACGACGTCGAGCTTGAGGAGATCGCGCTGGCCGATCCGCTCGCGACGCGGGATGCACGCGGTGCCGTCGCGGTAGGCGGTGAGGTCACGCTCGCTTGGCGCCTCGATCTCCCGGAGCGCGCGGGGGCCTTGCGACAGGAGCTGCATCTGAACCGAGGTGACCGATGGCAGCGCCGACCAGAGCAGCGAGCGCTCGACCTCGGCCCCGATGTCGCTCATCGACGCCTCGAGGCGCCTCGCGACCCGAAGTCCGAGGCCTGCGCGCATCGCGTCGACGAGGACGAGCTGGACCGAGCGAGCCCCGCACTGGCGCCCTACGCGGATCGCGTCCTCCGGCGCGTCGAGCACCATCTTCGGGCGCTTGCCGGTGACGCGGATCGACGCGAAGCTCTCGACGTAGCTCTTCTCGAACGAGGCGCGCCACGCGTTCACTGCGCGCTCGCCCTCGCGGTCCGCGTAGCCCGCCGACACCGCCTCGAGTAGCGGTACGTAGTGCTCGAGGTAGAGCTGCTCGATCTGCTTGACCGGGCGTGAACCGCGGGCGGCATCGAGGGTGAGCGCGTGGGTGCGGAGGCTCGCCGTGTCGAAGCGCCGAGCTGCCTCGCGCGGCTCTTCCGCGCGTTCGACCGGGAGCGTCTCCTGACGCGGGGCTGCCGCGAGGAGGTCGGGCTCGTACAGCGGCGCGCTGACGTCGTCTTCCTCGTCGAGGAGGCGCGACATCGCGGAGCGATGCGTCGTGGTGCGCATGCGTGGGCCCTTCGGAGGTGCCTTGCGAGTCTTTCGAGCGGGCATGACCTCAAGCGCCTCGGGCGATGGCGTGGCGGCGCTGCTGGGGTCGTGCGCCTCGACCTCCGAGGAGGTCATCGGTGCGCCGAGTGCCGTACGGAAGAGGTCGCCGAAGGGGTCATGCACGTCATCGGCCACGGCCTCGTGCAGCCCCGCGAGGGGGTCGTGACGCATCACGGAGAGCTCGTGGTCGTGCTCCGCGGCGAGGCGAGCGGCGCCGTCACGCAGGCCGTCACGCATCGTCGGCCGATCGGCCTCGGGGGCATAGGCCGGGAGCGCACCGAGCGTCTCTTCGAGCGCTGCGGCGTCGATGGCCTCTTCGTCGAGGTCGTCCTCCTCGAGCGTGGTGGGCGCGTCGAAGAGCTCGTCGGCCTCGACGAAGGCGCGTCGGCTCGGTCGTGCGTGGGTCTCGAGCGCGTCGCTCTCGTCGTCCTCCGCGACGTAGCTCACGTCGCGCGCTTCGGCGGCCGCGTCGACCAGCACCTCACCAGGCGCGAGGCCGAGATCGCTCGCGCGGTCGTCGTTCGGCGCGACCGAACGCTCGTCGTCGGGCCATCGGAGCGACCGCGGGGAGTGCGCCGTCGCGCCCGCATCCAACCAGCGCCCGAGCGTCGTCGGGACGTGGAGGGCGACCGCGCGATCCGCCTCCTCGAGGAGCAGCACGACGGGCTCCTCATCGGCGAGCTCGCGCCAGGTGCGGAGCACCTCGGAGTCGTCGGCCGAGAGCGCACCGTCATCGCCTGCAAGGCGTCGGAGCTCGGGGATCACGAGCGCGAGTCCCTTCATGCCGAGCGCGCGCACGCGAAAGAGCTGATCCTTCGCGAGCTCTAACGCCGAGCTGCCGAGGGCGACGTTCGAGGGGAGGGCGCCGCGGAGAGCGAGGGCCATCTCGAGCGACCCTTCGACCGCGTCCCGGAGCTGGCCCGCGACCGGAAGATCGAGGGCCGATGCGCCGCTCGATGCCCGCGGTAGGCGCGCCACGACATGACCGCTCTCGATGAGCTCGCGAAGCATCGCGGGCTCGTGCCGCTCGTCGACGAACGCGACCCCGTGACGCGGCGCACGGACGCGCGGCTCGGCCTCGCGCGCGGAGGAGAGCGGTGGAGCGGAGGTCGCTTCGTGCAGGACGGACATGCCGCGGACCCTCCCTCGTTCCGGGAGCGCGGGCCGAGTTTTCGACAAATGGTTGGCCCAGGTGGACGGCTGTGTATCGCACCTTGTCCTACCCGGTGCGCCTTTGCAGCGTGCGGCGAGGCGGGTTAAGGCACGGCCGATGCGGACCCACGTTCTCAAGGTCGCCCTCGTCCTCTCCTCCTTGGCGTTTGCAGGTTGCGACAACCCGTCGAGCCCAGGGCTCGACTCGGCGTCTGCGAGCGCCTCGGCGTCGACGGCCCCTGCGGCGAGCGCGGCGCTGGACGCGAGTGGCAAGCGGGCGTTCACCGTGACGCCCGACATCGCCGTCGACGAGCGCGGGATCGCCGTCGGTCCGGAGCGCATCGATCTCGGCGAGGCGACGGGCGCCGGCAAGCTCAGCGAAGCGCTCGAGCGCATCCCCGCCGATGGCAAGCAACCCGCCGTGCGTACGACGACGAAGTCGAACCTCCGCGACGTCGGCGCGGTCCTCGATGGGCTTGGCAAGCGCGGCTTCAAGACCATCCTCCTCAAGATGGAGGGTGCGCGGACCGATCTCCTCGGCGAGTACGTGGTCGTGCCCGAGCGCCACGTCGACAAGCCCGAGGATTGCTCGGCGGTCGTCAGCGTCCTCGAGGACTCGTCGACGGCGGTGTGGCCGGTCCGAGGCGGCGGCGGTAAGAAGGCACGCAAGGGGCTCTCGGGCCCCGACCTCAGCGTGACCGGTGAGAACGTCGTCGACCAGCTGAAGGGCTGCTCGTCGAAGGTTGCCTTCTTCTCGGCAAACGCGAAGATGCGCTGGGAGCATGCATTTCACGTCGGCGCGCTCCTCCGTAAGAGCGACTCGAAGTCCATCATCGAGCAGCTCGTATTCCTCGCGAAGGAGCCGGTGGCCGGGCTCCCGGTGAAGCTCGAGAAGTGATCGCACGGCTGACGCGGCTCGCGCTCGTTGCGCTCACGCTGCTGACCATCGCCTGCTCGGCTCCGCGGGCTCGCGGTCCAGCGGCGCACCTCGCCCTGCTGCGCGCGGAGAGTGGACGCTCGGAGTTTGGCAGGGCAGGGGAGTGGCTGCTCGCGGAGCTCGTCATGCCGGGCGGGACTCGTCAGGGGGTCCTGAGCGCGCGCGCGCGACTCGCTTTGCAGCCGCAGGGGAAGGCTCGCGACGCGCTCGTCGACGGGCTGGCCCTCGGGCTCGACGCGGACGTTCACGGTCGACTCCCGGAGGCATCGGGGGCGTACCTTGCCACGCTCGAGGCCGCTCGCACGTCCCCTCGGCGCGACGCCCCGCTCGTCGCCTGGTTTGCCGCGGTGAGGCTCGAGGCGCTGCGGCCGGCGGTGGCTGGCGCCTGGGAGCGGGCGGCTCCTGTCGTCGATGCGGCGATTGCCGAGCCCGGAAACCTCGGTTGGCGCGCGCGCGCGGTGCTCGTGGAGTGGCGCGCGAGAGAGACCTATCGCCGAGGAGGCGAGGGCGCCGGCGGGCGTGCGTTCTTGGCGAAGCTCGGCGCCGAACAGGGGTGCGTCGAAGTCGCGACCTTCGCGGGGCCTTTTGGTGCGCGACAGCCGGGCGATCATCGACGCCATCACGCCGCCGAGGGGCCGGTCCCGTGGCCGCGTACCTTCGATGCCGACGCGAAAGACGCGACGACGCGCGCGGAGATCGCCCCCGCCACGGCGCGCGGGTGCGGCTTGCGCTCGAACGCTCATCGAGGCGAAGGGATCCATTACGTCCAGACGTTTCTCGAGCTCGACGCGCCGCGCGAGATCGTGATCGCCGTCGCGGGGGCGTACGCGGTGCGGGTCGACGACGTCGAGGTCCTCGCTCGAGACGAGGGCGACTGGGGAAGCTGGCTGCGGTCCGGGGTTCGACTGCGCCTCGGCGCTGGGCGTCATCGGCTCGTAGCGCGCCTTGGTCGCGCCGAGACGAGCATCCGCGTCCTGGGCGTCGAGGGCACACCGGCGCACGTCGTCGCTTCGACGGACGAGCGCGTCCCTTACGTCCTCGAGTCTCCGACCGTTGGACTCGATCCGAACCCGCTCGAGCCGTTCCTCCGCGCGGCGGGGGTCGCCCCGTCGGCGGGCGCCGCGCACGCCCTCGAGGAGGACGCGTTCGGTCTTCGGTACGTCGCGGCAGCGCTCGCGTCGAGCGACGGGCACCGCGACGTTGGGGGCGTCTTGCTCGCGCCGCTCGTCGAGCCGCGCGACGCAACGCCGGTCGCCCTCGCTCGCGCGGCGGAGCTCGTCGATGGCGACCCGATCTTCACCGCCGAGAACGGTCGCACGCTCGCGCGGGATCTTCACGCTCGCGCCGCCGAAGGAGACCCAGGGCTCTGGGCCTCCCGGCTCTGGCTGACGCTCGACCGAGCCGCAGAGGCGCGACCCGCCGATACGGCGCGCGAGCTCGAGGGGCTCGGCGCCGAGTTCCCGCTGGTGCCAACGATCGTCGCGCAGCTCGCGACGATCGAGGACAAGCTGGGTTGGACGGTCGAAGCGTCCCGGACCGTGAGGGCGCTCGCCGAGCGATTCCCCGAAGATGTGCCGACTCTCGAGGCTCTGGTCACGGTCGCCGAGCGGCAGGGAGACGCAGCCCTCGTCGCGAAGACGATGCGCACCATCGCGGCGCTCGACCCGTGGAACGAGCTCGCGCTGCGTCGCGCGCTCGCCCGAGAGGATTTCGAAGAGGCGCTCGCAGAGCTTCGTCGCATCGAGGGCCTGCGGAGCGATCGTCCCGATCTCGCCGCCCGAATCGCGGCGCTCGTCGAGCGCTCGGGTGGAACGCCGGCAAGTCGAGCGGCCGTCCTCGAGCGGCTCGAGCGGGCACTCGCGGAAGAACCGCGTGACTCGGCGACACGGCTCGCGCTCGCGGACGCGCGCACGTCCGCAGGTGAAGCTCGCGCCCTCGATGCGGCGCTCGTGGAGGCGATCCGCGTCGGCGCCGATACGCGCCCCTTGCACAAGGCGATCGAGCTCGTGGAAGGAGCGACGGCGCTCGAGCCCTACCGCAAGGACGGACTCGCGATCATTCGCGAGACCGAGGCGAAGGGGATCACGTTGCCGGGCGCCGCGGCGCGCGTGCTCGACTACGCGGCCCTCTGGGTGGCCGCCGATGGCAGCGCGCGCATGCTCGAGCACACGATTCTGCGCATGCAGTCGCGTGAGGGCATCGCGCGGCACACCGAGCAACGCCTGCCTCGTGGCGTGGTGCTGAAGCTCCGCACCATCAAGAAGGACGGCCGGGTTCTCGAGCCCGAGCTCGTCGCGGGCAAGCCGACCGCCACGATGCCTCACCTCGAGATCGGAGACTTCATCGAGATCGAGAGCCTCTGGCTCCTCGAAGGGGATGGCGAAGGGCGGCGCTTCCGCTCGCCGCGCTGGTTCTTCCGCGAGCCTGGTGTCTCGTACCACCTGTCGCAGTTCGTCGTGATCACGCCGAAACATCGGCCGCTCACGATCGAGACCACTGGGCGCGTGCCCGAGCCCGAGCTCGCTTCGAGCGACGGCTTCGAAGTCCGCCGCTACACCGTCACCGGCGCGCTCGCCCTTCCCGAAGAGCCCGGGGCTCCACCGGTGGAGGAGTTTCTTCCGAGCGTGCTCGTGGGGTGGGGCGCCGACTGGATGTCTCAGCTCTCGCGCGTGTCGGCAGCGCGCGCCGGAGGCGAGCCGGCCGACCCGAGGCTTGCTCGAATCGCCCGCACGATCGCCGCAGGGCGACTCGACGGCGACCTCGCGTCCGTGCCTCACGACGAACGTGCGCGCCGCATCTACCGCTGGGTCGTCGACAACGTGACCCCAGGCAACGAGCGCTGGCCCGCGCGCATCGTCACCTCGAAGAGCGGGGATCTGACCGAGGCCTTCTTGTTCTTGTGCCGCGTCGTCGGCGTGGATGCGCGGCTCGGGGTCGTGAAGAGTCGACTCGCTCCGCCGTCGCGCGGGCCGCTGTCGGAGCTCGAGGCCTACGCGTCGACCGCAGTTCGAGTTCGCACCGAGCGAGGGACGCGCTGGCTCTTGGTCGGGTCGCGGTTCGCGCCCTACGGGTTCTTGCCCAGCTCGCTTGCGGGGCAGCACGCGGTGCTCGTCGACCCCGCGACGCGAGAGACCGGGCCGACTCAAGCTCCGCTCGACGAAGAGACGACCTCGACCGGCGGGGTCGAGGACGGGGTCGTTCACCGCGGCAAGGTGCTCCTCGCCGCCGATGGGTCGGCGCGCCTCGAGCTCACCGAGGAATTTCACGGGCGCTACGCGATCGCCGTGCGCTCTGCGCTGTCGAAGGTCGAGGCCGTCGGCGCAGGGCTCGAGGAGAGGCGCCGCGAGCTCGTCGAGCAGCGCATGGTCGGCCCGAAGCTTCCCGGTGCGCGCGTCGTCAGCGTGACGCTGCCGAATCTCGACGACCTCGACGCGCCGCTCACGATGGGGCTTGTCCTCGAGGCGCCGAACCTCGCGCGTCGCAACGATCGCGGGCTGCAGCTAGACGTTCCGTTCCTCGGCTCGCTCGGGGGCCTCGTCGCGCTCCCCACGCGCGAGACGCCGCTCTACGTCGAAGAGAGTGCGAAGACGCTCGTGGAGCTGACGGTCACGCTCCCGAAGGGCGCTCGGCTCGTCTCCACCCTCGAGACCGCGACCCTCGATGATCCGAGGCTTCGGGTCCACGTGGCCGACGCGTGGAAGGGAGGGGTGCTCCGGCTCGAGCGCGAGGCGGACCTGCCCGCGGGGCGCGTCGCGTCGGAGGACTACCCGGCGTTTCGTGAGTTGGTGCGGCGAGCCGATCAGGTGTTGAACCAGCCGGTGCGGATCGAGCTCTGAGCGGCGCTTGCCTCCATGCGGCTCACGGACGTGGTAGAGCGCGTCTTATGCGGACCGCGTCGCTCCTCTCGTCGTCCCTCGCCCTCCTCGTCGCCGCGTGCAGTCCGCGCGTGGCCGAGTTCGATCCTGCCAACGACCCGACCCGTGTCGACGGCAAAGACGCCGTCCCGCCCGCGGTCGCCGATCCGGAGCGCGAAGCTCGGCGTGAGTTCGCGAACCCTGGCGGCATGTGGACTCCGTCGCAGATGGCGGCTCACGTCGTCACGCTGCGGCAGCTCGGAATGAAGCTCGACCCGCAGACGCTCACCGATCCTCTCGCGTTTCCGCTCGGTGCGGTCGTCTGGCTCGGCGGCTGCACCGGGTCGTTCGTGTCGGCCGACGGTCTCATCGCGACGAACCACCACTGCGCGACCGGCGCGCTCCAGTTCAACTCGACGAAGGAGAATGACCTCCTTCGCGACGGGTACCTCGCGCGCACCCGCGGTGACGAGCGCTCGAACGGCCCGGCCGCCCGCGTGTTCGTGACCCGCTCCGCGCGCGACGTCACTCAGGAGGTCCGCGGCGATCTCGCCGCCGTCACCGAGCCGAAGGAGCGCTTTGATCGCATCGAGCGCCGCCAGAAGGAGCTCGTCGCGGCGTGCGAGAAGGGGCACCCCGAGCTGCGTTGCAACGTGGTGAGCTTCTTCGACGGCGAGACGTACATGCTGATCGAGCAGCTCGAGCTCCGCGACATCCGGCTCGTGTACGCGCCCGCCGAGGGCGTCGGGGATTTTGGCGGCGAGATCGACAACTGGCGCTGGCCGCGGCACTCGGGAGATTTCACGTTCTTCCGGGCCTACGTCGGGGCTGATCAGCTTCCCGCCGACAACGACCCGAAGAACGTCCCCTACCGCCCGAAGCACTGGCTCTCGATCGCGAAGGAGCCGCTCGCTCCCGGGGATCTCGTGTTCGTCGCGGGGTACCCCGGCCGCACCTCTCGCCTGAAGACCGCGGCCGAGGTGTCCGAGGCGGTCGAGTGGTACTACCCGCGTCGGATCCGCCTCTGCGAAGACTACCTCGCGCTGCTCGATCGGCTCGGTCGCGAGGACAAGGAGCTCGAGATCAAGGGGCGGAACCTCTGGCGTGGCCTCTCGAACGTGCTCACGAACACGAAGGGGCAGCTCGATGGACTCGTCGCCGATGGGCTCGCCGCGAAGAAGGGGGTGCTCGAGCGCGAGCTCCGTACCTGGGCAGCGACGCAGCCCGAGCACGCGAAGGTCGGCGCCGCGCTCGATGCGCTGGCGTCGGCGCACGGGAGGTATCGCGCGCGTCGCGACGAGGAGGCCGCGCTCCTCGAGGTGGTCAGCATGTCGGCGCTCCTCGGCGCCGCCGACACCATCGTCCGCATGGCCCGGGAACGACCGAAGGCCGACGCCGATCGCGACCCGGCGTTCCAGGAGCGCAACCACAAGCGGCTCGTCCAGTCGCAGCGCCACCAGCAGCAGACGTACGCCCGGCGCCTCGAGCACGAGAAGCTGAAGCTCGCCCTGACGCGCGCGGCTGCCCTCCCGCTCGAGAAGCGTCCGAAGCTCGTCTCGCTCGTGGTACCGAAGGGCGAGCCGACGGCCGCGGCCATCGACGCCGCGCTCGCCGCGATGTTCGCGAAGACGAAGCTCGAGGACGTAGAGCTTCGCGTGAAGCTCTTCGAGAAGGCAACGCAGGACGAGCTTAAGAAGAGCGACGACCCATTCCTCAAGCTCGCCCTCGCGCTTCGACCCACGCTGCAGGAGCTCGAGGATCTGGGCGAGGCTTACGTGGGCGACACGCTAGACGCTCGAGTGACGTACGTGAGCGGCCTACGCGCCAAGGCAGGGGGAATGCTCGCCCCCGACGCGAACGCCACCCTGCGCCTCACCTACGGGACCGTACGTGGCTACTCCCCGAAGGTCGGCGCCCCGACTTACCACCCGTTCACCAAGCTCTCCGAGATGGCCGCGAAGCACACCGGGGCCGAGCCGTTCGACGCGCCGAAGCCGCTCGTCGAGGCGGCGCGCCAGGGGCCGTTCGGTCCTTATGAGGACGCGGCGCTCGGTGAGGTCCCCGTCAATTTCCTCGCCGATCTCGACATCACCGGCGGAAACTCCGGCTCGCCGACGCTGAACGCGAAGGGAGAGCTCGTCGGGCTTGTGTTCGACGGCAACTACGAGGCGATGGCGTCGGATTGGCTGTTCATGCCGCCCATCACGCGCTCGATCCACGTCGACATTCGCTACCCGCTCTGGATCATGGATCGCGTCGACGGCGCCGACCACCTGCTCCAAGAGATGGGCGTCCCGCCGAAGCTCTAGCCGCGCCTCCGCCGACGCGCGGCGACCGTCACTCCGAGGAGCATCGCCGGCCACGCGAGCGAGCGCTCGTCGGCGTCGCGCTCCCCCGGTGCGACCTCGCAGCCGCAGCCGTTGTCCCCTCCGTCGCGGACGCCTCGACGATCGCCGATGACGAGCGACGCCAGCGCTGCCGTGGCGGTCTTCGCGGCTCCGCCCTGGAATGGCACGAAGCGCACGCGCGTGATCGTCGCTGGGAGCGAGGCCACGGGGATCACGATCTCGTGAAGCTCTCCGTCGGCCGGGAGCTCGAGCGGCAGCGAGGTCCCGTCGAGATCGAGCACGGCGGCTCCGTCGGGATCCCCTGAACGACGGGCGCGTAAGACGAGATCCCCGAGCCCGGCCGTGGTGATGTTGATCGCAGGCGATTCGGCGGCCAGCGCGGCCGCGGCGCCGGTGAGGACGAGCTCGCCATCGGCGGCCGCCTCGCCCATCTCGGCGGTGCTCGTGACCGCGAGCATCTGCGCCGAGGTCCATCCCTCGAGCCGCTCGCCATCGAAGTCCCAGCGGCGATCGCTGTACACGTCGACCGAGCGCGTCGCGGTGACGTCGCCGAGGGTGGCCTCGATCGACACCGGCGCGACTTCGACCACCGAGTATGCGAGCGCGTCGACCCGCGCCTCGAGCGTGGTCGACGTACCCGCGGCGAGCGCGCCGATCGAGAGCGACATCGTCCCAGCCCCGCTGCTCGAGAGCGCGGCCGGGAGCGTGACGGTCACCGTCGAGGTCTCGAGATCGGTGTCGGTGCCATTCATGACCGTGATCGCGAGCGTGTAGCGCTTGCCGACCACGAGATCCGGGACGCCCTTCGAGGGGCCGTCCGCGAAGGCGTCCGGCGCATCGAGCAACGCCACGGCGAGCTCGACCTCACCCCCCGGCGTCGAGCCGCCGCCGCCACCGCCACCGCCGCCCGTGCCGCCGCACTCGCTCGGGACCGTCGCGAAACCTTCGGCCGGCGATTGCTTCAGCCGCGCTTCGGTCTGCGGCCCGTAATCGCCATCCTCGGCGATCGGATCCTCGGGATGGTTCAGGTTCCACAGCTGCTGAAAGGCCTTCACGCCAACGCCCGATTGGTTCGCGGCTCCCGGGCCTTCGTAGTCAAAGTGCACCGGATCGTTCGACCCGAGCCACGCGAGGCCTTTCGCTTCGAGCTTCGGTCGCCACGTCGAGTACTCCTGGATGTCGATCGCGAGTCCGGTCTCGTGATTCGAGCTGCCGGGTTTGGCCGCGAGCGCGATGCCGCACTTGGCGCCGAGGTACCACCGGTAGAGCAGGTACTGCTGCGCCACGGTGCGGAGCATCGAGTTGATGGTCATCTTCGTGCCTGGGCTCGCGTCGAGCGCGGCGAGCAGCGCGTCCCGCCCAGGCTCCTGCATGTAGGGCAGCACCGCGCTCCCGAAGGTGACGTTGGGGCGCTTCGGCACGTTGCTGAACGCCCCCATGGCGATGCACTCGGCTTGCGCCACGATCTGCTTGCTCAGGCCTTCGACGATCTTGGTCGAGCAGCCGCCGTTCACCGCCGCATCGACGGTGAGCGCCTCTTCGACGGTGCCCACGCGCTCGGGCGCTTGAGGCTCGAGGTCGGCCGAACAGGCGGCAAGAATTGTGAGACCGATGAAGCCAACGCGCATGGCAGCACGATACCGAAGCCAGCCGTTCGTGGGAACTCCGAGCACGCTTGGTGGTCGGCGAGCCGCCCTTCCGCGTCGCGCGGTGCCCTGTCAGCGAGCGAGCCCGCAGGCGACGGCGACCGCGTCGCGATAGCGCAGCCAGGCCTCGAGCACGCGCCGCATGGCTGCCACGACGTCGTCACGGCGAGACGGTACGATGTGGTCGAGGAGCATGGTCCAGGCGGCGGCGCGGTGTGCGCCTTCGACGCGTCGGTGCGCCTTCGTCAGCGCGAGGCGTTCGACATCGAGGCCGTAGTGGACGACCAGCGGGTGACGGTCGAGAGGCGGCTCGGGTCGGCGCTCGGCCTTGGGATCGAGCTCCCCCCGCTCGAAGCGGGTCCCTTCGAGGAAGAGCGTGCTCACGGCCGCGGCGACCTCCCAGCCGTGCTGCTCGGTGAGCTCGTCGAGCACCGCTCGATACGCGGCCGTCTCGGGGAGGAGCGTGACGTGCTCGAAGCGCGCGAGGTCCATCTGAAGCCCACGCGGCACCTCGAGGAAGAGGTCGGGGTGAGGTCGTCCGGCCGCGAGGCCTCCGGTCTCCTCTTCGTAGACGTTCTCGACGAGGAGGCGCCGCACCTCGGCGATCGGGCACGCGACGTACGCGCGCGCAACGAGGACCGGGAAGTCCCTCACGTAGCTCGCAAACTCCTGCTCGAGGTGATGATGGAGCAAGTCCCGTGGCACCTCCCCCGCCGTGAACCGAGGCCAGGCCCAGTGGTCCTTCTGCTCCATCACCGAGAGCAGCGCTTCCCGGAACTCATCGCGATCGAGGGGCATCTCTCAAGGTGTACCCGCGCCGTGCATGCTGGCAACTTCGCGGGGGCGCTCTTGCTTCGCGGCGCTCGGCTCGGCATCGTGGCCGGGTGTGGTCGACGCGCGCATGGTCGGGGTTCGGGGCCTCGGCGCTCCTCGTCGCTGGTGGGTGCGGCGCGACGGTCGTCGTCGAAGCAGAGCCGGCGGCTCCCTCGCCGACGTGCGACGGCTCGCTGTGCTTCGAGCCCGAGGCGGTCGCACGCCTCGCCGAGACGACCGACGCGCTCGAGGCGTGCGTGGCGGACCCCGCAATTCAGGACGGCGCTCCCGATGGTCTGCGGGTTGGCGGCGTCATGGTCGTCGGGGCGACGAGCGTCGACGTCTCGCTTCGCCTCGTCCTCGCGAACGTTGCGCCTCACTACGTCAGCAGTTACCCAGGCCTCAGGCTCGTCGTCTCGCGCGCGGGGGCCGTGACGGCCACGTTTGACGACGCGATCTTTTTCGCCATCGAAGGGTGCTCGACTCAGGCGTTCGACCAGACGCTCGCGTGGAACCTCGTCGACGGCGCGGAGCTCGAGGTGTTCGCGACGAACGCCTTCGGGTCGGCGGTTCACGACACCGTCGCCTTTACCCTCCGGCGGTGATTGCGCGTTCGACCGCGTGAGGGGCGGCGTAGGTCTCGAGGAAGCCCTCGACGGCCTCGAGGATCGCGGCGTCGATGTCGCTTTGTGTCTTCTCGTGCCGACCGAGCCAGCGCTTCGTCACGAGGAGCGAGTGGTCACCCTCGTCGACGACGACGAGCTCGCTCGTCGCGGTCATGCGCCCGCGCACTCGGTCGAGCACGTCGAGCGGGCACAGCGGATCGCGCGTTCCTTGCACGAAGAGGATCGGAGTGGCGAGCCCGAGCAACACCTCGTCTCGGAGCTTCCCGGCCGGCGAGCGCAGCGGATAGCCAAAGCACACGAGCGCGCTCGGGGCACGCTCAAGGGCGACATGGCAGCCCACTCGACCGCCCATCGATTTGCCGACGAACACGAGCGGCCCATCGCACGAGGCTGACGCGTCGGCTGCGTCGCGGTGCGCAGCGACGAGGACCGGGAGGCGATCGGGCCGACGTCGACCAGCGTGCATGTACGGGTAGTCGAGCGTGCGCACGTCCCCGAGCGCGCCGAGTCGAGCCGCCCACGCGCGCATCCACTCGGAGGTCGAGGGGGCACCTGCGCCAGGCGCGAAGAGCAGCGACCGTCTCATGAGGACACCGTCAACGCGAGCGTCACCTCGAGCGGTCGCGCCGGCTCGAGCGCCGCGTCCCACACGAACACGAGCGACGTCCCCCGGTGAATGGCCTCGAAGCCTCGCTCGCTTCGCGTCACCGTCTCGATCGGGAGGCGCCAGAGTTCGCACGGGGGAGAGGGGCGGAGGGTCACGTCGATGCCGAGAGCCTCGCACGCGACGCGGACGGACGTCACCCCCTCGAGGCGTGGCGCGCGCGCCCGGCGCGAGCGGCCCAGGCCCCGCCTCGCACGTGACCTCGATGAGACGGCCGCCGAGCTCGTCCGGCGCGAGGAGCGTCAGGTCGATCGAGCTCGCGAGCCGCAGCGCTCTCGTCCCGTCGCGCGACTCCAGGCGGTACGCGCACTCGAGCGAGCCGTCGAGCGACCGGCGTTTGTCGAGCCTGAGGCCCGAGCCCTCGAATACGAGCCGAGCCCAGCGACGCGCATGGTCCACCTCGAGGACGTCGCGCGCAGTCCCGGCCTCGCCAATCGTGCGGGCGAGCGCAGGCTCCCCCACGCGCTCCGCGAGCCACATCCTCGTGGGCTGCGCGCCGAAGAGGGCCTCGCATCGAGCGGCGTGCAAGGTCGGCTGGGCACGTCCATCTCGCTCCGGGAGCACGGCGAGCACCGGCTCCTGCTCGGCCCCGCCGAGGAGCTCGACCTGCCCGCGCGCGACGAGCTTCTCGAGCTCCTCGAGGACGTCGGCGGGGCGCGTCTCGAGCCAGTCGAGCAGCGGCACCCGAGACGTGGAGCGCGGTAAGGATGTCGGGGTCGTCTGCGAGCAGCGCGACCGTCGGCCGGTAGCAGTATTCGACGGCCGCTTCGAACACCTCATCCAGGTTCCCAAAGGGCCGGTGATAATGGATCGTGAAGACGAGGCGCGATGTCGTCATGCTGCAGGTTCCCGGGCGCGTTTTGGTGTACCTTCCCCGAGACCCAACCGTGCGTTTCCTCCTCACCTCGACTGTCTTCCTCACCGCGACCTTCGCCGCGTCGTCGGCGCGCTCCGATGACGTGACGCCCGCGCCTCGTCGACCTCGACGCGACGCGACCGAGGAGCCCACGACGGCGGAGCGGACGACCCGTCGCGAGCACGGCGACGAGAGCGCCGAGCCAAAGGCGGCGACCCAGCGCGCCTCGCGCGAGGACGCGTCGCGACGTGAGGACGAGCCTCCTCTCGCGGAGCGCTCGAGCACCGCACCGAGCGACAAGCGCACGCCGATGGCCGATGCCCCGCCGAAGGTCGAGCCGCGTGAGCCGGTGAGCCCACCGCCGTCCGAGCCTGCTCCTACGCTCGCGCGTGCCGGCCTCGTCGTCCCGACCAACACGAACGGCCATCGCGGGACCTTCGTCTTCGGCTCGTACGGGCGCGTGCTCGCGGCGAGCGATGCGGCTGGTCGCCCCGCCCGCGACAGCGACATCGTGGCCTACGGCAGTCGCGTCGACGCGGTCAACTACGTCGAGCTCGAGCTGCGCCGCGAGGACCACTGGGAGGCGACCGGCATCGACACGCGCATCGTCTCGACGCTCGCGATTGGCAACTCGATCTTTCACCACAACGGCGTGTTCGACGCCCAGGTAGCGGTGCGCAACCTCTACCTCGAGGCGATGAACCTCGGGCACCGCGGGCTCTCGGCGTGGGCCGGCTCGCGCATGTACCGCGGCGACGACATCTACCTCCTCAACTTCTGGCCGCTCGACAACCTCAACACGATGGGCGCCGGGCTCCGCTTCGAAGCGCCGACCCACACCATCGCCCAGCTCCACATCGGCTTCGGCCAGCCCGACAGCCCGTTCTACAAACAGCGCGCGTCGCGCCCGTCGCCGCTCAATCAGTTCGGCGCGGCCACCATCGACCTGCTCGATCGACAGCGCTGGATCGGGAGCGCACGGCTCGAGCAGCCGATTCGATTCGGCGAGAAGGTCGGTATGAAGCTCGTCGCGTACGGCGAGGCGCATCGGCTCCCGGCGGGCGAGCGCGAGACGGCGCGTGACGGAGTCTTCGAGGCTGTTCCGGCCGAGGCTGGCTTTGTGGTCGGTGGCCAGCTCGGCGCCTGGACGGGCGAACGCAACAGCCACCTCAACGTGTTCGTTCGGTACGCGGGCGGGCTCGCGGCCTACGGCGAGTTCGCAACCCCCTCGAGCCTCGGCGTTGATCGCACGACGAGCGGCGCGCGCGAGCTACAGGTCGCCTTCGGCGGCAACTACGAGCTCGGTCGCTTCGCGGTGATGGCCGGCGGCTACCTCCGGTCCTTCCGCAATGCGAGCCGCGCGCTCGACGCGAGCGACGTCGACGAGGGCAGCGTCATCGTCCGGCCGCAGGTGTGGTTTCGTGACTGGTTGGGCATCGGCGTCGAGGGCGGCTATCAGCTCCAGCAGCGCGGTACGCTCGTCGTCCCGGAGGAGGGCGGCTCGCCGGCCCCGATCGTCGCGACGATGCCGCGCTTCGCGGTGATGCCGTTCATCTCGCCCGCGGGCCGCGGCTCGTTCAGCCGACCGATGATGTGGCTCATCTACTCTGCGGGCTTCCGCGACGCGGGGGCGCGCGCCCTCTATCCCGTCGACGATCCATTCAGGACGCGCGCGGTAGAGCATTTCTTCGGAGTTGGCGCTGAGTGGTGGTTCGGCTCTTCGAGCTACGGAGGCACGCTGCAATGACACGCGCGATAGGTTTTCTCGGAGCGGCGCTCCTCGCGATGACGACCGGCTGCATGTCGTTCGACGGGCTCGACGCGCCGGTCCGACTCGAGACGAACGTCGCGGACTGGCGCGATCGCGTCATCTATCAGGTGCTCGTCGATCGCTTCGCCGACGGGGACGCCGGCAACAACTTCAACGTCGACATGTCGTCGCAGGCGCGCTGGCACGGCGGCGACTGGGCCGGCCTCGAGGGCAAGCTCGACTACCTGTCCGAGCTCGGCGTCGGCGCGCTGTGGATCTCGCCAGTCTATCGCAACGTCGAGACCGACGCGAGCGTCGACGGCTACCACGGCTACTGGCCCCAGGATTTCACTACGACCAACATCCACTACGGCGACCTCATGGCGCTCCGCTCGCTCGTGCGAAGCGCTCATGATCGCGGCATCGCGGTGATCCTCGACGTCGTGACGAACCACGTCGGGCAGCTCTTCTTCTACGACATCAACCTGAACGGCAACCCTGACGAGTCGGTGCGCGGAAGCGGTGAGCAGTCCGAGGTCACGCACATCAACGAGTACGACCCCGACTTCGATCCGCGTGGCATCCAGGCCGAGACGTCGCTCGGTGAGGCCGGTCCCGCACCGGTGATCTTCAACCACGACCCGGCGTCGAACCACATGCCCCCCG
Source organism: Deltaproteobacteria bacterium (assembly GCA_016875405.1). Lineage (GTDB taxonomy): Bacteria > Myxococcota_A > Polyangia > Polyangiales > Polyangiaceae > SYFR01. Next base: position 56,409 of record VGRJ01000014.1, on the reverse strand, counting down.
TCCCGGTCGTCTTGCAGCGCCCGGAGATGTACAACCGTCGCGGTCGGACCGTGAGTTTCGAGGACCCGGACCAGCTCCTCCACGGCGACTTTCCGGGTGGTCTGAAGGACCTCGACACGACGCGCTGCGAGGTGAAGCAGGCGATGGTCGACGTATATGCTCGCTGGGTCGAGCTCACCGACGTCGATGGGTTCCGCATCGACACCATCAAGCACGTCGACCGCGAGTTCTGGCGCTACTTCGCGCAGAAGGTCAGGCAGCGTCTCGCTCGCCAAGGCAAGACGAACTTCTTCATGTTCGGCGAGGCGTTCGACGGTCGCGAGGAGCTCGTCGGCGCGTACACAAAGAGCGAGCTCCCGAGCGCCGAGACGCTCGCGCGTGAGAACGAGTGTGTCGAGGATGGGCTCGGCATCACCGGTGACCAGCTCGACGGGGTGTTCCACTTCCCCCAGTATTACCAAGTCATCCGCGACGTCTTCCGAGACAGCCTCTCGACCGATCGCATCGAGCGACTTTGGTCCGACCGGACGAAGCACTACGGCACGTCCGCCAACGAGCTCGGCACCGGCCTCCCGCCGGTGAAGACGCTGGTGAACTTCATCGACAACCACGACGTCCCGCGCTTCCTCTTCGAAGGCGACGCCGCCGGGCTCCGGCTCGCGCTCCTCTTCGTCATGAGCCAGGACGGGCTGCCCTGCATCTACTACGGCACGGAGCAGGACCTCCGTGGCGGCAACGACCCGGCGAACCGCGAGGACATGTGGCTCACCGGCTACGCGACGACCGGGGACACGTTCCGCTACACGCAGGCGCTTGCCCGCTTGAGGGCGAAGTACGTCGCGCTGCGGCGCGGAGACGCCCGCGTGGTGTGGGCTTCGGCGCGGACGGGCGCGGAGCAAGATGCGGGCATCTTCGCCTTCGAGCGCTCGGGCGGCGACGCGGGAGACGCCTATGCGCTCGTCGTCATGAACACGAACCGGGAGCACGTGTCGGCCCCCGTCTTCGGCGGCGCGCCGATGAAGGTCGGGGTCAACCCTGGCACGGTGCTCGTCGACGTCCTCGGCAGCCCGAGCTCGCCACCCGGCACCAAGTACACCGTGAGCGGGCAGGGCACGCTGCTCATCGAGCTCCCTCCAAGGACGGGCGCGCTGCTCGTCCCCCAGTCGGAGCTCTGAGGGAGGCGAGCGAAGATGGCCTCGGTCGCGGTCGAGCGTCTCACGAAGCGCTTCGGGTCGAACACGATCTTAGACGAGATCGCCCTCGCGATCCCCGAGGGGGCCTTCGCGGTGCTCGTCGGTCCGAGCGGTTGCGGCAAGTCGACGCTCCTGCGTGTGCTCGCCGGGCTCGAGCGGCCGAGCTCGGGGACCATCCGGTTCGGCGAGCGCGACGTGACTCGACTCGAGCCGCGCGAGCGCGACATCGCGATGGTGTTTCAGTCGTACGCGCTCTATCCGCACCTCACCGTCCGCGACAACCTCGCCTTCGGCCTCACGCTGAGGAAGGTGCCGCCCGCCGAGATCGCGTCACGGGTGGCCGAGGCGAGCCGCATGCTCGGGCTCGACGCCCTCCTCGACCGAATGCCGAAGGCGCTCTCGGGCGGGCAGCGACAGCGCGTCGCGATGGGGCGCGCGATCGTGCGGCGACCGGGCCTCTTCCTATTCGACGAGCCGCTCTCGAACCTCGATGCGGCGCTGCGCGGTCAGGTGCGCGTCGAGATCCGTCGCCTGCATGAGGCGCTCGGCACCACCAGCATTTACGTCACGCACGATCAGGTCGAAGCGATGACGCTCGCCGATGTGATGTTCGTCTTGCACCGCGGGAAGGTCGAGCAGTCGGGCGCGCCGCTCGAGATCTACGACCGGCCGAGGAGCCGTTTCGTCGCGGGCTTCCTCGGCAGCCCGCCCATGAATTTCCTCGAGGCGACGCTCGTTCGGGACGGCGCCGCCTGGATCGCAGACTCGGCCGGCGCGCGCTTCACGTTGGGCGCGGCCGAGTTCGATGGGCTCGTCTCCGGTCGTCGCGTCATCGTCGGCGTGCGTCCGCACGACGTTGCGCTCGTCGACGAGGCGAGCGGTCAGGCCACGGTCGAGCTGCGCTTCGAGTTCGCGGAGAAGCTCGGCGGCGAGACTTACGCGCATGCGTCGATCGGCGGGGCGCCGTTCGTCGTTCGCCTCGAGCCCACCGTGGACGTCCGCGTCGGCGAGGCTCGCCGCCTCGCGGTGGAGCCCTCGCGCGTGCACCTCTTCGATGCCGAGACGGGGCTCGCGCTGCGATGTTGAGGGCGCTCGCGGCGCTGCTCGTGCTCGTCGCCTCGCTCGCGTCGACCCGCGCGGCGAGCGCGGAGCCCGTGCGCCTCTGGCACGCCTACAGAGGTGCCGAGGCCCGGGCGCTGGAGGAGATCGTCCGCACCTCCGGGATCGAGGTCGAGCTTCTCGCGGTGCCGGCCGACGCGTTCGCGACGAAGCTCGCCGCTGCCATTCCTCACGGCGAGGGTCCGGACCTCTTCATCGACGCGCACGAGCGCCTCGGGGACTACCTGCGTCAGGGGCTCGTCGCGGAGCTGCAGGTCGAGCGCGTAGGGTATGCGCCCTCCGCGCTCCGGGCGGTAGAGATTGAGGGGCGTCAACTCGCGGTGCCGCTCTCTCAGAAGTGCGTCGCGCTCTACGTGAACCGCGCGCTCGCGCGACGGGTGCCGACCGACCTCGAGGATCTCGAGGCCGTCCTCGTGCGACCGCTCGCGAGCGGTGAGGTGCTCCTCGCCTACGAGAGCCGGAGCGCTTATTACCACGCGCCGTTCCTCGCCGCGTTCGGGGGGCGGCTCCTCTGGCCCGACGAGCGCTTCGGCTTCGTCGGTCAGGGGGCCGAGCGTTCGCTCGTCCTCGCCCGTGAGCTCCAGCGCTCCGGGAAGGTCCCGGGCAACGCCGACGGGGCGCTCGTGACGCAGCTCTTTCGCTCGGGGCGCGCGGCGTTCGCCGTGAGTGGCCCGTGGCTCGCGGGAGATCTCGGCGACGCGGCGGTGCAGTACGCCGTCGCGCCGCTGCCTCGCGTCCGCGTCACCGGAGGTCGCATGCGGCCGCTGCTCACGGTCGAGGCGGTGATGGCATCGCCGCGGGGCGCTTCGCGACCGGAGGCCCGCGCGCTCGCGGCGCTGCTCGCGTCGCGTGAGGCGGCCGCGACGCGGATGCGAATCGCCCACGTCGTGTCGGCGCGTACCGACGTGGAGCTACCCGACGATCCGGTCGTGCGCGGCTTTGCCGAGGCGGCTCGCGAGGCCGACCCGATGCCGACGAGCGCCGCGATGCGCGCCGTGTGGGAGCCTTCGGAGAAGGCGATCCGCAAGGTGTTGAACGGCTCCGCGGAGCCGCGCGCTGCGCTCGAGGAAGCGAAGCGACGTTTCGACGACGTGCGCCGTCCGCCGCCGCCCGAGGCCTCGCGTCGCCCGCTGCTCGTGCTCATCGGCCTCGCGCTGCTCGCCGGGGCGCTCACCCTGGTCAGGCGTTCGCGCGACGCCTCCTTTCGGGCCGAGGTCGTCGCGTCGCTCCCTGCGTACCGCTATCTCATCCACGCCGTGCTCGCGCTCGGCCTGCTCGTCTTCGCGCCGCTCGTCGCCGGGGCCGCGATCTCACTCACCGCCGGGCGCCCGGGCGAGACCGTGTACGTGGGCACCGCCAATTTCATCGACATCCTCACGGCGCGCGGCGGTCCGCTCCTCGCGACCGGCTCGTTCTACCTCGTCCTCGCCGTCACGGTCGCGTGGACGGTGCTGAACGTCGGCCTCCACGTGACCATTGGCGCGACGCTCGGCGTCCTCCTCTCCCGCCCCGTCCTTCGCATGCGCGCGGCCTACCGCGTCCTCCTCATCGTGCCGTGGGCAGTGCCGAGCTACGTCACGGCCCTCGCCTGGCGGGGCATGTTTCATCGCCAGTTCGGCGCGGTCACGGCGCTCACTACGAAGCTCCGCGCCCTCGGCGTCGACCTCGAGCCGATCGATTGGTTTGCGCGCTTCGCGACGGCGTTCGCTGCCAACGTCACCACCAACGTCTGGCTGGGGTTCCCTTTCATGATGGTGGTGACGATCGCCGCTCTGACGTCGCTCCCTCGCGAGGTGCTCGAGGCTGCAGAGGTCGACGGCGCGACCCGTTGGCAGCGCTTCACGCGCATCGTCGTTCCGATCGTGCGACCGTCGATGATTCCGTCGGTCGCTCTCGGCGCCGTCTGGACGTTCAACATGTTCAACGTCGTCTTCCTCGTGTCCGGGGGCGAGCCCGACGGACAGACCGACATCCTCGTGAGCGAGGCCTATCGCTGGGCGTTCACGCGCCAAGCGCAGTACGGCTACGCCGCTGCCTATTCGGTCCTCATCTTCGCGCTGCTCTTCGGAGTGACGCGGCTCGGTGCGCGCTTCGGTCGGAGGGCGGCGACGTGAGCGACCCCGCGCGTGAGCCTCCTTCTCTTGCAGAGTCGCTCGCGGTGCACGCGGTCTTGCTCGCTGCGACGGCGTTCGCGCTCTATCCGGTCCTCTGGGTGGTCTCGCTCGCGTTCTCGCGGCAACAGACCCCGGAGCCGAGGCTCTTGCCGTTGCCCGAGCAGCCGACGCTCGAGCACCTCGTCGAGGTCGTCGGCGCCTCGCGCACGAGCTCCGACGGGCGCGAGGTCTGGCTCTTCGGGAGACAGATCGTGAACTCGCTCGTCGTCTCGTCGTCCGCGGCCCTCGTCGGGGTCCTCATCGCGGTGCCCGCTGCGTACGCCCTCGCGCGCTTCGAGTTCGTGGGCAAGCGCTCTGGCACGAACGCGCTCCTTGCGACGCAGATGTTTCCGGCCGTCGCGGGCGCCATTCCGCTCTACGTTCTCCTCGAGGTCCTCGGGCTGCTCGACTCGCGGACGGGGCTCGTCCTCTGCTACGCCACCACGTCCGTTCCGTTCGCGATCTTCCAGCTTCGCGCGGCCTTTGAGGCGATCCCGCTCGAGCTCGAGGAGGCGGCGATGGTGGACGGGGCGACGCGCTTCGAGGCTTTCCTGCGCGTCGTGCTGCCCGCGGCGCGCCCCGCGATCGCGGTGACGTCGCTCTTCGCGTTCATGAGCGCGTACAACGAGTTCATCCTCGCGGCGACGCTCCTCGGAAAGGAAGAGCTCTTCACCTTGCCGGTCGTCCTGCAGCGCTACATCGGCGAGCACGACGCGAACTGGCCCGCGTTCGCGGCGGGGGCGCTCGTCGTCTCGACGCCGGTGATGGCGATCTTCTACTGGGTGCAGCGGCACCTCGTCGCGGGGCTCACGGCGGGTGCCGTCAAGGGCTGAAGGCGCGCGCCTCCAGCGTCGTCGGTGGTATCTTGTGAGGCACGTGATGCAAGCGTCATCCCTCGGTCGTCCTGTCCTCGTCGCGTGCGCCGTCGCGGGCCTCACCTCAGCGTGCTCGCTGCGCTTCATCGGTGGCCTCGAGGGCGAGTCGACGTCGAGCGCGATGAGCGCTTCGGCCTCTGCGGGCTCCGGCGGCGCGGGAGGCGAGGCGGGGGCGGGCGGTGCGTCGTCGAGCGACGGCGCGTCCTCGAGCGCGATGACGGGCAGCGGAGGGGGCGTCGTCGGTCCGCGGCCCTTTCCCGACACGACCAAGCGGACCGGCTTGCTCGTCGATCGACTCCCCGCGGCGATGTCGCCGGCGCAGCTCTCCTTCGTCGCGAGCCATTTCGACGGGGCGCGCCGCATCACCGCTCCGGTCGCCCAGGCGATCCGCGCGCACCGGTCTGACTTCCTCGTGTTGCACGAGCGGCTCGCGATTTGGCAGCCGACCGCCGATCTCGAGTTCATCCTCGACGGCAAGACCTGGGGCAGCGACTTCGACGTCGTGGACGTGTACGAGCCCTGGTTCTGGCACGACGCCAAAGGCAAGCGCGTCGCGAGCGGATACGACGGGAAGTGGCTGATGAACGTCGCGAATACCGATTTTCGCGGCTACTGGTCCGACAGCGTCGCCAAGCAAATCGCCGCCGGTGACTTCGATGGGGTCCTCGCGACCGTGGGCTCGCCGACCGCAATCCTCGAGGAGGGCCTGAAGCCGCGTGAGCCAAGGCTCGAGGGCACGGGGCTCGTGACCGCGAAGCTCCCCGAGCTCGGCGGCTTCACCTTCTCGGAGGAGTGGGAGGGCTTCGCGGTTGGGGTCGAGAAGGAGCTCGCCGCGAAGGGCTACCCGCTGCTCGTCGACGTGGGCGATCTCGCGGAGCCGTGGGACACCACGAAGTACGGCAGCGTCGGCGGCGTGATGGTCGATGTGACGCGCTCGGCGGGGTTCTCCGTCGGACAGTGGATCCCGTGGGCGAACCGCCTCCTCGCGCTGACGGGCGATCGAACCGTGATCGTGAAGGGACGCCTCGACAAGCCGACGAACCGTGAGCTGAGGCGCTATTTCCACGGGGTTTATCTGCTCGTGCGCGGTCCTCGCACCTTCCTCGACTACCACGCCGCGAACGCACTCGAGTGGTACCCGGAGTGGTCGATCGATCTCGGGGCGCCGCTCGAGACGGGGAAGTCCATCGACGAGCTGGTCGACGCGGGGGGCTTGTTCGTGCGGCGCTTCGAGAAGGGTTGGGTCTACGTCAACCCGACCGACAACGCGGTCCCGGCCACTTTCGAAAGCGTCGTCAACCGCGTCGTGGCGACCGGTGGGGGCACCGTGTTCGCGAAGGGCGTCGAGCCTGGGGAGCTCACCGAGGTCGTCGTCGATTTCTTCAAGGTCGAGCCCCACTCGGCCGAGATTTTCAAGCTGATGCCGTGATCGGTCGCGGGGATGCGCGCCGTTGCGCGGAGGCCCGTGTCGGAGGTGGCGCCCCTCGCGAGGCTGTCGCTTGTGGCGGCCCGGCGCCGCCCTGCAGCGTCGCTCAGCGGCGGCGAGCGCTGCCCGAGGGAGGGCGCTTTCCGCGGGAAGCGGCGCCTTTGGAAGTCGGCTTCTTCGCAGGGCGCTTCGACGTCGCGGGCGCGGGGCCGACCGAGTCGAGCGCGTCGCCGTGCTCCTCGCGGAGCTTTCGGAGCCGATCGCGGAGCCGGGCGGCTCGCTCGAACTCGAGGTTCTCGGCGGCGGTGAACATCTCCTGACGGAGCCGCTCGGCGAGCTCGCCGACGTCGACCTCGTCCGCGCTGACGTCCGCGGCTTCGCCTCCGCCGCGTGACACCGCGTAGTAGTCGCGCTGGCCCGAGGTCGGCGACAGATCGAGGATGGCCTTCATCACGGTCTTCGGGGTGATGCCGTGCTCTTGGTTGTAGCGAAGCTGCGCTTCACGTCGGCGCTCGGTCTCGCCGAGCGCTTGCGCCATAGCGGCGGTGACGCGGTCGGCGAACATCACCACCGTGCCGTTCACGTTTCGTGCGGCGCGGCCGATCGTCTGAATGAGCGAGCGCGCGCTGCGGAGGAAGCCTTCTTTGTCCGCGTCGAGGATCGCCACGAGCGAGACCTCGGGGAGGTCGAGCCCCTCCCTCAAGAGGTTGATCCCGACGAGCACGTCGAACTCGCCGCGCCGCAGGTCCCGCAGGATGGCGACTCGCTCGAGCGTATCGATGTCGCTGTGCAGGTACCGAACGCGGATCCCGAGCTCGGTGTAATACTCGGTCAGATCCTCCGCCATGCGCTTCGTCAGCGTCGTGACGAGTACACGCTCGCCCTTGGTGACGCGCTCGCGGATGAGCCCGAGGAGGTCATCCACCTGGCCCGAGACCGGGCGCTGAACGATGATCGGATCGACGAGGCCTGTCGGGCGGATGATCTGCTCGACCACCACGCCCTTCGTCTGCTCGAGCTCGTATTCCCCTGGCGTCGCGCTGACGAACACGACGCGGCGGAAGTGCGTGTCGAGCTCCTCGAAGCGGAGCGGCCGGTTGTCGAGCGCGCTCGGGAGCCGGAAGCCGTGCAGGACGAGCGTCTCCTTGCGCGCGCGATCGCCGCGGTACATCGCGCCGAGCTGCGGGACGGTCTGGTGCGACTCATCGATGATCAGCAAAAAATCTTTGGGAAAGTAGTCGATGAGCGTGGGCGGCGGGTCCCCGGGCTTACGCCCTGACAGGTGGCGCGAGTAGTTCTCGATGCCCTGGCAGAAGCCCATCTGCTCGAGCATCTCGAGGTCGTACATTGTGCGCTGCTCGAGGCGCTGCTTCTCGACGAGGCGTGCGTTCTCGTCCAGCTCGTGCAGGCGCGCCCTTAGCTCGGCGCGGATCGAGTCCATCGCGCGGCGCAGCTGCTCCTTCTCGGTGACGTAGTGCGAGCCCGGGAAGATCTGTGTCCGACGCAGATCGCGGAGCACCTTGCCGCGCAGCGGATCGATCTCCTTCACCGAGTCGATCTCGTCACCGAAGAGCTCGATCCGGATCGCCTTGTCTTCCTCGTACGCGGGGAAGATCTCCACCACGTCGCCCCGCACTCGGAACGTCCCGCGGTGGAAGTCGACGTCGTTCCGCTCGTACTGGATGTCGACCAGGCGACGCAAGAGCACGTCTCGAGGCAGCTCGTCGCCGACCTCGAGCGCAATCAACATGCCCTGGTAGCTCTCCTGCGAGCCAATGCCGTAGATGCAGCTCACCGAGGCGACGATGATGACGTCCTCGCGCGACAGGAGGGCGTGCGTCGCGGCGTGCCGCATGCGATCGATCTCGTCGTTGATGATCGCGTCCTTCTCGATGAAGGTGTCGGTCGTCGGGATGTAGGCTTCGGGCTGGTAGTAGTCGTAGTAGCTGACGAAGTAGTGGACTGCGTTCTCGGGGAAGAGCTCGCGGAGCTCCCCGTAGAGCTGGGCCGCGAGCGTCTTGTTCGGGGCGAGGACGAGCGCCGGCCTCCCGCTGCGCTCGATGAGCTTCGCCGCGGTGAACGTCTTGCCGCTGCCCGTGACGCCCAGGAGCACCTGGAACCGCTCGCCCTCGTCGAGCCCCTTCGAGAGCTCCGCGATCGCCCGCGGCTGATCGCCGCGCGGCTCGAACTCGGTCACCATCTTGAAGGGGGAGGGCATGGACGACCCGTCACCATAGCAAACGCGCGAACCGCGCGAGCCGTCTCGCCGTGCACAGGGTTTCTCCCCGCTTGTGACGCAACGTCAGCTTTCCGTGCTAGGACTCGCGCCGACCATGAATGCCCCTGTGGTTCGAGAGCACCCCTACGCGTCGTTCCTCGCCAGGGTCGAGAAGCCCGCGCGTTACGCGGGCGGTGAGGTCGGCGCGGTCGTCAAGGACTGGGCGAGCGTCGAGGCGCGCGTCTGCCTCGCCTTCCCCGACGTGTACGACATCGGGATGAGCCACCTCGGCTACAAGATTCTCTACAAGATCCTGAACGACGATCCGCGCACGCTCGCCGAGCGCGCGTACTGCCCGTGGGTCGACATGGAGGCCGAGCTTCGCGAGCGGCAGCTCCCGCTCGTCTCGCTCGACGGCTACCACGCGCTCTCGGAGTTCGACGTCGTCGGCTTCTCGCTCCAGTTCGAGCTCACGTTCACGAACATCCTGACGATGCTCGAGCTCGGCGGGATCGCCCTGCGCTCGGCTGAGCGCGGCGAGGACGCTCCCCTGGTCGTGGCGGGCGGCCCAAACGCGACGCACCCCGAGCCGCTCGCGCCATTCCTCGACGCGATCGTGATCGGCGATGGCGAGGCAAAGCTCACCGAGCTCGCGCTCACCTGGACGCGACTGCGACGTGAGGGCGTCACGCGTCGGGAGCGACTGCGTGCGCTGGCCGCGCTCGGCGGCGTGTATGTCCCGTCGCTCTACGAGGTCGAGGTCGAAGCCGCGAACGGGCTGCAGGTCGTGGTCGAGCCGGCCGATCCGACGCTCCCGTTCCCGGTGCGGCGCACCACCGTCAACATCAACGACTACCCCTTCCCCGACGATGGGCCGACGGGCGGTCCCGAAGCGATCTTCGACCGAACCTCGATCGAGATCACGCGCGGCTGCACCGAGGGCTGCCGCTTCTGTCAGGCGGGCATGATCTACCGCCCCGTCCAGGAGCGCGATCCGATCCAGGTGCTCGAGACGGTCCGCAGCGCGGTGAAGAAGAGCGGCAACGACGAAGTGTCGCTGACGGCCCTCTCGACCGCCGACGTCTCGTACATCCATCCGCTCATCAAGCAGCTCGGCCCGGAGCTCGCGGCGGATCGAGTGAGCCTCAGCGTGGCGTCGCTCCGCGCCTATGGCCTCGCTCCGGAGCTCCTCGACGAGCTGCGGCGCGTGCGCGCGGGCGGCCTCACCTTCGCGCCCGAGGCGGGGACGCAGCGCATGCGGGACGTGGTCAACAAGAACGTCACCGAGGCGCAGCTGATGGAGACGGCCGAGCGCGTGTTCTCGCGGGGCTGGGATCGCATGAAGCTGTACTTCATGATCGGCTTGCCGACCGAAGAGGACGAAGACGTGCGTGGCATCGTCGAGACGGGGGCGCGGACCGCGCAGATCGGTCGACGCGCGACGAAGCGCGCCGAGGTGACGGTCAGCGTCTCGACGCACGTCCCGAAGCCGCACACGCCGTTCCAGTGGGCGGCGATGGATCCGCTCGCCGAGATCGATCGCAAGCAGACGCTCCTCCGGGAGACGGTGCGCCCCCATCGAGCGGTGAAGCTTCGGACGCACGACGCTCGGGGCAGCGTGATCGAGGGCGTGCTCGCGCGTGGCGATCGTCGCTTGGCGGACGTGATCGAGCGGGCGTGGCGGCACGGCGCGCGCTTCGACTCGTGGGACGAGCAGCTCCGCCTCGAGGTGTGGGAGGAGGCGCTCGCTCATCACGAGGTCAATACGACTCTGTTCCTTGACACGCTCCCCGTCACGTCGCGACTCCCGTGGAGCCACATCGACGTCGGCCTCGAGGACGGCTTCCTCGCTCGCGAGTATCGGAAGGCGCTGCAAGATCGGTTGAGCCCGCCATGCGGTAAGGTCGCGGGGACCTTCGTTCACCACACGAACCTCACCGAAGCCGAGGCCGACGCGCGAAAGCTCGTCTGCTACGACTGTGGTGTCGCGTGCGACCTCACCTCCATGCGCGGGGAGCGCCTCGTGCACCTGCGACGCCTCGGCGCCAACGCGCCCGAAGAGCCCCAGGCCGAGCCGCGGCGCCGCGTGCGGCAACGTCCCGTCGTCGGCGACCCCAACGCAGGTCATCGCCTGCGGATTCGCTTCGAGAAGGTCGGCGCATCGGCGCTGCTAGGCCACCTGGATCTCGTGCGCGAGCTGCCTCGCATCCTCAAGCGCGCGGGCGAGAGCATCGTGTACGGCGGCGGCTTCAACCCGAAGCCGCAGATGGTGTTCACCCCGGCGCTCTCTCTCGGCCTTGCGAGCCTCGGAGAGCTCGTCGATCTCCGGCTCACGAGCTCCTACGAGGGGGACGCGCTCACCGATCTCCTCGCGAGGATGAACGCGGCAAGCCCCGCGGGGCTTCGCTTCGTCGCGGCCGAGGCGCTCCCGTCCCAGGCTCATTCCGTGGCGCGCATGGTGGTCGGCGCGCGGTACCTCGTCGTCCTCGCGCGCTCGCTCTTCGAGGGCGATGCCGAAGCGGTCCTCGCGCAGCGTTGCGCGTCGGCGCTCGCGGCGAGCGAACTCTTGGTCCTGCGTGATGCGAAGGGCATCAAGCGGACGCTCGACGTGCGGCCCTACCTCGAGACCCTCGCCGTCGGCGGTGACGCGGAGCTCGCGCTCGCTCGACGCGCCGGCTTTTCCGGAGATCTCGTCACGCTCGTCGCCGACATGACCATCACGCAGAGCGGCGCCTGCAAGCTGAGCGAGCTCGTGACCGCCGTGCTTGGCGTGGGGCATCCGCATCAAGGTGTGCGCCTCGAGGTGAAGCTCGGTGAGCCCGTGCGCGCGCCGCGTGGCTCGAACGACGAGGTGTCGAGCGATGACCTCGAAGGAGCCGCGCTCGATGCGGACGACGCCAACGCGGCGCGCTCTGTCGACGCGACGGTTGGGCTCGCTGCCGATGCAACCTCGATGAGCCTCGCGAACTGACACGCCGCTCACGCCTCACGCGCGCGGTGTCGTGGCGGGGTCGAGCGCCAGGTCGAGCGGCGGATGGATGACGCGAGGGCGCTCGCGCCGGGCCGCGAAGTGGGGTAAAAGCGTCGAGTCGTATGCGAGTCCTGGTGGCAGGTGGAACGGGTTTCGTCGGCGCTCATCTCGTTCGTGCGCTCGTCGCGCGCGGAGATATGGTCACCGTCCTCACGCGCGACGTCGTCGCGGCGCGCAAGGAGCTGCCGCGCGAGTGTCGCGTCGCGCAGTGGGAGCCGGGCAAGAAGGGCCCGTGGTTCGACGAGCTGTCGTTCGTCGACGCCGTCGTGAACCTCGCGGGCGCGCCTGTCGCGCAGCGTTGGACCGACGCCTCGAAGCGCAACATCAAAGAGAGCCGCGTGCGCGCGACCGCATCGCTCGTCGAGGCGCTCGACGCGGCCGGCTCCTCTCGGGCTCGCAACGCGCGGCGCCCTGCCGTGCTCGTGAACGCATCGGCGATCGGCTACTACGGCACGCCCACCTCGGGTGAAGTCGACGAGTCTGGCGGGGCGGGCGGGGACTTCCTCGCCGGCGTCTGCAAGGACTGGGAGGCCGCGGCCGAGGGCGCCTCGAGCCTCGGTGTTCGCGTCGTGGCCCTGCGCATCGGCGTCGTGCTCGGTCGCGGCGGCGGCGCGCTCTCGCGAATGGTCGGGCCGATGGGCGCGTTCGTCGCGGGGCCGATCGGTAAGGGCGACAACGCGGTGTCGTGGGTTCACGTCGACGACGTCGTCGGCATGATCCTCTGGTCGCTCGACAACGAGGCGGTGAGCGGCGCCATCAACTGCACGTCACCTTACGCGACCACCGGCAAGGGCCTCGCGAAGACGATGGCGAGCGTGCTCGGCAAGCCTGCGTTCGCGGCCCCGGAGGCGTTCGTTCGTCCGGTGCTCGGCGACATGATCGAGCTCGTCGTCGGAAGTCAGAAGGTCTTCCCGAAGCGCGCGGTCGAGCTTGGCTACGAGTTCCACTACGCGAAGCTCGTGCCCGCCCTCGAGCGGGCGCTCGTCGCCGACGAGTGAGGTCGCGGGAGAGCGCGCAACGCGCGAGTCGTTGCGGTTCATCGGCCCGCGTCTGGCTCAGCGAGCCGGCCGAACCGGGGCCGCGCAGCGGAACCCGATCGTTGGGGCGCTGGTCGTGGCGAGCTGGTGCTGCCGCGCCGCCGCGTTGACGAGCGTGGGAGTCGCGCCGTCGAAGCCGCCGCCCCGGAGCGCCTTACGATCGCCGGCGCCGGGGCCCTTCGGGTTCACCTGCTCGTCGACTCCGTAGAGCGCGTACCAGTCCTGCGTCCACTCCCAGACGTTGCCGATCAAATCGAGGTGGCCGCTTCGGGTTTGTGCGCGAGGGAAGCTCCCGACCGGCGCGGTTCCCACGTAACCATCGTCGGCCGCGAACATCAGCGTCGCGGGGCGAGGCAAAGACCTTTCGGTGAGCCACGCGCGCCACTCGAGCCCCGCCGCGTTCATGTACGTGTGGTTGCCGGGATCATCTCCCCACGGAAACTTCCGGCCATCCGCGCCGCGAGCGGCGAGCTCCCACTCGGCTTCGGTCGGGAGGCGGTGCCCCTGGCTCGCGCAGTAGGCGTTCGCGCGTGCCCAGTCGACGCAGTTGATCGGGTGCTCCTCGCGCGCCGCGTTTCCTTGGTTGCAGTGCTCGGCCATCGCTTGGAGGACCTTCGCGTGCTCGTCGTCGCGCTGACCGTCTGCCTTCCCGTACGACGGGGTTGCGTCGGCAGGCTTGCACGCGCCCTTGTCGACGCACGCGCGGTACTCACGCGCGGTGACCTCGTGGACGTCGAGGCAGAACGTATCGAGCGTGACTTGGTGGGCCGGCCGCGAGAGCGCCAGCGCCGGGTCGTTCGAGCCCATCGTGAAGCTCCCGCCGTTGACGACCTTCATGCCTCGAGGACACGGTCCCTCCTGCGCGCCCCCAGCGGCCGCGCTCGCGAGCGGTGCTCGTGCGCTTGTCTCGTGCGTCGCGGATGCGGATGAGACGGCGGCGGGGGGCTCCCGGTGGACCGTCGGGCGCAGCGCGAGGTACACGCCAAGGCCGCCGAGCAGCACCCCGCCGAGGGCGATCCGCAGCGCGCTCGTGGTGCGGCCCGCGGCGCTCCCGGTGGAGGTCAGCGGGGCGCTCGTCGCGGCCGGTGGCCCTTCGGGCGCGAGGCTCTGCGGGTGCAGGTGCGCGGGGATCGAGCGCGCGGTGACGGCCGGCAGCGGCGCGGGCATCGAACCCTGGATCATCGGCGGATCGACCGTCGTACCGCGGGTCTGCCAGGCTCCCGTGCCGGGGAAGACGAGCCGATGAAGCTCGAGCCAGAACTCGCCCATCGTCGCGTAGCGCTCGGATGGCGCGATTGCGAGCGCCTTCGTGAACACGGCTTCGAGGTCACCTCCCACGTCGAGGCCGAAGTAGCCAGGGGTCGGCCGCACCGGGTGGCTCGACGCGACGCCGAGCTCGAAGAACGACGCCCCGTCGAGCGCGCGCAGGCCGCCCCTCAAGACCTCGATCAGGATCAGCGCCATCGCGAACACGTCGGTCCAGGGGCCGGTCGCGCCGTATTGGCGACTGAACTGCTCGGGCGCGCCGTAGTTCGGAGTGAACGCCGTGATCTGCTGACCGGTGAGCTGCAGCTGTTGTTGATGCTCGACCTGCTCGCCCATCACCTTCGCGATCCCGAAGTCGAGCAGCTTGCAGCCCACCGCTCCGTCGCCTTCGCTCGTCATCAGCATGATGTTCGCCGGCTTGAGATCGCGGTGGGCGACGTTACGTCGGTGCGCAAGATCCAATGCCGCGGCCACCGGCTCGAGCATCAGCAGCGCGTCGGCGAGGCTCCTCGGGGGCTTGTCCTGGCGCCGCTCGGCCGAGAGGATCCTTTCGAGCGCGTCACCTTCGAGCCACTCGAGCACCATGTACGGGATCCAGCCGCTGTCGCGCTGGAGCTTTCCGATGTCGCGCGCTTGCACGATCGCCGCCGAGCGGCTCGACAGCTCGCTCATCAGCTTGCCTTCGCGGATGAAGTCGTCGAGCAAGCGCTCGCGCACGTTAGGGTCTGCCTCCTCGAGGATGACGAAGAACTTGATGGCGACCAGCTGCTGCCAGATGAGGTGGCGCGCCTGATAGACTTGGCTGAAGCCGCCCTGACCGGCGAGGCCGAGGATCAGGTACTTCTCGGCGACGACCGTGCCCACGATCCCCAACGGATCGCTGAACTTGCCGGTGGACGAGGTAGCCATGACGCGACGGCGAGGAGGATAGCCGCTCGCGTCGCAGCGCCCAACGAATTCCCAAGGCGGGCTCCGGGAACTTCCGACGTTAGGCGTTCGCGCTCGAGGGCACGCGAGGGCGAGTCATCGCTTGGCGCGCTGGGCGGGACTCGAACCCACGACCTTTGGCTTCGGAGGCCAACGCTCTATCCAACTGAGCTACCAGCGCACTCGCGTCGGACCCTAGTCTCGACCCCCGAGCGACGCAAGCGACCCGTGCCTCGGTGAACTTGGCCCCGCGCAGTCGGATCTGCGATCCGCGAGTCGATGCGTTCGGGAGCATGCTCGAAAGTCTTGTGGGCGGCAGTCGCCGTCGCCGTGATCGGCGGTTGCCGTGGCGAGGACGGCAAGCCTACCGAAAAGGTGGCGCCGCCCGACGTCGCGAACCTGAAGACGGCCCCCGTGGGGACTGCGGTTTCCGCCGAGGTCGTCCGCGAACCCGCCATGATCCCGAAGGAGGGCGGCCCGCTCCTCGGCGCGGTGAAGATGGCGATCGTGATCCGCGAGCGTCCCGACCCGCGCAGCCAACAGTTAGGTTACCTGCGCGTCGGGCAGACGCTCACCCGCGCCGAGAAGCCGACGGCCTTCGACGCGTGCCAAGGTGGCTACTACGCCGTGCTCCCGCGGGGCTACGTTTGCGTCGATGAGGGCGCGAGCCTCGATGCCTCGCAGCCGCTCGTGAAGGCGAAGCTCACGGCGCCGGATCGCTCGAAGCCGCTACCGTATGCCTACGCCTTCGTGCGCGCGATCGCGCCGCGCTACTACCGGCTGCCGAACTTCAAGGAGCAGCAGCAGTACGAGATGGCGCTCGATCGAAACCTGCGCTCGTTCGAGCGCCTGAAGGACAAGTGGACGAGCTACGAGGTCGGCGCAAACGACGTGCCCCTCGACGAGTCGGGCAGGGTCATCGGCGAGGCGCCCGCCGACCCTCCACAGCTTGATGAATATCAACGTTTTGGCGGGGTCGCTGGCGGGAAGATCCCGTGGTTCTTCGATGGCGGGCGAAAGATCCCGAACATCTCGAACTTCGCGGTACCCGAATACGCCGTCATCACGAACCGCATCAAGCGGCACGCGGGGGTCGCGCTCATCGGTGCCTTCGCCGGAGACCGCCGCGACTTCGCGCTCACGACCGACTTACGCCTCATCCCCACAAGTAAACTGAAGCCCGGGCGCGGCTCGGCGTTCCACGGCGTCGAGCTCGAGAAGGGGTGGTCCCTTCCGGTCGGCTTCGTGAAGAAGGATGAGGTCTACCGCTACGAGAAGCTCTCGGGAAATCGCTGGCGGCGCATCAAGACGCGCCTCGCGCACGGCAGCTCGGTGCAGCTCTCGGGCGAGTCGAAGGGCGAGGGCGAGAAGCGCTATGTCGAGACCCACGACGGCGACTGGTTGAAGAGCTCGGACCTCGCGATTGCCGCGAAGACGTCTTCGTTGCCGTCGTTCGCCAAGGGCAAGCACAAGTGGGTCGACATCTCGATCCTGCGCCAGACGCTCACGCTCTTTGAGGGTGAGAAGCCGCTCTTCGTGACGATGGTGTCGACCGGAAAGGACGGCCTCGGTGACCCGAAGACCACCCACTCGACTCCCGTCGGCACCTTCAAGATCCGCGAGAAGCACGTCACGACGACGATGGACTCGCAGAGCCTCGGGAGCGAGTTCGAGCTGAACGACGTGCCCTGGGTCCAGTACTTCCAGTCGGGCTACGCGCTCCACGCCGCGTACTGGCACACCGAGTACGGTCGGCCGCGCAGCCACGGCTGCGTGAATCTCTCACCGATCGACGCTCACCGCATCTTCGGCTGGACCGAGCCGCCCGTTCCCTCGGGCTGGCATGGCGCGAGCGCGGGCGAGTCGATGGGCGAGGGCACCACGGTGCACATCCACCCGTGACGTCGGTGTAGGCTGCGCCCGTGGAGGTGGCGCGGCTCGTCCTCGCGATGGTGCTCGGCATCGTGCTGCCGCTCGTCGCGCAGTATGTCGACCGCTCGCGCATGGACCCCGCGTCGCGCGCGCGCGGCTGGAACGGGGCGACCTGGGGCGCGGCGCTCTATGCCTTTGGTCCGCTCTCGATGCTGGGCTGGTGCTGGGTGACGCGAGCTCCCTACCGACGCGTGTGGGTGGGCGCGCTGTCGACGGCTGGGCTCGTGTCGCTCGTCGAGCTCGCCGACGTCGGCTTCGGCCTCGCGCTCGGACGTGCGGTCGCGTCGCCCGCTGAAGTCGCGACCGTCTTCGGGGCGACGGCCATCGCGGGGGCGGTGCTGCTCGGCCTCTTCGAACTCGTGGTTGCGGCTCGTCGCCGGATGAATTGAGATGCCGCCGTGTTTCTCGCCTGGTCTGCGCTGACGCTGTTCTCTGCGCTCGCCCCGCCGTTCGAGCGCGGTCGAGACCTGCCCCTCGCGCTAGGTGCTTCGAGCTGGTCCGAGGAGGCCCTCGGCGCCGTGCGCGGCATCACCGTCGGGCCTATCGAGAGCACGGTGCATCCCGGGGTGGGCTACGGCACCGATGCAGGCCGCGCAGCTCTTGAGGAGGCGCGGCGCATGGGCGCGACGTGGGTGGCGCTCACGCCGTTCGGACGCGTCTGGGACCTCACGGGGGGCGGCGTTGATCGCACCTTCGAGGCGCCCTACGTCGAGAACACCGAGGCGGTCCTTCGGACGATCGAGGATGCACATCGCCTCGGATTGCGCGTCATGCTGGTGCCGCATCTCTGGGTCGAGACCGGCGGCTGGCGCGCGCAGATTGATCCGGGCGACGACGCGGGCTGGGCTCGCTGGGCCGCCTCCTATCAGCGCTTCTTGCTCCACTGGGCGGACGTGGCCCAGGCGGGGCACGCCGAGATGTTCAGCGTCGGCGTCGAGCTACGCAGCTGGGTGACGACGCGTCGAGCCGAGAGCTTTCGTCCGCTCGTCGCCGAGGTGCGTCGTCGCTACTCGGGGCTGCTCACCTACTCGGGGAACTGGGACGACATCGCCAATACCGTGATCTTGGGCGACCTCGACGTCATCGGAGTGAATGCGTTCTATCCGCTCACCGACCGCGAGAGCGCCTCCACGCCCGAGCTCCTTGAGGGCGGCCATCGCGTCGCGCGCGAGCTGCGTGCCCTCGCGGAAGAGTGGCGCAAGCCCGTGCTCCTCACCGAGATGGGCTACACGAACCGCGCCGATCCGGCGCTGCGCCCGTGGGAGTGGCCAGACTCGATGGTCAACGTCCGAATCGACGAGGACGCGCAGGCGAGCGCCTACAAGGGGCTGCTCGCGCCGCTCGCGGATGAGCCGTGGTGCGCTGGCTTCTTCGTGTGGCGTACCTACGCCGATCCTGGTGACGTGTCGCAGGAGGCCGAGTGGGGGTACTCGCCGCGCGGCAAGCGGGCCGAGCTCGTGCTGCGCGACGCCTTCGCGGCCGAGTGGGCGGGCGACGGTCACACCGACCGATTCCATGCGCTCACGACGCCGCGCGCGCGCACGCCGGGGATCCATGCCTTTGAGCTGACCCCGCCGCGGGCTCAGTAGTCGCTGTCGTCGAGCACCGGCACGGGCGGGACGACGAGGCTCGGTGTCGCGACCGCGGCGGCGCCGCCGTCGAGGTACTGGTACCGAAGCATGTTGCCCACCACGGCGGCGACGTAGTCACGGGTTTCGCGAAACGGGATGCGTGCGACCCAGAGGTCGAGGTCTTCGTCGGTGCGATGCGCGAGCCAGGTGTGAACCGCGTGGGGGCCTGCGTTGTAGGCGGCGGCGGTCACGGCCGGGTTCTCGCGGTAGCGCGAAAGGAGCTTCTTCAGGTAGTGCGCGCCGAGGCGGATGTTGACCGACGCGCGCGCGACGTCGTCGTCGACGAAGGTCAGCCCCGCCTCCCGCGCGGCCCTCGTCGCGGTCGTTGGCATAAGCTGCATCAGCCCGCGAGCTCCCACGGGGCTCGTCGCCCCTGGATCGAAGGCGCTCTCTTGGCGCATCACGCCGTGGACGAGCCCGCGCGGCAGCGAGTGCGCTTGGTCCTCGCGCGCGACGAGGCCCGCGTACGCGTCCGGATACACGCAGCGCCACGCCCAGCGCTCGTCAACGCCCGGCGCTCGCATCAAGAGCTCGCGTGTGACCCGCTTGTCGCCGACCTGAAGGCGCCTCCGCGCAGTGGCGAGCCTCCCGTAGGTCGCGCAGAGCGCCTCGGCTTCTCTCCCTGCGTATGCTCGGGCGAGCGTGTCTTCGCCTTGAATGAGGCGCGCCTCGGCGAGCTCGTCAAGGCCGAGCGAGGCGAAGAAGCCTGCCGCCGCTGGAAGCTCGGCGTCGAGCGAGCCGTTGGCAGGCCCTCGTGAAGGCTCGACCGGCAGGGCGTCGGCGGCGTGGCCCGCGCGGACGAGGCGCGCCGCGGCCAGCCACGAGGCGAGCGTGAGAGGCTCTCGTGCGACGAGGTCTCGCCAGATCGCGACAGCGTCCTCGCGATCGCCTGCGAGGTAGGCCGCCACCCCCTCGAGTTCGCGCAGCATCGCGCTGCGGCGTGACTTCTTCGAGGCCTTCCGGAGCTCGGCGAGCGCCTTGCGCGCCTCCTTGGCTCTGCCGCTCCCGAGCAGCGCGAGTGCCCGCGCGTGAGCAACGCCATCCTCGTGCGGCGGCTTCATCGACGCGAGGTAGCGATCGAAGTTGACCCGCGCCTCGTCGTGTTTGCCGAGGAGCGACTGCACCTCGGCGAGGCGCACCCTGGCGCGCCCCGACCATCGCGACGTGGGCCTCGCGTCCGCGAGCTTCGCGAATCGCGTCGCTGCCTCACGGAGCTGCCCTGCGCGAGCCGCGGCCCGCGCCGCCTGATAGCGAGCCTCGCTCGCCGCGTCTCCAGTGACCTCGCGCGAGGCGATGTCTAGGGCCGTCGTTGCCTCCGCGAAGCGCCGCGCGCGAGAGAGAGCCTTGCCCCACACCAGCGCGAGCTTTCCGCGCTCGACGCCGGCCTGCGCGCGAAGCTTGTCGAGGGCGCTCCGGATCGCATCGAGGGTGTCGGGGCTCGCCGCGCGCTCGACGACGGCGAGGCGTTCGTCGAGCGAGGGGGGCGCACCGAGGCCGTCGAGCGCCGCAAGCGAAGGGAGGCCGTGCTCGGGCTCTTCGCGCAGGATCCACCGATGATCGGCGATCGAGGTCGCGTGCTCTCCGGCTCGCTCGGCGAGCGATGCGCGCGTCGCGCGTGCGAGGGCGCGCCTCCGCTTGGAGCGATCGGCGAGCAGGACCGCGCGATCCGCGGCGGTCCGCGCGAGCTTTGGATCGGCGTTCCCCGCGAGCGCATTCGCGACCTCGAGGGCGTCATCGACGCGATCGCTGGTGAGCAACACCTCCGCGCTCGCCGGATCGAGCGTTGCTCGGAGGAGGGCGCGAGCCCGTAGGTCTTTCACCTCGGCCGTCGCGAGAGGGAGCGCCTCCTCGAGCTTGGCGAGCGCCGCCGCCGCCTCGGCGTGATGGCCCGACTTCCATGCCGCGAACCCGAGCACGAGACGGATGGGTGCCTCCGCCCGTCGCGCTCCCGGAAGGCTCGCGAGGAGCTCGTAGGCGCGCTGCCACTCGTGATGACGGAGGGCGAGCCGCCAGTCCGAGTCGGGCGCGCCGTCCGTAGGCAAGAGGCCATCGAGGTTGGGAGCGGGCGGCTCCGCGGTCGGCTCGCTCGGTGCGGCGCTCGACGCCGTCGGGGGCGGTGTTGCGGCAGCGCTCGAGGAGTGTCGCCCGCATCCGCTCGAGCCGCAGCTCGAGGCGAGCACCACGAGGGCGCTCGCCCCCAACGCGCGCCGGACACGCTTCGCGCAGATCTTCCCCCTCACGCGTTCATCGACCTCGGGCCACTTCGCCCGCGCGCTCGGTCACGCCATCGGGACCGCGACGAACACGACGTCTTTGGTGTCGATCTCGACGGAGAGACGGAAGGGCTTGCCGTGCTTGTTCGTCAGCTGCAGCTCGACCTGCTTGATGCGGTTCGAGAACGGCGCGAACTTCACCTCGACGGGCGTCCCGGTTTTCTCCTGGCCGGAGAGATAATCGTCGTAGAGGCCCTTGTAGTAATCCTCGGGCTCGACGTTCCGAAGGTCGGTCGCACCCTCGACGTCGTCGATGGTCGCTTCGGCGTGACGCTCGTCGAGGTGCAGCGGCGCCGTGAACGCCGCGGCCGCTCCGCCCGCCGACTTGGACACGCGTCCGTCTTCGTCGGAGTTGTCCTCCTGCACACCCGTTAGCTGGTTTAGCAGCGAATTCAGTCGAAACACGAGCCCGCCGTACAGCTTGTGCTCGAGCTCGAAGCGGATGTCTGTCTGGCCGTTGAGCACGGCGAGGAGGCCCTCCTCGAGGTCCTCGACCGGCTGTGACACGAAGCGATCGACGATGTGCGCTGCGATCGACACCAGGACGAAGCCGACGATCAGTGCGAGGCCGAGCGCTGGGAGCATCGACGAGATGGTCCCAAAGGGCTTCGACTCGATCACGGCCGCGACCACCGCCTGCTTGCCGTTGCCGTAGTTCGACAGACCGCGCGCCGCGCCCTCGAAGTTGGCGCCGAGGCCGCCGAGCACAACGGTCTGGTCCGACCCGAGCGCCTGGCGCGTCGACGGGACCGCCGCTTCCATGGCCGCTGTCGCGTTGCCGGTCCGCGCGAAGATTGCCATCTCGTCGCCAGCGGGGACCACCGCGAAGAGGGGCGTGTTGTTCGCCAGGTTGCTCGCGGCGTTCAGCCGCTCGAGGAGCGCGCGCCCGAAGGCGATGCCACCTACCACCTGGCCCGCGTTGTTGCGGATGGGTGCGTACGACGCGAGCATCTGGTGGTTCAGCGCCTTGCTGATCCACAGGGCCGAGCCCGTCTTACCCGCCGTCACCGCTCGCAGGAGATCCGGGTAGATCTCGCCGAGCTGATCGCCGCGCGACAGCTTGCTGTGGTCACGGCCGACGACGACGCCCTTGTCGTCGAAGACGTAGACGCCGGCGGGCTTGATGTCGGCGAGGTCACCGCCGGTGGCGAGGGCGCGTTCGGTGACGAGGTCCGCGAACTTTGTCGCGATCTCTCCGCGGCTCTCCGGGGTCGCGGCGTCGAAGGCGTCGTTGGCGGCTTCGTCCGCCGCTTGAGTCGCGAGCCAGCGCTCGACATGCAGCGTCTCGACCTCGAGCTGCGCGGCGGCCGCGTTGACCGCCGTGCGAGCGGCTCCCTTCGAGGACGGGTCGCCGAAGGTGAGCCGCACCAGCCCGAAGCACAGCACGCTTACGATCAAGACGATGCCGCCGAAGACTCCGATGAATGTATCGCGCATGCCGCGCCGCCCTCTCGCTCTCGAGCCGTTCGTTCGCCCACGCGGCCCGCCCGCGAGGCGTCTCACGCTACCACCGCGCGCTTTCGGGCCACAACAGGCGTTTCCGGGCGCGCGCCACCATTGTCTTCGAGCGCGCCTTGCGTATACTCCGCCCCAGAGCGTCTCGGCGACCGTCGCTTGGACGCTCTGTGGTGGGTATAGCTCAGTAGGTAGAGCACTGGATTGTGGCTCCAGGTGTCGCGGGTTCAAATCCCGTTACTCACCCCAACGCTCGCAGCGAGGTCGCGCCGGCCCCCAAGCCGGTCGAAGCCTACGCAACGCCTACGCAACGGAAGCCACTCGGCGATTGATCCCGTCGCGCCGCGGGGTCGACCCCGGTCTCATCGGGACGAACGAACGCGTTGTTCGTCTACCGCGGGCTCGGCTATGACGTCGCCCCATGAGCCGCCCTTGGTCCCTCGACACCGCCGCGATCCACGCCGGTCAGCACGCTGATCCCGTCAGCGGCGCGGTGATGACGCCGATCGTCCTCGCCAGCACGTTCGCGCAAGAGAGCCCCGGCCGACACAAGGGCTACGAGTACTCCCGCAGCGGCAACCCGACCCGCAAGGCGCTCGAGGAGTGCGCCGCGGCGCTGGAGGGAGGCACCCAAGGGTTCGCGTTTGCGAGCGGACTTGGCGCCTCGACGACGATCCTTCACACCCTCGCGCCAGGCGATCACTTGCTGTGCGGCGACGACGTATACGGCGGCACCTTCCGCCTGCTCGACAAGGTGATGAAGCCGCTCGGGATCGAGTCGACGTTTCTTGACATGAGCGACGCGGCCAAGGTCCGTGCCGCGCTTCGACCGACCACGCGGATGATCTGGATGGAGACGCCCACGAACCCGCTCCTCAAGGTCTTCGACATCGCCGCGGTCGCCGAGGTCGCTCGCGCCGCGAGCGTCCCGCTCGTGGTCGATAACACGTTCGCGACGCCGTTCCTCCAGCGCCCGCTCGAGCTCGGCGCGACCGCCGTCGTGCACTCGACCACGAAGTACTTGAACGGTCACTCCGACGTGGTCGGCGGGCTCATCGTCACCGCGGACGCAGCGCTCGCCGAGCGCGTGGGCTTCCTGCAGAACGCGATGGGCGCGGTGCCGAGCCCGTTCGACTGCTACCTCGTCCTCCGAGGACTGAAGACGCTTGGGGTTCGTATGCGGCAGCACGTCGCGTCGGCGCAGTTGCTCGCGGCGCGCCTCGAGGAACACCCCGCGATCGAGCGCGTGCTCTACCCAGGGCTCCCGAGCCACGCCGGGCACGCCCTCGCGATGCGGCAGATGAAGGGCCCGGGCGGGATGATCTCGTGCGTCGTGAAGGGCGGCGTCGAGCCGGCTCGTCGGATGCTCGAGCGCCTGCAGATCTTCGCTTGCGCGGAGAGCCTGGGCGGAGTCGAGTCGCTCGCCGAGAGCCCGGCGATCATGACGCATGCGTCGATCCCGCCCGAGCAGCGCGCCGCGCTCGGCATCAGCGACGGCCTCGTGCGCCTGTCGGTCGGGATCGAGGACGTCGAGGACCTCTGGGACGATCTGCGAGCTGCGCTCGCTTGACCCGCTCCTCGCGGCGCCCGTCTCTAGCGGTCGCGGCCGCGCGGTGGTAGACGGTCGAGCAGCCATGATGACCTCGACCCGTCTCTTGGGCGCCGTCGGCGCCACGCTCGCGCTCTTTTGGTTCGGCTGCAGCGAGGCGGTGCCGCCTGCAAGCCAGGGCGCGTTCATCGCCGAGTTTCGTCAGCCCGACGGTGGCAAGTGCAAGGTCGCGTCGCACCCGATCAAGGTTGGCTCGGCCACCGTCAAGGATCTCTTCGACCTGCGCACCGACTCGGTCGATGGGACGACGGTTCAATGCACCGTGACCGAGGCGAGTGGCGGCTACACGGTCAAGGGACTCATCGACGACGGCGACGGAAACCAGATCGACTTCACGATCCCGTCGATCTCGGCGAACGCGTCCAAGGCTGCGCCTGTGAAGGGAAACGTGGGCGTTCGCAGCCCGAAGACCGGCGACACCTACCGCTCGCCTGGGAATGATTGCTCGTTCTGGCTCGAGCGGGACAATGGGGCGAAGGGGCAGGTCGGCTCCGGAATTCTCTGGGTCTCGTTCGAGTGCCCCAAGATCGTGAACCTCGGCGAGGCCTCGGAATGCAACATCGACGGGACGACGTTCAGCAGCGTGATCGCCATGCAGAACTGCGACCAGTGATGAAGCGAGCGCCTCGTCGCGCCGGACGCTCTCGTCGATCCGCGCGTCAGGCGACGACTCGACTGGTGAGTGCTATCACTTTCCGATGAGCCTTGACCCGGCACGGCCGACGCGATGGGCGCTCGTCGTGGTGGCCGCCTCGCTCGCGTCCGCCACCGGGGAGCTTGCCTGCGGCACGACCGCCGCGCCGAGCCCTTTCGCCACAGGCCCGAGCGGGCAGGGGGGAAGCGGTGGTGGCGCTGACGTCGGCGCAACCGGCAGCGGAGGCGAAGCCGACGAGACGCTCGGAGGGCCGTGCACCGTCGACGCGCAGTGCGACGACGGTGTGGCCTGCACGCTCGACGCCTGCGAGCTCGGCCTTAGCCGTTGCCGACACCTGCCCGACGACTCGGTCTGTCAGGACGCGCTCGTCTGCAACGGCGAGGAGCGTTGCGACGTGGACGCGGGGTGCTCGCCCGGCGCGCCGAAGACCTGCACCGACGGAAATCCTTGCACGATCGACACGTGCGACGAGGCGACCAACAGCTGCAAGACCGAGCCTCGCGACGCCGACGCCGACGGCGACCCTGACGTCCACTGCGGGGGCGGCGACTGCGATGACGGCGTCCCGCTCGTCTCGTCGCTCCAGTCCGAGGTATGCGCGAACGCCATCGATGACGATTGCGATGGGGTGGTCGACGAGGCGGGCTGCGGCGCTCCGATGCACGACGACTGCTTCGACCCGCTCGAGGCTGCGGCGCCCGGGACGTACGCGATGTCGACCGTCGCGGCGAAGGCCGATTACGCCTCGAGCTGTCCGGTCGAGAACTCGCCGGCGGCGCGCGATGTGGTCGCGGCGGTGTCGGTTCCGACGGGCCTCCACGACGTGCAGCTCACCGTGCGCACCGAGTTGGCCGACGCGGCCGTCGCGCTCTTCGGTCAGTGCGGGCCGCCGGGGCCCGAGGCCGCGTGCAGTCGGGGATTTCCGCATCCGCAGGGGGGGCGCGTCGCCAAGCTCCGTGCGCGCAGCGTCGGCGACGCGCAGAAGCTCGTACTCCCCGCGATCGTGAGCTCGGACTCGGCCGTCCCGATCACGCTGCGCTACGAGCTCCTCGCTCCGACGACCGCCCCCGCCAACGAGACCTGCGGCACCGCGGCTGCGCTCGCAGACGGCGTGCCGCAAACCGCGTCGTTGCCGGGGACCAAGGTCGACCTCGAGACGGCGTGCGGCGGCGACACCGGGGAGCTCGTCTACCGATTCGAGCTCACGGAGCCGCGTGACGTGGATCTCTTCGCGGCCTCCGTCGACGGCGACGGAAGCCCGGTGCTCTCGCTCCGCAACGAGAGTTGCGCGCTCGCGACCGACGAGCTCACTTGCGCGCTCGCGCCCTCGGGAGCGGCGAAGGCTCACCTGTACCGGCGCGCGCTGCCGGCGGGCGTTCATCACGTCGCGGTGTCGGCTTCGGCGCCGACCGACGTACTCGTCACGCTCGCGACCTCCTCGCCGACGTCAGCTCCGCCTGACGAGTCGTGCGTCGGCGCTCCCACCCTCGTGCCGGGCGCGACCGTCGACGTCCCGCTCCTCCTCCACCAGGACGACGTCGACACCGGCTGCCTCCCGGGCGGCGTCGACGCGGCGTACTCGCTCGAGCTTTCGACGACCTCGGACGTCCTCGTCGTCGGTCGCTACGCGAGCGGAGACGCGGCCGCGGTGGCGCTCGCCGAGAAGGCGTGTGGGCCGCAGGATGGCGTCGCGTGTGCGGTGGGGTATGTCTCGCCGACACGCGCGCGCGCTCACGGCCTCGCGAAGGGGAGCTACCGGGTGCTCGCCGAGAGCCAAGGCTCGCTGCCGATGCAGCTCACGGCGTTCGTGCGGCCTTCGGCTCCGCCCGTGGTGGTGCCGTTCTCGGACGCCTGCGCCGACGCCCTGACCATCCCTCCGACAGGGGGGCTCTTCAAGGGCACGACGAAGAACGCCAAGCCCGACTTTCCTGCCGGCTGCGACCAAGGCAACCAACCTCCGAAGACCGCGGCCGACCAGCTCTTTCGCCTCGAGCTTGGGGCCCCGAAGAGGGTCGTGTTCGACATGCAGGGCTCGGGCTACGCGACCGTCTTGGTCGTGCGCGAGGGACCCGGCTGTCCTGGGAAGGATCTCCCTCAGGCCTGCGCTGCCGGGTATTACCCCGATCGCAGCTTCCTCGATCTCACGCTCGCGGCCGGGACGTATTACGTTCAGGTCGATGGGTTCGCGGGACAGAGCGGGCCATGGTTCCTCGACGTCTTCACCGCGGAGCCGACCAACTAGCGCCGCCTTTGCCGCCTCGCGCCGGGGTGTTATGACCTCCTAGCGCGGCGGCCCGGGCCCGTTCCCCTCGCGGGCCGCGCGTCGAATGCCATGCTCCAACGCATCGCCACGATCGCCTACGGCACCTACCGCGAAGCCGTCCGCGCGCGAGTGCTCCTCGGGCTCGCGGGCGTCGCGGTCGCCGTCGCGTTCTACTCGCTCGTCGTCGGCGCGTTCACGCTCCACGAGGCTCCGCGGGTCGTCGCCGACCTCGGCGCCATGACCGTGAGCGTCTTTTCACTCGCGGTCGCGATCCTGATCGGGGCGACCTCGCTCCACCGCGAGCTCGAGATGAAGACGATCCTCCCGATCCTCGCGCGCCCGATCGCGCGAGGTGAGTATCTCGTCGGGAAATACCTGGGCATCATGTTGGTCGTCGCGGTGTTCGTCCTCGCCGAGAGCGGGCTCGTCCTCGCGATGAGCGCGGTGCTCGGCGGCCGGTCCCCCGTCGTCTCGGTCTGCAGCATCGCCGGGCTCGCGCTCGCGCTCGCGTTCGCCGTTTGGCGTCTCCCGTCGGCGCGTACCGCAGCCCCGATCCCCTGGGCCATCGCGATGTTCGCCGTGGGTGTGGGCCTCGCCTCGACGGCGCCGGCCGAACGTTCGCTGATCGTCTCGTCGGGCGCGCTGACGTTGATGGAGGTCGCGATCGTCTCTGCGATTGCGATGCTGTTCTCGGCGTTCTCGACGCCGTTCCTGTCGGCGCTGCTCACGCTCGGCACGTTCCTCGTCGGGCGCAGCGCAGACACGATGTCGCGGCTCCCCGTGAAGGTCTTCGGGCAGGTGATGCACGACGTCTCGGCCGTGCTCGCGAAGGTCGTCCCGAACCTGCATGTCTATGTTCCGGCTCGCCCGCTCCTCACGGGCGAAGCGGCGGACGGGAACTTGCTCGGGTATGTGCTTCAAGCCGGCGTGCAGAGCGCTGGCTGGGTGCTCGGTCTCCTCGCCGTCGGCGCGCTCGTCTTCCAGCGGCGTGACTTCACGTGAAGCGGGCGCTCGTCGTCGTCGCAGTCCTCGTTGCCGGGCTCGCCGCGTGGACCGTGCGCGTCGTCGTCGGCGGTGAGCGAGCCCTCGACGCGAGCGATGCGGCCCTCGACCGGGGCGACGCCGACGCCGCGATCGCGGAAGCCCGACGAGCCGCGAGCTTTTACGCCCCCGGAGCGCCGCACATCGAGCAGGCGTACCGGCGGCTCGGCGCCCTCGCGCGGGCGGCCGAGGAGCATCACCGTCGCGACACCGCCCTCTACGCTTGGAGGGCGGTCCGACAGGCAGCTCTCGACACCCGGTGGCTCGTGACGCCTCACGCGAGCGACGAGGCTCGCGCGGCGTCGGAGATCGCCAGGCTGTCGGCGCTCGGTCGGCACGAGCGGGCCGAGCCGGATCGCGCCATCGAGGCGGCCGAGCTCGCTAGGCTGCGCAGCGATGAGCGGCCTCGAACGCTCTGGGTCGTGTTCCTTGTGCTCGGGCTCGCGCTGTCGTCGGGCGGGTTTGCGTTCGCAGCTCAGCGGGTCGCCGGCGTCGCGCGCCTCGAGTGGGAGAAGGGCACCCGGCCTCTCGTCGTCGGCGCCGTGGGACTCGCGCTGTGGCTGCTCGCGTGGTGGCGCGCGTGACCGGGCCTAGGCGGATCGTCTCGCTCGTGCCGAGCGACACGTACACGCTCGCGCGTCTCGGTCTTGGCGAGCGGCTCGTCGGTCGCACGGAGTACTGCGTCGCGCCCCGGCAAATCCTGGGCGTTCCGACGATCGGCGGGACCAAGAATGCCGACGTCGACGCGATCCTCGCGCTCGAGCCGGAGCTCGTCGTCGCCAACCAGGAGGAGAATCGGCGAGCCGACATCGAGCGGCTCGAGGCCGCGGGGGTAAAGGTCTTCTTGTCCTTCCCCTGCACCGTCGCCGAGGGGCTCGCGCACGTGAGGGCGCTCGCGGCGCTCTTCCCCGAGCTCGAGCTGGAGCCTCTGTTGGAGGAAGCCGAGGCGCGTCTCGCGCGTCACGCTGCGGCCGAGCGAGGGGACGGACTCCCGACCTTTTTTCCGATCTGGATGGACCCGCTGATGACCGCCAACTCGGGGGCCTTCCTGTCCGACGTCCTCGAGCTCTCGGGTGGTCGCAACGTCTTCGCCGATCGCGCGCGCCGCTACCCGCTTCGAGCCGACCTCGGGCTGCGACCCGCGGTGTCCGCGCCGGGACGCGACACCCGCTATCCGCGGGTGACCCTCGACGAGGTCGACGCCCGGCGGCCGAGGCTCGTCCTCTTGCCCGACGAGCCGCACGAGTTCTCGCCGAGCGACGCCGCCGTCTTCGAGGCGCTCGCGTGCCGGCCCGAGGTCCGCTTCGTCGATGGCAAGGCGTTCATGTGGTACGGCCTCCGCGCGCTCGAAGCGCTCGATGAGGTCGCCGCGCTCATCGAGGCTGTGCGCTCGACCTGACGGGCGCTTATCGCGCTGTCGCCTCGACGAAGCGCGCAGGCCTTGCTACGACCGAGGGCATGAGTTGGACGCGAGCGACCGTCCTCGCCGAAGTGCGAAGCGTCATCGTCGAACACGCCGATGAAGGCACCGAGGTAGGCGACTCAACGGAGCTCGTGTCCGACCTTGGGATCGACTCGCTCGGTGTGATGGAGCTCGTCGGCGACCTCGAGGACCGCTTTCGGCTCCGCATCACCGATGCCGATCTGCGTGACGTCGTGACGCTCGCCGACGTCGCGCGCGCGATCGCGCTCCGGCTCGAGGGCGAAGGCCGACTCCACGCCAACGAGGAGGGGAAGCCATGACGCTTCGCACGATCTGTCAAGCGCTCGAGGACGCTGCGAGCGCGACCCGCAACGGCTTTCGCTTCATCGACGACGACACGCGCGCCGAGCCGTTCTTCTCGTTCGGCGGGGTCGAGCGGGCGACGGGATACTTTGGAGGCGCGCTCCAGGCTCTCGGCCTCTCGAAGGGCGATCGGGTCGCGCTCGTGTTGCCGGACAACCAGGACTTCGTCTTCGCGTTCCTTGGCGCGCTGCGGGCCGGGCTCGTCCCGGTGCCGATCTACCCGCCTGCCGGGCTCCGTAAGCTCGACGGGTACCTCGAGAGCACGCTCCACATCGTCGCGAAGAGCGGCGCTCGAATGCTCGTGACCGACCGCGAGATCAAGGCACTGCTCGGCTCGGTGCAGGCCTCCGCGCCTTCGCTGCGTCGAGTCGTAGCGGTCGAGGACATGCGCGGCTCGACGGCCCCGCTTCGACCCGTGTCGGTCTCGCTCGACGACATCGCGTTTCTGCAGTTCACCTCGGGCTCCACCTCGGCGCCGAAGGGCGTCGTCGTGACGCACGCGAACGTCGCTCACAACGTGCATGCGTTCATGAAGCTCGGCATCCGGATCGAGGACGGGAACGACAGCGGCGTGAGCTGGCTCCCGCTCTATCACGACATGGGTCTCATCGGGTTCGTGCTCGGGCCCCTCTACCACCGGAACACGATCACGTTCCTCCCGCCGTACGAGTTCTTGAAGCGGCCCGTCCGCTGGCTCGAGGCGATCTCGCGCCACCGCGCGACGATCTCGTTCGGACCCAACTTTGCCTACGCGCTCTGCTGCAAGCGCATCAAGGACGCGGAGCTCGCCGGGCTCGACCTCTCGACGTGGCGGGTCGCCGGGTGCGGCGCAGAGCCGATCCGCGCGGCCAACCTCGAGGCCTTCGCCGACCGCTTCGCTGCCGCCGGCTTTGATCGGCGCGCGCTGATGCCGAGCTACGGGCTCGCCGAGGCGACGCTTGCGGTGTCGTTTGCAGGACTGGGGACTGGGCTTCGGACCGACGACGT
Organism: Deltaproteobacteria bacterium; assembly: GCA_016875405.1. Taxonomy (GTDB): domain Bacteria; phylum Myxococcota_A; class Polyangia; order Polyangiales; family Polyangiaceae; genus SYFR01. Next base: position 25,532 of record VGRJ01000014.1, on the reverse strand, counting down.
CGACGCCGAGGTGCTCGCGGCCGAAGGTCGTGCCGACCCGCTCGCCTCGAAGGCCGACGTCCCTCCGGAGCGCGTGGCCTCGGTCGTGAGCTGTGGTCACGGCTTCGACGGACACGAGGTTCGCGCCTTCGCCGAGGATGACGCGGCGAGCGCGTCGCCGCTGCCCGAGCGCGAGGTCGGTGAACTCCGGGTGCGCGGGCCCAGCGTGACCTCCGGCTACTTCGACGAGCCCGCCGAGACCCGGGCCGCGTTCGCTGGGGGCTGGCTACGCACGGGGGATCTCGGCTACCTGGTGGCGGGCGAGGTCTACGTCTGCGGGCGGACGAAAGAGTTGATCATCGTCAATGGTCGCAACTACTACCCGCAGGATCTCGAGTGGGCGACGAGCCGGGTCCCGGGAGTGCGAAAGGGGAACGTCATCGCGTTCGGGACCTCGCGTCCGCTGAACGACCGAGAGCGCGTCGTCCTCTGCGTCGAGGCGAGCGTGGCCGACCCCGACGCCCGTGAGTCGTTGAAGGGCGAGGTGCAGCGAGTCGTTCGACAGGCGATCGGGCTCGCCGTCGACGACGTGGTGGTGGTCGAGCCGGGCGTGCTCCCGAAGACGTCGAGCGGCAAGCTCAAGCGGCGGGAGACACGCAGCCTCTACGAGTCCGGTCGGCTCTTCGTGCGCTCCTCGGCGCGCGGGGGCGGTAGGGTCGATGCGGCGCGGGAGCTCACGCGGAGCCAGCTCGGCTACCTTCGCGACGCGGTGTTCGGCGGGAAGCCGCCTCGCTAGCGGCGCGGTCATCCCCCGAGCGGCGCGAGGGACTCCTCGATCGCGCAGCCGAGCGCGTCGACGACCACTGCGTCGCCGAGCAGGGACCGTACGCCCGGCCAGAGCGCGTCGGCGAGGGCGTCGTCGGCGGGGACCGAGATCCCATGGCGCTCGAGCGCCTCGGCAAGCGACCGCTCGTCGGCAAGGGCTTGACGTAACGCAAGTCGAAGCTCGGCTCGCAGGGCGTCGTGGCGACCGAGGCCTCGGACGCAGGCTGCGACGGCGTCGAGCGCCCGCTTGCCCGCCGGCGTGTCGGGCGACCACACGAGGTGCTCGAGCGGTACGGCCATCACCGCGCTCGCGAGCTCCGTTCGCAGCCGCACCATGTCTGGGTCGCTCCGCCGCTTCGCGAACTCGCTCGCGGCCGCGTCGAAGGAGCGGCGCACGAAGGTCGCGAGGTAGCGTCGGATCTCGGGCTCGAGCCGTCGCTCGAACTCGGCTTGAAAGGTTGCGAGCGCGCCCTTCACCGCACCACGCGCGAGGAGCGGGAGCGTCCCGACGAGGAGCGGCAGGCCCCATTCGGCGACGAAGGGGTTGACGCGACGAGAGAAGCCGTCGAGCGCTTCGAAGAGCTGCCCGCTCGCGGCCTCTTCGACCCCCTTCGTCTTCACGATCGCGTCCACCAGCGCGGCGCTCACCACCTCGGGCTCGCCGGCGGTGCGGGCGACGGCCCTCTCGGCTTCGGCTCCGACGAGCGCCCCGGGACTCTCCTCGCGGAGCGAAGCGCGGCGCGCGATCGCGTCGACCAGCGCAGCGACCGCCGGCGCGAGCGTCCCATCGAGGAGGGCGGGGGACAGGTAGGTGTCGAGCATCCGCTCGAGGGCCGGCTCGTCGACGAGGTCAGCGAGCCTCGCGGTGAGCAGGCGTTCACGACCGCGCAGGACGAGTGCTCGAAACGCGGCGCGGGCCTCCTCTCCCTCGAGCCACCGCGCGTACCACGCGAGCTGCGCCGCGCGGACGGCGCGCCTGGTCTCATCGTCGAGGTGCGTCACTTGGCGTAGTCGCAGGAGGGCGTTTCGGTCGCGAGGCAGTGATGCGTCTTCGGGTGGCTCAGGTAGTAGAGATCCGTCCCGTCCGACTCGAAGAACCGCGCCACCAGATTGGTGAGGTAGCTCCCGTGATCGAAGCTCTGGCAAGGCTCGCCGTTGACGAAGGTGTGCTCCCCTTGCGGCACGGTGTACGCGTCGAGGAGACCGGTGATGCGGCCCGCCGGCGCGGGCAGCGGCTGCATCGCGTTGGCGTCCTCTCCGAACGGGACGCCGAGGAGGCGCGGAGCCCAGACCGCATCCACGCTCGAGGTCGCTGCCGAGGCGGTGAGTCGCGCGAGGCGATGCGGGACGGGCGAGCGCTGCTCGAAGTAGCGGTGCTTGCCCTCATCGAGATCGTCGGCGTCCCAGAGCGCCTCCTCGCAGCGTTGCTCTCCGAGCACGCGGGGCACGCAGCGCATCGAAGCCTCGTCGCACCGCGTGCCGGAGTAGCAGTCGCCGTCGCCGGTGCAGCTCGGGTAGCAGGCGCGCGCCTCGCCTTCGAGCGAGGTCCAGGTCGCGTCCGCGTCGGCGGCGTTCGCGCTCGTCGCACACGCGGCGCCTGCGGGGTGACGTGCCAGCGCGGTGATCCCCTCGACGACGTGACGGTCGATCAAATCCTGGTTCGGGGTTCGGCCTCCGAGCGCGTCGTAGAGCGCCTTCGGCGTCACGTAGTCGAGGAGTTCCGGGTACCGCTCGGCCTGGTCGGGCCGCAAGAAGGGTACGGCGCCCGCCGCGCGCGCCTGCGCGATCCCGGAGTTGATCGGCACGTTCATGTCCCCGATCGTGTTCAGCGTCAGCATCGCGTGGGGCGCGATCGTCGCGCCGAACGGATCGGTCATCGATTTCAGCGCGTAGTACGGTGAGAAGCTCACCGGGTCGCCGGGCTCGAGGGCCGCCTGCGCGAGGCCGATGAAGCGGCGCAGCGAGGGCGACTGACGGCGCAGGCCGAGCCCTTCACCGGGGCTCGTGAGCGGCGAGCCCGCCTCGAAGAAGGCCCCCTCGAAGCTCGTGCACGCTTGCCCGGTGCAGGTCGCCGAGCCGTCGCCGCTCTGCGCGCCGGTGAGGTGCCGACCGAGACCCCACGCATCGATCGTGTGGCGCAGGTCCTGGGTCTTCAGGATGCAATGTTCGTAGTCGTCGACCTGATGCTTGCCGTCCCAGAACGTCACGAGCACGCGATCGCCGCGGCTCGTCGGGAGGCCGATGCGAAACCGCTGGGCATCGTCGACGCTCGTGCAGCGCACCTCGCCCGTGTCGAGGTTCTGGACGAGCACCGTCGAGTTGGCGATCGCCGTGGGGTCGACGCACTCGACCTCGACCTCGCCGGTGCCGTTCACGTTGGGCAACACCCAGCGGACGCTTTGCTCGCCCTCCGCGCACATCGTGCAGTTGTCCCCGTTGGCGGAGGTCGCCGAGCATTTCGGGCGAGACGAGGCGGGGATGCTGACGAGCAGCGGTCCCCACAACCGCAAGAGCACGGCCTCGACGACGCCGCCCTGAAACGAGCGTACCCCGATGTCGACGAGCCCCCCGCCGCCCGAGCCTGGGACCGCGCTCGTGACGTAGGCGTCGATGGCGCCGTGGATCGCGCTCAAGATCCCACCGAGCGATTCACCCCACGTCCCGTAAGTCGCGTCCGGCCCTCCGAGGTCCGCTACGCCGTCGCCGTCGAAGTCTCCCGCGACGTCGCCCGTCCCGTCGCCATCGAAATCGCACGGACGGACGGCGCTCTCGGCGTCGCCGTCGTTCCGGCATTGCATCGTCGCCGTGCCCCCGAAGGCGCGCATGATCCGCACGAGCTGGATGTGATCGAGCACCGACTGGCGAACACCGTCGCGGGTGTGAAAGAGGTAGCTCGACCAGAAGTCGCCTCCCGAGTCGAGGTCGCCGTCACGGTCGAGGTCGCGCGCGCGCGTGAGCCCGAGCGCGTCCAGGAACGGTCGATAACAAGCGCCGCCGAGCAGCGCGCCTGCGCCGGTCTCCTCGTTCTTGCTGAAGCTGATGCCATGGCCCATCGCGTTGATGCCGGCCGTGGCGAGGCCGTGCTCGGCCATGTTCCCCGCGTAGAAGATCTGTTCGAGGAAATTACCGGTGTAGCCGTGCCCATACAGGTTCACGTTGAACGGTTGCTGATGCTTCGCGCTCGCCTTCGGCACCATCATCCAGACCTGCACCGTGTCGGTCGTCTCTTCGCCTTCGCCGGAGCGGTAGTTCAGGCGGAAGGCAGCGTTCGGGTCTGTCGACTTGGGGCCGCCTTCGAGCAGGAAGGGGACCTTGTAGGTGCCGATCACCATGTGGTCGATCGCCGAGAGCCGTCGCAAGAGGAGATCGAGCGACGGTCCGCTGGCGAGCCCGAATCCCTGCGAGAGGATGTTCTTCAGCGTGCTGCGTAGATCGTCGAATTTCACGATCCAAAGGTTGCCCGCCTTCTTGGGGCACTGGGCGTCGACGCCGAGCGGGCTCGTCTGCCAGTTCGGCGGATCGGTCGCCCCTTCGTTGAGACCGCCGACCAAGCCGACCGCGCGCTGGAGCTCGAGCACGGGCGGGTACGAGGTCGCGAACCGCGCGAACGGACCTGTCCCGTAGAGCCCGTCGCGGAGCCGCTTGAGATCGTCGACCGTCGGCTGCGTCGTGAACGACCAGAGGAACGAGACGCGCCCGAGGCCGGTGCCCGCGACGTCACCCCAGTAATTCGCGAGCTTTGGGTTGTCGATCGCCGCCTCGACCTCGGTGGCGGCGACGCGCTGCGCGGCGTGAAACACCTGCGGAAATGGCGAGCGAACGGGGTTGCCGAGGCCGTCGACGGTCCGGTCGGTGACGACGACGGCGTAGCGCGTCATTTCATCCATCGGGATGAGCGGGCGGAGCACCAACGTATCGGTCTCGCGCTCGTACCAGTCGAGGAGATTGTCGGCGATGCAGCGGTCGCGAAGCTGCCGCCTTTGGCGGCACTCGGCGCTCGCGTACGGCTCCCCGCTCTCGGGTGCGTCGCAGATCGGGTCGGGCCCCGGGCAGATGTTTTCGCGCGCGAGGTTCGGCCGGTCGAGCACACCGTCGTAGTCGCTGTCGTGCTCCGGGGCGTAGCTCGTCACGGCGCCGCCGTTGGTCTCGTCGACGGTCTCGAAGAGCAGGTTGCGTTCGCTCTTCCGCGGGTCGTTCGCCCAGTACTTGTCGAGCTGCTTCAACGTGTAGTCGAAGTTGCCGTTGCCCATGTCGAGTGGGATCGGCAAGCCGGTCTTCAAATTCACCAGGTAGACCGCGTCGTTCGCGAACTCGTAGTCGTCGCCCTGGTGACGCTTTCGAAGGTTGTCGAGATCGAGCGCAGCGCCCGCGTAAGCCGCGTACCCGTCGGCGTCGCGGTCGACGTCGAAGCCGACGGTCACGGGCGCGAAGGTCCCCCAGCCCTCCATCTGGCTGAAGCGCTCGCGCGCCTGCGTCTCGAGGTTCGTGGGAGCGATCAGGCTCGCGTTCACGCGCAGCCCCGTCCGGCTCGTCGGGTCGGGCCACGTGGCGGTGTCGTTCGGCAGCGGGATCGAGGGCAGCGGCCGGGCCCCGAGATCGTACCGCACGACGGAGCCTCCGCCGTCGGGGGTGCGACCGTAGTCGAGCGGAGCGCGACCGACGTCGCAGCCGGCCCCCGAAAGCCCGATCGTCAGCGCTCCGAGGACCACTCGCTTCCACACTCGCACCGTCGCCATGTCGTCTCCCTCGTGTCCGTCTTGCGGCCCGTCGGTGGCGCGTCCCGGGGGGCATCGGAGGCCCCCTGACGCTGCCGCCTCGTGCGTCGAAATCCCAACGCTTTCGGTAGTCTACGGGAATAGACGACGACTGAGTGCAAAGAAATACAAGTGCGTGACAATCGCTCGGGTGGGGGATGGTACGACTCCGTCCGCCCATGAGCATCATCCTCTGCGTCATGTATTTCTCGGTCCTCGCCGTCCTCTCGGCGTATGGCCTCCATCGAGCCCACCTCGTCTACCTGTGCTGGAAGAACCGCCGGGTGATCGAGCGCGTCCCCGAGCTCGCGCCTCGCCGCGCCGACGCGGAGCTCCCGATGGTGACGATCCAGCTCCCAATCTTCAACGAGTCGACCGTCGTCGTTCGCCTCCTCGAGTCGGTTGCGAAGATGGACTACCCGAAAAATCGCTTGCAGCTTCAGGTGCTCGACGACTCGACCGACGAGACCGTCGCCATCGCGCGCGACGAGGTCGAGAAGCTCCGCAAGCGCGGGTTCGACGCCGAATACGTCCACCGCGTCGATCGCGTCGGCTACAAGGCCGGCGCGCTCGACAACGGGCTCAAGACCGCCAAGGGCGACCTCATCGCGATCTTCGACGCCGACTTCGTGTGCAGCCCCGACTTCGTCCGCGCGATCGTCGGCCACTTCGAAGACCCGAAGATCGGCTGCGTTCAGGCTCGCTGGGCGCACCTGAACCGCGACGCGTCGCTGCTCACGAAGATCCAGGCGCTCATGCTCGATGGGCACCACATGGTCGAGAACCGCGCGCGTTTTGGCGCCGGGCTGCTCTTCAACTTCTCGGGCACTGGGGGCATGTGGCGTCGCGTGGCCATCGCGGACGCGGGCGGCTGGCAGCACGACACGCTCACCGAGGACCTTGATCTCTCTTACCGCGCGCAGCTCCGCGGTTGGCGCTTCATCTACCGCCCCGACGTCGTCTCGCCGGCGGAGCTGCCCGAGGACATCGCCGCCCTGCGCGCGCAGCAGCACCGCTGGGCGAAGGGCACCGTTCAGACCGCGCGCAAGTTGCTCGGTCGCGTGGTCTCGAAGGACAGCGGGCTCACGCTCTCGCAGCGGTTGGAGGCGCTCTTCCACATGACGCCGCACTTCGCGTACCCGCTGATGGTGATGCTGAGCCTGCTGCTCCTCCCCATCCTCCTTACGGTCGAGGCGACGAACTGGAAGATCATGCTGCTCATCGACCTGCCGATGTGCATGGCGCCGGTCGGCTCGCTCGCGTCGTTCTACATGCTTGCCGAGGCCTCGCAGGGCCGCTCGCGGCTCGGCGCCATCAAGCTCCTTCCGGCGCTGATCGCGCTCGGCGCGGGCCTCGCGCCGCACCTCACCCTGGCGGTGAACGACGGGCTGCGCTCGGGCGGCGGCGAGTTCGTGCGAACGCCGAAGCATGGCAACAGCCGCGGCCGCTACAAGGCCATGTCGAGCCTCCCGCTCGGAGAGCTCGGCCTCGCGCTCGTCTCGGCGACGAGCGCCGTGATGTCGCTGGTGATGGGGCACTGGTTCGTGTTCCCCTTCGTGTCGCTCTTCACGCTGGGCTACGCCCACATCGCGATTCTGGTGATCACCGACCACCTTGGCCGGAAGCCTGCTCCGGTGGCGGCGCCCTCCGAGGAGGTCGACGAGGCCCTCGACATGGCGCACTCCGGCATCCGCCCGAGCAACAAGGGCACGCTCGCTTCGACCGACGAAGAGCTCGCCGCCTGACGGCCGCTCACCGCGACGCGGCTCCCGGCCTCCCGGTGAGCCGCGGTTCGTTGCGTCTGGACCTCGGACGGGCTTGCTGGCATTCTTCGCCGTCGGCGGGAGGGCACCATGACGGAGTCTACCAAGGACAAGCGGACCACGAAGTTCGAGCTCGTTCAGGCGGTCTACGGCCAGCTCGGCGGCTTCTCGAAGAAAGAGGCCGCGGATCTCGTGGACCAGGTCTTCGAGCTGATGAAGGAGACGCTCGGTCGTGGCGAGACGATCAAGATATCCGGCTTCGGGAACTTCGTCCTTCGTGACAAGCGCGAGCGCCAGGGCCGCAACCCGCAGACCGGCGATCCGATCGTCATCACCTCGCGGCGCGTGCTCACGTTCAAGCCGAGCCAGCTCCTCAAGGAAGACCTAAACCCGGAGAGCGCCGAGGCCGAGGCCCCGACCAAGCGGGCCTGACCGACGGACATCGTAGCCGCGTGAGCCGCCCTCAGCTGCCCGACAAACTCTACTTCCGGATCGGAGAGGTCTCGGAGATCGTCGGCGTCGAGCCGCATGTCCTGCGCTACTGGGAGACGGAGTTTCGCTCGATTAGGCCCGAGAAATCGCGCAAGGGGCAGCGGGTCTACTCGCGACGCGACGTCGAGACGCTCCTCAAGGTGAAGGAGCTGCTCTACGGCCACCGCTACACCATCGCGGGCGCGAAGCGAAAGCTGAGGGGCGAGGGCGTCGAGCCGCTCGACGAGGCCGATCCGACCTACCGAGAGATCCGCAGCTTGCGCGCGGGGCTGCTCGCGCTGCGCGACGATCTCGCGAGCGCCCTCGCGTCGTTCGAGTCTCCCGGCGCGACGTGAGGTTCGACGCCCCGGAGGTCCGCGTCCAGGTGACGCTCGACGGGGCGGAGGAGGCGTTGCCGCGCGCGCTCGACCTCGGCGGGATGGCCGGGGCCCGCGTCGTGCTGCACCGCGCGTTCGCGCTGCGCGAGGTCCACACCACGGTTGCCTGCGTGGTCGCGCCGACGACCTTTTGGGTGCCCGGCCTCGAGGCGACGGTCCTCGATGCGGCGTCGGCGAAGGTCCGCGCGGGGGCGAGCCTCGCGACGCTCACCCCAGGGCAAGTGCGTGACGGTCGACCGATGGAGCAAGGGTTCACAGGGGCCGGGCCGGGGCTCCGCGCGAGCGGTCGGCACGTCCTCGGCTTCGTCGGAGATGAGGCGGACCTGCTCGTCTGCAGCGCGGTGTGCGTCGAGCCCGAGGGCGACGGCTCGGCTCGCTCGGGGTGTGACGGGGCGGCGGCGGCCTCCACGGTCGAGGCCGCGTTCGTCGGCGCGCCTTCGCCTGGTCCGCTCTTGAGGCTCGCGCTCGCTGCCGCCGACTCACCGCGCGGCGCGGTCGCCGTAGGTCTCGTCGCAGGCGCGCTCGTGATCGTGGCGCTCTTGCGGGCGCGGCCACGCCCAGGTCGCACGCACTGACGGCCGGGGCTCAGCGGCGCGCTCGACGCTCGGCGAAGAACGCCCGCAGCACGTCGCTGCACTCGCTGGCGAGCACGCCCGTCGTCACGGGGAAGCGGTGGTTCAGCCGCGGGTCGTGGCCGAGGACGAAGAGCGACGACACCGCACCCGCCTTCTCGTCGTGGCAGCCGTACACGAGCCTCCCGATGCGCGCGTTGACCAGGGCCCCCGCGCACATCACGCACGGCTCGAGGGTCACGACCAAGGTGTGTCGCTCGAGCCGCCAGCGCTGCGTTCGCTCGGAGGCCTCCCGGAGCGCCTCGATCTCGGCGTGCGCCGTCGCGTCGCCCCGCGCTTCGCGGCGGTTGTGACCGCGCGCCACGACCTCGCCGTCGGGCCCAAGGATCACCGCGCCGATCGGGACATCGCCCGCGGCCGCTGCGCGCGCGGCTTCCTCGAGCGCGAGCCGCATCGCCGCTTCATCGTTCACGCTCGTCAGCGTAGGGGCTCGTGCGCGCGAGGTGAAGGGGGCGTGACTCGGCGCGTCGCGCGCGCCGTCACTTGTTCGAGATGGCGAGGTTCTCGACCTTCGTGTAGTCGCCGTCGTAGCCCTCGTGAACCGAGAGGACCTTCATGGTGCGCGGGTTGACCACGGTCTGTTGCGGCGTCGCGAACGACGAGCTCGCGGCGAACGCGTAGTCCGGATCGGCGCCGACCGCGATCTCGGTGAGGCCGTACTGCGTCTTCCACTTCCCGGCTGCGGCCAGGTTCGGGTAACCACCGTAAGGATCGTCGATGATCAGCGTGAGCACCTTCACGTTGAGGCCCTGAGCCTGCCACTCGTCGATGTGGGATTGGAGGTACTTCGCCTCCTGGCTGCACGGGCCGCAGCCGAACTGCGAGGTGATGACCAGGATCGCGTGGATCCCCTTCGAGCCGTCGGGGTCGAACCAGTCCTTGATCGCGAGGGTCTGCGCGGGGCCGTTGCCGTCGGGGTAGCCCTCCCAGGTCAGGTTCTCGGGCACCACCTTGCCGACCTTCACCCCGTAGGGGCCTTGCGGCCACGAGACCGGTCCGCCGCTGCCCGTGCTCGCCGCCGTCGACGCCACGCTCGACGCCACGCTCGACGCCACGCTCGACGCCACGCTCGACGCCACGCTCGATGCCACGCTCGATGACACGCTGCTTGCCGAAGACGACGACACCGAGGTCGGGCCAGCGCCGCTCGCGACGCCGGTGGTCACGGTGGCCGTGACGCTGGTGCCCGCGCCCTCGTCTGTGCCGCCGGTGGTCGCGGGGCCGCCGCTCGTCACGCCGCTTGCGCCGCCCCAGCCGTTGCCGCTGGATCCGCTGAACTCGGAGTCGAGCTCGATGCTCGAGGCGCCCGTGATGTCGTTGCAGGCGACGGCGACGAGGCCCGCAAGCCCAACCGCGAACCCGGCGATGAAACGGTCGCTCCTCATCAAATGCCTCCGCCGTCAAACTGCAAACCGGCCAACCGGCCGATGCTTGCGGCCAGGATTATCCTGTACGGATTGGATTCGTCAAGAACCGTTCCGTCTCCTTGGCCGACGTGTCAGCCCGCCCGCGCGGCGCTCACTTCAGCGACGACCGGAGCACCACCATGGTCGCGAGCGTCGCGCCCTTCACGTCGCGGAGGCGCGCGGTCAGCTTCGGGTCGGCCGCCTTCGTGTCGAAGTCGAGCGTGGCAAAGTGATCGCCCGCATCGAAGCAGGCCACCGTCTGCGCGTCGGGCTCGCTCGAGGCGGGGCAGGTGCCGCCAGGATTCGCGAGCGCCGACGAGACGATCTCCGGCAGGTCGTAGGCGCCCGCTGCCTTGCGTCGCAGCTTGCGCAGCTCCGAGCGGTGCACGTCGCCGGCGAGCAGCACCACCCCCCCGATCGCCTTGTCGCGGATGAGGTCGAGGAGCGCGGTCCGTGCACCCGGGAAGTCGGCCCACGTCTCGCCGCCATGCGCGCTCCACATCGAGCCCGTGACGAGCAGCTTGAAGGTCGCCGTCGAGGCGAGGAGTGCATCCTCGAGCCACTTCGTTTGGCCGCTTCCCAGCATCGTGCCCTTCGGATCGCTCTCGGGGCTTCGGTAGTAGCGATCGTCGAGCAGGAAGAGCTCGACGTCGCCCCAGCGGTAGGTCGAGAACACGCCCGGCGTTCCGGCGACGCCGTACGTCGCGTTGGCCCAGTACTCCTTGAAGACCCGCAGCGCGTTCTCCTTGCCGGGGCTCGAGCCGAGGGTGTTGTTGCCGACGTAGTCGTGGTCATCCCACACCGCGAGCGTCGGCGTCGTCGCGAGCAGGGCGGCGCGCTCGGGCACCTCGAGGGCGCGGCGATAGTTCCAGCGCAGGCCGCCGACGTCGGGGGTGTTGCCGTAGTGGTTGTCACCGACGAACAGGAAGAGGTCGGGCGTGACGGCGGCGATCGAGTCGAAGATCGGCTGGTCCCAGAGGCGCGCGCATGATCCGAAGGCGAGGCGCAGCGGCGGGTGCGTCGCCGCGGGGGAGGGGGTCACGAACGAGCCCGTCCCCTTCGTCGAGGGCACGCCGTCGACGTCGAGCGACAGCTCGTACGCCGTGCCGGCCTCGAGCCCGGCGAGGTCGAAATGGGCGGTGAAGTCGGTGTGCGGCGACGGCAGCTCCGTCGCCACGATCGCGGCCTGACCTGCGGCGCCCTTTTTCTTCAAGCGAAGGTTCAGCTTCCGAGTCGCGTCGGCGCGCACCATCACGCGCGCGCTTGTGGGGGTGACGGCGCCGACCAGCGGCCCGTGCGTCACCGGCTCGGGGTAACAGGTGACGCACGCGAGGTGCAGGCCGAGCGGGTCGAGGTAGCTCTCGACCTCGATCCCGCCCTCGCTGCCGAGCGCGACGTCGAGCCCGTCCTCGCAGTACACGGGCTTGCCGTCGAACTGGATCTCGAGGCAGGCCGGGCGATAGCGGTCGGTGCCGTTTTGGCTGCGCAGCTCGACGCGGTCGATCGCGGCGAGCGGGAGGTCTACGTCGTCGAAGTGGTAGACATCGAGCTCGCCGACTCGAAAGTCGTTCACGTCCGCGACGTTCAGCGGAAAGCAATCGGTGGACGTCAGGCAGAGAGCGAGCTCGTTCTTGTCGGTGCCGTCGTTCGGGCCGCTGCCTGTGCGCATGGCGAGCGAGAGATGCGACAGCACGTCGGGCATGGAGCCCCCGCTGCCACCCCCGACGCCTCCGGCCCCGCCGCTGCCCGTCGCGGGCATCCCGCCGAAGCCACCGGCGTTCGCCGCGCCGCCCGCGCTCGCGACCGAGACACCGCCTGCGCCGCCGTTGGCCGTCGTCGAGGACACGGTGTCGACCGGCAAGCTCGCCCCCTCGCTGCCGCAGGCGAAGGTTCCGAGGAGGCCAAGGGCGAGCGTCGAAGCTCGGAGCGGGCTGGACATGGTGTCGAGTCTACACCGAGGGACTCGCGCTTGACGTGGACGGTCCGCGAGCGCTCACCGCGGCATCGTCGAGGCCCCACTCGGATCGCGCGGGCCCGGCGATGGCGCGAGCGCGGGAACGAAGAGGGGTAAGCTGGCGCGCCCAGTACGATTCGAACGTACGACCCCAAGCTTCGTAGGCTTGTGCTCTATCCAGCTGAGCTATGGGCGCAATCGAGGGCCCTCTTCTACGACCCCTTGCCACGGCGTGTCAAGCGCACGGCGACGAGCCCCAAATGAAAAACACGCGGCCACCGCCCATAGGTGCCGCGTGTTCGACCGACGCGAGGAGACACGCCGATCTCAATCGCGCTCCGGAAGAAGCGCGGTGCCCCACCATTCGTCAACGACCGGGAGAGAGACGGACCGAAACGAGCGACGAGCGACAACGAAGAACGAATCGACGACCACGAGGAACGATTCGCCGACGCCGACGGTTTCGAGACAAACCACCGAGGTCGACTCAGGCGACGCCTCGAGCCACGAGGTCAGCAGAGGCGCTTCAGCGGCTCGTGCGGGTTGGGAGGCACGAGCACGAGGTCGCAGGGAAGCCAGACCGAAGGAAGTCAGCGCGAACGAAGAAAGACAGGACGAAGGAAGAGAAGAGAAGATGCGAAGGAACGAAGCAAAGGAGGCTACCGTCGCGTCGCAGCCCACCGCGACGCGCGTGACCGCTTCGTTAAGCATCGTCCGTGCCAGTTGGAATTCATCGGAAAATCGCTTGGAAACCTTCAATCAACGGAACACACGCCCAGCCCGTGAGGCGCCGCGGCGCGCGCGACCCCTGACGCGTCAGTCGTGGTCACGAGGTCGCTCGAACTTTTTTTCATAGCGACGGTACGGTGGCGTGCTGCGGCGGCCCGAACACGCCCGCGTGCGGAGCTTCGGCGTGGCAGCGCGCGCAGGCCGACAAGTCGCCCTCGACGGCGACGCGCCACGACGGGTCGAGCACCTCGAACGCCCAGTCGAGCGTTCCAGGAGAGGTCCCGGGCGCGAGCTTCGTCATGGTGAACAGCAGCGTCAGGCCGTCGCTGCCTGCGGGGTGAAGCCGCTCGACCAGGCGGGCCCCCGTTGGCCAGGGAGCGCGCGGGTGCCCCTCGGCGTAGGCACGGGCGCCCTCGTCGACGAGGACCGTTCGCTCGTGACCCCCGACGCCGTGCTCCGAGCGCTCGCGACCTGCGACGGCGAGGAACGCCGCGGCCGCGTGGACCCACGGGCGGCGCGCGGCGAGCGGCACCACCCGGGGGCGCGGGGGGGCGAGGAGCTCGGCCGTCTTCCCGGGGGGGCGCGAGCTCAGGTCCCAGTCGAGGTCGGGATCGAGCGGAGCGGGCGCGGCGCCGCACCCCCACGCGAGGAGGAGGCCGCAGGTCACGGGCAGCGCGCCGTGGGTGGTCGGTCTCGAACTCCGCCTCATCGACTCGAGGATGCTAGCGTACTACGCCGTGGCGCACGCGCTCTTCCGCTCGTCGATCGCCTCGTCGCCGCTCGTCGCCGCGACGCTCCTCAGCGCCGCGCTCTCGGTCGGCCTCGGTTGCGGCCCGGCGCGCTCACCGGCGGACGATTCGCGGCCCGCCGCGGCCCCGGCGGTGAGCGGTTCGTCGACGTTGGCGAGCCCGCCGCTCGCGCGCATGGTCACGGCCGCTCCCATCCCGACCCAGGAGCCGCCGCCCTCTCTCTCGCCTCCGTTGACTTCTGTCAATCGCGTGCTGCCCGCCGGTGAGCTCGCGGCGACGCGCTTTCCGCCGGCCGATGTCGCGCCCCCGCACGTCCGCACCGCCGCGCCGGGCGACGGCGTCTGGCAGCCGGTCGTGGGGCCGCTGCGTGAGGGCCAACCGTTGATGGCGCGGACGCGGCTCCACGGTCACCCGATCCGCCGCGACAAGTTCATCGACGTGGTCGCCGTCGATCGCGCGTACGTCGAGCCGGTGCTCGTCGTCGGGTCGATCGAGCCCGAGGCCCCCGCCGTCCCGGCCGAGCGGCGCCCGGGGCTCGTTCCGGTCGAAGACCACCCGCGCTTGCTGGCCGTGCTCAACGGCGGGTTCATGCAGCGCCATGGCAAGTGGGGCATGCGCGTCGGCGAGGACGAGTTCACGCCGCCGCGCGAGGACGGCTGCACGATCGCGCGCCGCCGCGACGGAACCGTCCGAATCGGCAGCCACGCGACGCTCGCGCTCGGGGGAGACGTCGACTGGTACCGCCAGACGCCGCCGTGCCTCGTCGAGGGCGGCAAGGCGCACGAGCGGCTCACGCGCGAGCCCGGCAACGCGCTCTGGGGCAAGGCGATCGACGGCAAGGTCGACATCCGGCGCTCGGCCCTCGCGCTCGATCGCAGCGGCCGAGTCCTCTACTACGTGTTCAGCGAGTGGAACAACGCGAGCGAGCTTGCGCAGGCGCTGGTCGCGCTCGGGGTCGACGTCGCGGCCGAGCTCGACGTCAACTGGTCGTACACGCGCTTTTACTGGTTCGAGCCCGGGGCAGGGGCGACGCCGAAGGTTCGCGAGGCGCTCGTCCCGAAGCTCGACGCCGACCCTCGCCGCTACGTCGAAAAGCCCGCGGAGCGTGACTTCTTCTACCTCCGGCTGCGCTGACGTCGCGCCTCGCGCCCCCGAGCCCGAGCACCCCGGTCACGAGCGACAGCCGAGGCCGTTCGGTGTAAAGGGGCGGTCATGGCCAACGACGCGAGCGTTCGCGAGAAGCGTGCCGAGATCCGCCGAGGCGGCGCGCCCAAGTACCACGAGTCGAACACGAAGCAGGGCAAGCTCTTTGCCCGCGAGCGCATCGCGCGGCTCTTCGACGAGGGGAGCTTCGTCGAGGACGGCGCCTTCGCGAACTGCCGAGCCGAGGGCCTGCCGGCCGACGGCGTGATCACCGGCACCGGGACCATCGGCGGGCGTCGGGTGTGCGCGATGGCGAACGACTCGACCATCAAGGCGGGCTCATGGGGCGCGCGCACGGTCGAGAAAATCCTGCGCATCCAAGAGACCGCGATGCGCTTGCAGTGCCCGATGGTCTACCTCGTCGACTCGGCGGGCGCGCGCATCACCGACCAGATCGACATGTTCCCAGGCCGACGCCACGCGGGACGAATCTTTTACCACCAGGTCGCGATGTCCGGTCAGGTGCCGCAGATCTGCCTGCTCTTCGGGCCCTCGGCGGCGGGGGGCGCGTACATCCCGGCGTTCTGCGACATCGTCGTGATGGTCGACAAGAACGCGAGCATGTACCTCGGCTCGCCGCGCATGGCCGAGATGGTCATCGGCGAGAAGGTGAGCCTCGAGGAGCTCGGCGGCGCGCGCATGCACTGCTCGGTGTCTGGCTGCGGCGACGTGCTCGCGAAGACCGAACCCGACGCGATCGCCTACTGCCAGCGCTGGCTTGCGATGATGCCGCAGAGCTTCCGCGAGAAGGCTCCGGCCGCGCCGCCGCGCGCACCCAAGGCCGGCCGAGCGATCGCCGACATCGTCCCGGTCGACGAGAACAAGCCGTTCGACATGTTCGAGGTGATCGACACGCTGATCGACGAGGACAGCTTCGTCGAGGTGAAGGAGCGCTTCGCCAAGGAGATGATCACCGGGCTCGCGCGGATCGACGGGCGCGTCGTCGGCGTCGTCGCGAACCAGCCTAAGCACAAGGGTGGCGTGCTCTTCGTCGACTCGGCGGACAAGGCCGCGCGCTTCATCTGGCTCTGCGACGCCTACAACATCCCGCTCCTCTACCTCGCCGACGTCCCGGGCTTCATGATCGGGACGATCGTCGAGCGCCAGGGCATCATTCGCGCGGGCGCCAAGATGATCGCGGCCGTGAGCGAGGCGACGGTGCCGAAGATCAGCGTCGTCGTGCGCAAGGCCTACGGCGCGGGCCTTTACGCGATGTGCGGCCCCGCCTTCGAGCCAGACGCATGCCTCGCGCTGCCGACCGCGTCGATCGCGGTGATGGGTCCGAGCGCAGCGGTCAACGCCGTGTACTACAACAAGATCCAGGAGGTCCCCGAGGGGCCGGAGCGCGATCGGATGGTCGAGTCGCTGCGCGACGAGTACCGCGCCGACGTCGACCTCGAGAAGCTCGCGAGCGAGCTCGTGATCGACGACATCGTCCCCGCCGACGAGCTCCGCGGAGAGCTCGTCCGGCGCTACGCGAACATCGCAGAGCGGCGAGGCCTTCGCCCCGAGAAGAAGCACCTCGTGCCGCCGGTCTGATGCGGCGCGTCTCCGCGATCGTCACGCTCGCGGCCCTCGCGGCCCTCGCGGCCGTCGGTCGAGACGCGCGCGCGGATGCGCCGGCGAGACCGCTCGTGCGGCACCTCGTCTCGCCCTCACGCGCACGGTCGAGCGCGCTCGTCGATCCGGAGGGGCGCGTCCCCATGCTCGTGCGCGTCCCTGCGGCCGACGACCCGCGAGCTCACGGCCTCCTGCCGGTCGCTCCGGGGCTCGGCGCGATCCACCTCGCGCCGGGAGACGTCGAGGCCTTCGCCGCCGCGCACCCGGCGCTCACGCTCACCACGGCGCCGCCGCGCCGTACGCAGCTCGATTACTCTGGGAACAACTGGACGAACGCGAGCTCGTTCCGCAAGGCGGCGGGCGTCGACGGGACGGGGGTCGTCGTCGGCATCCTCGACACCGGCGTCGACGTCTCGCATGCCGACTTTCGAGACGCGAATGGTAAGTCGCGAATCGCATGGCTGCTTCGTCGCGAGCCTCCGCTCGGCCGACATCCCGAGCTCGAGGCCCGCTTCGGGTGCACCGACCCAGCGCAGTCGCCGTGCGCGATCTACTCCTCGGTCGAGCTCGACGAGCTTATCGCGGCGGGCTCGCCGCCAGGCGACACGAGCGGCCACGGCACCCATGTCGCGGCGATCGCCGCAGGAAACGGCGGGCTCTCGGTCACGAAGAAGCCTCGCTACGTCGGCGTCGCGCCTGGAGCGACTTTGGTCGTCGCGGCGCCGTCGAGCGAGGGCTTCAGCGACCCGGACATCTTGAACGCGGCGCGCTTCATCTTCGACCGAGCCGACGCGCTCGGGCTGCCGGCGGTCATCAACGCGAGCCTCGGCTCCGAGTTCGGGCCTCATGACGGGACGAGCGAGCTCGAGCGTGGGCTCGCCGCGATGATCGGCGAGGACGCGCCTGGGCGCGCGGTCGTGGTCGCGGCAGGCAACGACGGGCAGCTTTACGAGAGCGCGCGCGGCGACGGACCCTACGGCATCCACACCGAGGTGCGCGTCTCCCGGCACGGAGTGACCCGGGTACCCATCGTCTCCCCTGGTGCGTCGGGCACCATTGTCGGGGCGGGCTTCGTGTGGCTCACCTTCGATCCGGAGGACGAGGTCGACGTGGCGCTCGAGGGTCCTCTTGGCGCGTCGATTGGCTTTGTCGGTCCCGGTGACGATCGCGGGCATCGCGGCGACGAGGTGGTCGCGGGTGTGATCAACGGTCAGATCGGGGACGGTTACCTGCCGGAGGGGACGAACGGCGCCATCGTCTCGTGGAGCGGCACGTGGCCCGCGTCGGAAGAGATCGCGGTGGTCCTCCGCGGCGACGGGCACGCGAAGCTGTGGCTCACCGCAACCGGGGGCGCGGGCTACGGCAACGGGCTCGGCCTCATGTTCCCGCGTGCGCGGCGGAGCGGAACGATCGCGGTGCCCGCGAGCCACCCCGAGCTCATCGCGGTCGGGTGCACCGTGAACCGCCGCTCGTGGCCGATGCTCGAGGGCGCGGTGCTGGTGCTCGCGGAGCTCGAGCCCGACGACGTGTGCTCGTTCAGCGCGGCCGGCCCCAACGCGCTCGGCGTGATGAAGCCCGATCTCGTCGCGCCGGGCATGAACCTGGTGTCCGCGATGTCGCGGAGCGTCGACCCGCGCACGAGCGACGCGCCGATCTTCGCCTCGTCGGTGTGCCCGGCCGAGACCCAGTACTGTTACGTGGTCGACGAGACGCACGCGGTCTCGAGCGGAACGTCGATGTCGGCGCCGCAGGTAGCCGGCGCGATGGCGCTGCTCCTCCAGCGCGATCCTTCGCTCACGCAGCGGAAGCTCTTGCAGCTCCTCCAGGCGAGCGTCGCGCAACCGACCGGGGCGCTGCCCTTCCAGGTCGCTGCGGGCCCGGGGCGGCTCGACCTCGCTCGCACGCTCGACCTCCTCGAAGGGGGGACGCTCGGGGTCGAGGCGAGCGCTGCCCGCAGCTTCTGGAACCTCGGCGGCGATTACTTGCGCCCGCGCCTCGATCGCACGCTCGACGGCGTGGTCGAGCTCCGCGACGAGGAGGGGCGCGTCGTCGGCAGCGTGCCGCCAGGCGAGCTCGAGGTGCGCGCCGTCAACGCCCGTGTGGTAAAGCCCATCACGCGCGTCGCCCCGGGGCTGTGGCGCTTCTCGGTGGCCGGCGAGGCCGTCCCTGCGGGAACCCTCGCGACCGTCGAGGTGCGGCATCGCGGCGTCTCGCTGGGGAAGAGGACGCTGCCCGTCGCGGCGGATCCGTGGCTCGCAGACGGCCGCCTCGTCGCGGCGGGCGGCTGCGCCGCATCACCTTACGCGGAGACGACGCGGCTCTCGTTCGGCTCGTGGGGGTGCGTCGCGCTCGGCTGGCTCGCCGCGCGACGCCGTACGGTCACTTCTTCGCGAGCTCGGCCTCGATCGCGGCGGTGATCTGCTTGTCATCCGGCACGACCGCGTGGCTCCAGTGCTTCACGAGCTTGCCGTCGCGACCGATGAGGTACTTCGAGAAGTTCCACTGCGGCTCGAGAGTCGCCTCGGGGCCGGGGTTTGACTGCTTGGCGAGCCATGCGAAGACCGGCCGCGCGTTGGCACCCTTGACGGGTGCGATGTCGAAGGTGTCGAAGGAGATCTTGTAGTTCGCGTTGCAGGCTGCGGGATCGCCACCCTGGTTGCCGAAGTCGTTGCTGTAGAAGCCGAGCACCTCGAGGCCCTTCCCCTCGTAGCTCGCCTCGAGCTTCTGGAGCGCGGTCGACTGCCCGGTGTACCCGCAGAGCTCGGCCGCATTGAAGATTAGGAGCACCTTGCCGCGGTACTCGCACATGCTCGTCGGCTTTACGTCACCGACCTTGGTTTCGCTCGTCGCGAACACGCTGTCGGCCGCCGCGGGCGGATCGCACACGACGTTGCCGCCGCCCGCGCCGCTCGTCGCCGCGGAGGAGGACTGCACCGCGGTGCTCGAGGAGGCCACGGCGGTCGAGGCCGAGGCCGAGGTCGTGGTGCCGGCCGCACCGCCCGAGCCCGCCGCCGCGACGCTGGGCGCCGCCGAAGACGACGAGCCCGACTCTTCGCAAGCTGCTCCGAGCGCCACCAGCGCCGCTGCCCACACCACCGTCGAAAGGCCCTGATTCATTGCGAACGCTGCGCGCATGGGAGGTTCTCCTTGCGGCGGAGCATAGCGGATCGCACACCGTTGTCGTGTAAAATGCCCCGGCCTCGCGGGCCACGCTGCCGAATGCCCATCTACCGCCTCGACGAACGCCTCGCGTTCCCGCCGCCCTCGCACGCCGATCCCGATGGTCTCTTGGCGGTCGGCGGCGATCTGCGCTCGGAGCGCGTCCTCCTCGGTTACGCGAGCGGCATCTTCCCGTGGCCGGAGCGCGGCTACCCGCTCCTCTGGCACAGCCCCGATCCGCGCTACGTGTTGCCGAGCGCCGAGCTCCACGTCCCGTCGAGCCTCCGCCGGGTGATGAACCGCGGTGGGCTCCGCGTCAGCCTCGACGAGGCCTTCGCCGAGGTGATCGAGCGCTGCGCGTGCGTCTCGAGGCCCGGGCAGCGTGGGACCTGGATCACGCCCGCGATGCTCGAGGCCTACGTCGAGCTGCACCACCTCGGTTACGCGCACTCGGTCGAGGTGCGACTCGCGAGCGACGGTGGGCTCGTTGGTGGGCTCTACGGCGTGTCGCTCGGCGGCGCGTTCTTCGGCGAGTCGATGTTCGCGGACGCGCCCGACGCCTCGAAGGTCGGCTTCGTCACGCTGGTGCGGCAGCTCGCTGCGTGGGGGATCGAGCTCGTGGACGCGCAGGTGCACACGGCCCACCTCGAGCGCTTCGGGGCGCGGCCGTGGCCTCGGGCGCGCTACCTCGCGGAGCTCGACCGGCTGCTCGAGCGGCCGACGCGCGTCGGTACATGGCGCTTCGACCCGCCGGCCTCGCGTGGTACGGCGACGACATGACGCACGCGCGGCCGACGGGCCTCGTCCTCTCGCTCGCGGTCCTCGGCTGCGAGCCTCCGCCCGCCGAGTCGCCTGACGGCTCGACCGCGAGCGCGTCGACGAGCGTCGCGGTGACCGCATCGTCGAGCGGTGGTGGAGGCGCGGGGATCTTCGACCCGTGCAAGCGCTGCGGGGCGCCGGCGGCGGTGGGGACGCTCGCGAGTCCGGACCTCGTCGAGGTGTCGGGCATTGCCGCAAGCGCGCTCCACCCCGACGTGTACTACGTCCACAACGACTCCGGGGACGGCGCGCGCCTCTTCGCGATCGACGCGAGCGGCAAGGAGCGCGGGCGCTTCGACGTCGACGGTGCCTTCGCCGTCGACTGGGAGGACGCGGCGGCCGGGCCGTGCCCCGAGGGGCGCTGCGTCTATCTCGCCGACATCGGTGACAACCTCGCGAAGCGCAGCTCGTGCACCGTGTACCGCGTTCCGGAGCCGAAGACGCTCGTTGGGACGCAGAGTGTCAAGGCCGAGCCGCTGCACTTCACGTACCCCGACGGGAGCCGCGACGCCGAGACGCTGCTCGTGCACCCGACGACGGGCGAGCTCTTCATCGTCTCGAAGGTCGTCGTCGGCGCGTCGACGCTCTACCGTTTCCCGATGCCGCTCACGCCGGGCGCGACGGTGGTCCTCGAGAAGCTCGGCGAGGTGCCTTCGCCGAGCGGCCTCACCCGCTTCACGTCGGGCTCGATTCACCCGCAGGGCAAGGGGATCCTGCTCCGCGCCTACACGATGCTCTACCACTACCCGCTCGAAGGGAGCGTCGCGGAGGCGCTTGCCGCCGAGCCGTGCAGCGCGCCCGTCGCGGTCGAGAAGCAAGGCGAGGCGGTCGAATGGACGGCCTCGGGCGACGGCTATGTGACCATCAGCGAGGGCGCGTCGGCGCCGGTCAATCGCGTCGGGTGCCCGTGACATGCCGTCGCGACGCACCGGTTGGTCGCGGGCGCCGAGTCGCCTGGCCGAGCTCACCGCGCGCGTCGGAGCCTCCTGTCTCGACTTGACGGAGAGCAATCCGACCCGGGCGGGGCTCGAGGCTCCCGACCTCGTGGCGCTCCTCGGAGACGGACGCGGGGCGCGCTACGCGCCCGAGCCGCTCGGTCACCCCATGGCCCGCGAGGCCGTCGCAGGTTACTACGCGGCGCGCGGGGTCACGATCGATCCTTCGCGCGTCGTGATCACCGCGAGCACGAGCGAGGCGTACGCGTGGCTCTTCAAGCTGCTCGCCGACCCGGGCGACACGGTGCTCGTCCCGTCGCCCTCGTACCCGCTGCTCCCTTACCTCGCCGACCTCGAGTCGGTGCGGCTCGAGCGTTACCCGTTGCTCCGTGAGGAGCGCTGGCGCATCGACCTCGCCGCCGTCGAGCGCGCGCTCGTCGCGACGCGGGCCCGCGCGGTGACGGTCGTGCACCCGGGGAACCCGACCGGCGCCTTCACTCGTCGCGATGAGGCTGAGGCCCTCGCCGCCCTCGCGCGTCGTCACGACGCGGCGCTGGTCGTCGACGAGGTGTTCGCGGACTATCCCGCCGGCCCGACGCTCCCGGCCGATCGCCTGCCGACGTTCGCGGGGACGACCGGAGGCTTGACGTTTATCATGAGCGGCCTCTCGAAGGTCGCGCTCCTGCCGCAGCTCAAGCTCGGCTGGATCGTGGTCGGAGGCGAGGACGAGGCGCTCGTGGCGGAGGCGCTCGCGCGGCTCGAGATCGTGGCGGACAGCTACCTGTCGGTCGGTACGCCGGTGCAGCTCGCGCTGCCCGACCTCCTCGCGGCGGTGCCCCGGATGCAGGCCCGCGCACGACGCAGGCTCGCGCAGAACCTCGAGGCGCTCGACGCCGCCCTCTTCGCGGCAGGGCCCGAGAGCCCGCTCCGGCGGGTGCCGTTCGACGGCGGCTTCTACGCGCTCGTGGAGGTGCCGCGCACGCGCAGCGACGACGAGTGGCTCGAGCGCACGCTCGAGGCGGGGGTGCTCGTGCATCCCGGCTACGCCTACGACATGCCGGGCCCGGGGGTGGTCGTGATGAGCTTGCTCACCGACGAGGCGAGCTTCGCCGAGGGGCTCGCGCGCGCGGTGCCGCTCTGGGCGCGCGGGTGACGAGGCGAGCGACGGTACGGCGGGTCAGCCGCGGGTCGGTCGGGTCATGAAGGACGCGCTCGAGGTGGCCCAGTCGCAGAGCGCGAGGAGCGTCTCCGAGCCGATCTCGAGGCCGGCGAGGCGCGCGATGGCGTCGAGGCGCTCGCGCGCGTCGGACAACCCGCCCTCCTTCTCGGTGGCGAGGATCAGCGGCGCCGCCGCGCGGGTGAAGACGACGATGCGCGACAAGAGCGGCACCTCGCGGCCCTGGAGGTCGCTCGGCTGCTTCACGGCCTCGACGATCGAGTCGGGCACGCGGTTCTTCGCGAGCAGCTGGCCGCCGACTTCCCATGAGGTCATGCCGTAGGTGTCGAGCTCGACGCGCTCTCGCTCGAGGGGCGCGAGCGCATGCGCGCGGAGGATCGCGGCGTAGTCGTCGTCGAGCATGAGGCACGCCATCGCGCCCATCTCGGCGAGCAGTCCGGCGACGAAGGCGGTGCTCTTCTCGACCTCGTAGAGCTCGGTCGTGAGCAAGCCTGCGAGGGTCGCGCCGAGCACCGACGAGGCGTGCAGATCATCGAACAGCGGGTGCTCGGACGACACCGTCCCGAGGAGCGCCATCGCGGTCGCCATCGAGTGGAGCTGGTCGAGTCCGAGGGTCATCACGGCGCGCTTGATGTCCTCGATCGGGTACGCGCGTCGGTACACGGCGCTGTTGGCGAGTCGCAGCGTCTCGGTCGCGAGCGCCGGATCGCCCGCGATGGCGTCGGCGATCGCGGGGACTTGCGCGTCTTCTCCGCCGGTAAGGGCGAGCACCCGCTGCGCCGTCGCGCTCATGGGGCGCACTTTGCTGAGCTTCGCGAGCAGGCGGCGGCGCGCCTCGACCTGAGAGCTCGCAGGTTCGGTCGTCGTACCGGCGGTCGCCGCGGCTCGTGGAGCGCGCGTGCGCAGCCCGCCGAGGGCGCCACCGCGCGGCACGCTCGAGAGCAGCGGGCGCGCCTCAGGGCGCTTCGAGACCGGTGGGTTGCGGTTCTGCACAGGCGACCTTCGAGCCGTCAGCGTCGCGGGGATCGGCCCTCGAGGCAAGCCTCATCTCGCGGCGCTCACCTGCGGATGTTGACGAGAGTTCGGGCTCGCGTATCGCTCGTGGACTTCATGCCGTGCCACCCCTCGGGGAGCGGCGGGTCGGTCCACGCGAACAGGCGATGCGCGTCGATCGGCGCGAGGTTCACGCAGCCCGCGCTCTTCTTCAGGCCCCAGCGATCGTGCCAGTACGCGCCGTGGAGCGAGTAGGGGCCCTCGAAATTCTGCGTGTACTGGACCTCGGTGTGCACGAGCGTGGACACCGTGCTCGAGATCATGGTCGCGGTCGTGAACTTCCCGAGCACCGCGTAGGTCCCGATCGGCGTCGAGGCGGTGCTGAGCGTGGTCTTTCCTGGCACCGGGGGGCCGCCGCGACCGGGCGACACCAGGGTCGCGTAAACCGGCTTCTCGTCCTCGTAGGCCACCAGCGTTCCGGCGAAGAGGCTGATGTCGACCCAGGTCTTGCGCCCGCCCGAGGTCGCGACCATCGGAGGCACGACCGGGGCCTGCCGCGCGATCGCGAGCTCGCCGCCGCGCAGCCATCGACCGTCGCGCGTCTCGTGGGCGCGCGCGCGTCCTTCGCCCTCGGTGCGGCCGGTCAGGGTGGCCCAGGCGAGGCGCGGGAGCGTCGTCCCGGTCGCGACGAGCGTGCCGTCGGGCTCGCGACGTAGCACCTCTGCGCCCTCGTCGGCGCGCACGAACGCGAGCGGCAGGGCGAGCTCGCCCCCGAGCGGCAGGCCGTGGAAGGGCGACTCGGGGTAGGGCTTTACGCGGCTCTGCTCGACGATGCCGCGATCCCAGGTGAGCAGGTACGGCTTGCCGTCGTGCTCGAACGCGTCGGTGTAGGCGACGGTCGAGCCGGCCGCGATGTCGTGGAACAGCGAGCGCCCGGCTGGATTCATCGGGAAGAGCGCGGGCCTCGTCGAGCTCGCCGCGCCGCCTCGGGCCTCGGGGAGCCTCGAGGCGACCGCTGCCCCGAGCGACTCGCCGTAGCGGTACGGCCAGGGCGAGCGCGTGTTGGCGCGGGTGCGCACGAGCTCCACGATCTCGGGGTCGTTCGCGTCGAGGGTGCCTTCCATCCCGGTGCAGACGAAGCCGCGCGGCTCGACGGCGTACCATTCGCGGCACCACGAGCCCTCGCCCCGCGCGACGTGCGCGCGCTTTGCGTCGCCGTCCCTCACCCGGATCGAGTCGCCCAGCGACAGGTAGCCCATCCAGTCCTCGCCCTTGCCGCCGGGCTGGCTGCGAATCCAAAGGTGCCGCGATTTGCTGTAGATCCGGTCACCGGTCACCGGCGCGGGCAGGCCGACGGCCCGCTGGTCGGCGCTCGGCCAGTCGGGCGCTTCGAGGGCCGGCACCGACGCCGTCTCGTCGGACGCGGCGGGGGGCGCGCTCGCGTGAAGGGGCGCGCTCGCCGATGGGGCAGGCTCTTCGGTCGCAGCCATGGTCGCCGTCGCGCTTGCCGCGCTGGTCGGCTCGTCGTGCCCGCCGCGCTCGGCGGCGCAGCCCACGAGCACGAGGGCGAGCCAACGAGCCGAAGGGGAGGCCTTCACCGCGCGAGTCGTAGCCTAGCGAACCCCCTTGCGCGAGTTTTTGCCCGGGTCCAAGGTAACTCCTCGATCAAGGCCCGTGGCCGTGGTCGCGCCGCACGTGGAGCCACCATGGACTTCGAGCTGAACGAGACGCAGGCCCTGATCGTGAAGAGCGCGCGCGAGTACGTCGAGCGCGCGGTGAAGCCCGTGGCGGCCGAGCTCGACCGCGAGGCGCGCTTCCCGCTCGAGCAGCTGCGAGGCCTCGCGGAGCTCGGCTTGATGGGCGTCAATGTGCCTGCCGAGCTCGGTGGCGCCGAGGCCGGCGTCGTCGCGTACGCGCTCGCGATGATGGAAGTGGCGCGCGGCTGCGCCTCGACCGCGGTCACGATGGCGGTGACGAACATGGTCGGTGAGGTGATCACCTCGTTCGGGAGCGCGGAGCAGCGGGA
>VGRJ01000013.1 GCA_016875405.1 Deltaproteobacteria bacterium | reverse complement strand
TCTGGACTTGCGTGAGCTTGCCCCGTGGGCGCCCGGGCCTTCGGACGCTCTCGCCGCGCGGGCTCTCCTTCTCGCGGTCCACGCCACGGGTGTTGCCATCGCTCGCGAGCGACGGCAACGCCGTCATGAGCGCTCGCCGTCACGGCATGTCGAAGGATTGCATCGCCGCAGACACCCCAGGTGCGCCAGCGCCGCCGATGTTCATCTCGCCACCGTTGCCGCCGGGTCCGCCTTTGCCTGCTGCACCCGCCTTGATCGGCACGGCAGCCTCGTCGGTGTCGGGCTTGGTACCCAGGTAGGCGAGCCCGATGCTGTGACCGCCGCGCCCTCCGCCGCCGGCGCCGCCGCGCCCGCCGGCGCCGCCCTGGCCGCCCTTGCAGGCGTCGCTGCTGTTGCCTATGCCGCCGCCACCGCCGCCGAAGCCGGCGCCGCCCTCTTGGCCCGCGCCGCCCTGGCCGCCCGCTCCGCCGCTCTTCGCGGTGAGCGAGCCGCTCTTGAACGTGATCTTCGCGTTGAGCGACACGAGCGCGATCGAGCTCCCACCCGAGTCGCCGCCGCTTGCGGACTTGCCGCCGCAGCCGCCGCTCCCGCCGCTCCCACCGCTCGGAGCTGCGAACATCGTGTCTGTGCAGGACTTCTTGCCGCTCCCGCCGCCGCCCCCGCCGCCGCCTTGGCCCGGTGTCCCGTTCGACTTGCCGGCTCCACCGACGACGCCGACGAAGCCCTTCGTGACGTCAAGCGTCCCGAGGCCCACGGCTCCGTCGCCAGGCATCCCCGGGACGCCCGGGAGTCCTGCCGTTCCGTCCTTGCACGCGATACCGGCAGCGGTCTGCCCCGCGCCGCCGTTCGAGTATGCGACCAAGGGCTGGGAGTTTCCGGACGTGCCGGCGGCACCATCGAATTCGTTACCGACTCCGCCATTACCGGCGATCGAGAGGCTCAGGTCGTCGCAGGCCGTCTTGGGCGCGACGTCGGGTTGGACGGACGCGTTGCTTATGCAGCCGGTCTTGCCTTGCGAGCCCTTGGTTCCGGATTTCGCTGCCATCGGCTCGCTCGCCCCGGTCGCACCGGCGGCCGCATCGCCCGCCGTGAGGTCGACATCTTCTAGGTCGAGCGTCGCCTCGCTGACCAGCAGCGCGATGCTGCTGCCGCCCGGGTTCGTGGCGTTGGCCGCGACGATCGCGACGTCGCGAAGGCGGCTCTGGCCGGCACCGACGACCCGTAGCGCGATCTGGTCTGTCACGCCGTGGAGGGCGCTCTTCAGCCCTGCCTTCGGCCTCCAGTTTTTCGCGCAGTCGAGCCCGCCGTACACGTCGATGCCGGAGGGCAGCTGCGCCGACTCCGTGAATTTCTCGCCGCACACGTAGAGCGCCTTGGCGCCGGTCGAGGCTGCGTGCGCGATCGCCTTGTCGAGGGACGCGAACGGCTTCTCCTTCGTCCCTTCGGCGTCGGCCGAGTTGCTCCCTTTGGTCGTCGACACGAACACGCCGCACGAGTTGGCCACGGCATCGTTCGCCAGCTTGGGATCGCACGACGTGGGCGCGCTCCCGCCCGCGCCACCCTCACCCGAGGTCGCGGCCCCGCCGTGGCCTCCGGCCCCGCCGTGTCCGGGCGCGCTCGAGCTCGTCGACGAGGCCAGCCCACCGCCGCCAGCACCGAGGCAGTTGCCCTCGCGACAATCGGCCGCGAGATCGGCGCAGCCTCCGATGCCAAGCGCGGCGCCGCTGCTCGTCAACGTGAGCGCAGCGAGGAGTCGATGGAACGAAGCGGAAGTTCGAGTCACGGCGAGTCTCCGGATGCGATGGCGGAAGGGGACGAAAGCGAAAGGGGCGACAGCGCGGGTCAGAACGAGCCCGACATCATGACGCCCACGCGGTCTGGCCCCACGATGGGGAGCCACGCGGTGTACGAGGAGGCGATGGTGGGCCTGAAGACGAAGGAATAGGCGGCGGTTCCTGCCGCGACGACGCCCGAGCTCACGAGCAGGCCGGTCGCGGCGTTGCGCTGCGACGAGGCGCGATCGTAGGTGTCGATGAGGTCGCCGCAGTCGGCTGGGCAGACCTTGCCAGCCGCGGCAAGCTGCTCCTTCAGCGTGTCACCGTCCTTCTCGCTCGAGCTCGACGCGAGCCACAGTCCGACTCCTCCTCCGAGCAAGGCGACGGTCGCTCCGGCTCCTACGAAGACGGGCCACAGCGGCGCCGCGCTTGCCTCGTCTGGCGCGGCCTGGTCGCGTGGCAGGTGGGCAGTCGAGGGTGTGGGGTCCTCGTGCGAGCTCGCGTCCGTCCGCGGCGCCAGGGTCGGGAGGGGCGACAGGCTCAAGGTCAAGGTCTGCTCCCCACCGCCGACCGCGCTGAGGCTCACCGTCTCGCTGCGATGCCCCTCCTTCGTGAAGGTGAGCGTGTGCGCGCCCGGCTCGATGAACAGCAGATCGGCGAGGGGTGCGGTGCCGGCCGCGGCCCCATCGAGCGTCACGCTGGCCCCATCGGGGAGCAGCGCGACTCGAACCGCGCCTACCTTCTTGCGACACTCGGCGAGCTTCTCCTGCGTGCGCTTCTTCGACGCCTCGCTGCCGGTCGGCGGGTAGTTGCGCAGGCTCAGCGTGAGGTGCTCGGCGCAGTCGCGATGTCGCTTCTGCGCGAGCTCGACCGCGCCGAGGTTCCCCATCGTGTCGAAGCTCGACTTCAGCGCGAGAGACTCGAGGAAGAGCTTGCGGCCGGTGTCGAGATCCCCGCGCTCGACGGCGCGCATCGCCTCGGCCGCGAGCACGTCGGCCTGCGCGGAGGGGTCGACCGCGGTGGTCTTCGGGCTGCCCTTCGATGCGCTCGTCGCTGCGGCGCTCTTCGGAGCCTGCGCGCTCGAGTTGCTGCTCTTCGTTCGCGCGGGAGGTGGCGCTGCGAAGGTCGGGGCGCTCACGGCGAGCGCGACGCTCGAGCAGAGGACCGCTGCGCCGCGGCGCGCGAGTCGGACGGAGGGGCTACTTGGATTTGACATGAATCAAGATGCGCGGCTGGGACGTGGATGGCTCGGCGGCGGGCGAGCCGCTGGCCTGAGGCGCCGCGGCGCGCGGCTCGGTCGGGCTCGCGGTCGCGAGGTTCGCAGGCTCGGCAGGAGGCGGCTCATCCTCGCGGCGACTCGATGCGCTGTCCGACGACGTAGGTGCATCGAGCGCGCTCGAGGCCGTTGAGGGAGCGACCGGCGAGCCAAGAAAGGAGCGCCACCCGTTCGACGTGGAGGCTTGCCGCGCTCGGTCCGTCGCTCCTCGCGAGAGGACGAGCACGGCGGCGACGACGAGCCCTGGGATCGCGAGGCACGCGACCCACACGAGGGCGTGCGTCCGACGGGGCGGTGCGACGGGAGCGATCTCCGCGACGCTGGGCCGTACCTCGCTGCCGCTCTCCTCCTGGGCCGGTGGTGGACGACTCCGCGCGCGCGCGAGCGCGGCATCGATGGCCCGACGGTCGACCTCGCGCATCGTCGCGGCGCGTCGATCTCCCTCCGCGAGCCTCAGCATCGGCTCGCCGTCCTCGGTATGGCCCGCGAGCTCGGGCCGCGTGTGCACCTTCCCGAACGGCACCGTGCGCGGCTCCAGGTGCCTCGGCGGTGCGGCGTCGACGCGCACGGATGCGCTCGTTTGCTCCTCGACTGATGCTTCGCCCGGCGCTCTACGGGCGGGGGCCGAGGGACGTCGGGTGGCGGGAGGTGGGCTCATGTCTCCGACTGCGCATGCTCACCTCGGGCCACGTAAGCGGGCAAATAAGTAACGGCGCCGCGTCGCGCCAAGTCACTCGCGTCCGCGCCGCCTCTTCAGGCGTTCTCGAGCTCACCGATCGGAGCCGTCGCGAGGCCCGCTTCGTAGCCGTACTGCGCGATCGGCAGACCGGCGCCGCGCAGAGCTGTCAACAGCGCCCGCGAGGTGTTCCCGCCGGTCCCTCGAAAATGGACGTTGCCCTTCAGGCGACCGCCGCCTTTGCCGCAAATGAGCATCGGCATGTCGTCCTGCGAGTGCGTCCAGCCCTCGGCATGCTCGGTCACCACGAGGATCGACGACTGATCGAGCAGGTTGCCGGCGCCGTCCGGGGTGTTCTTCAGTCGTTCGAGGAAGTAGGCCAGCTGGCTCATCGTGAACTTTACCGACTCGTGCTGCTTCGTCCACGGCGCAGGCTCGGTGTGGTTCATGTAGTGCTGGCCGTCCTTCGAGCCCGCTGGCCACATGATGACGCCGGAGCCGCACGTCGAGAACATGATCGAGAAGCTCTGCGTCAGGCGGCAGGCGAGCGCGAGCGCCATAAGGTCACTCATCACCTTGTTCTTCTCGACCATTTGCTCGTTGCCCCCGAGGTCGGGGAAATTGCCGGGCGCTACCGGCTTCGTGCACTCGGCGACCGGCGCGCTGAGCCGCTTCTCGAGCTCGCGGACGCTCGTGAAATGCTGGTCGAGCCGCTGCTTGTCGCGGTTTCCGAGGCGCTTCTCGAGCGACTCGATCTGCCCCGCGACCGCGTCGAGCACGCTCGCACGAGCCTTCAAGACGAGGGGCGCGACCGTGCCCATTCCGAAGAGCCGGTTGTAGAACGCCTGTGGCGACTCCTCCGAAGGGTTGACGTTCGTCTCGCCGCCGACGCTGCCATTGTGGCTGAGGTACTGGAACGACGTCCCCTCGTCGGTGCCTCGGAAGCGCGTGACCGCGACCTCGAGCGACCGGTAGGGCGAAGCGTTCGTCGCCTGGAAGTGATCGGCCGCGAACTGATCGACCGACTTGTACTTGAACGTCGACACGATCGTGTCGCGCACGTTGTCGACCTTGAGGTGCGGGCCGCCGCTGCAGACGGCCGAAATCCCCGAGTGGTGAGGGTGTCGCGGGGTCTTCACGCTGAGCCCCGAGACCACGCTCACGTACTCCTTGTGCGGTACGAGTGCCGTGAGCGCACCGTCCGCTGGAGGTTGCCAGTTCGCGCCGGTGCTCGTCGGCGTCCACGAGTCGAGGCGCACGCCGTTGCCAAAGAACCACAGGCCGAAGCGGGTCGGGAGCGCGTCGCCGTCAGCGAACGCCGTTCCGTTCGAGTCGAGCATGGCTTCGAGCATCGGGAGGCCCACCCCGACGAGGGTGCCCCCGAGGAGGCCTTTCAACATGGCGCGTCGGTCGATCGCGCGGCGGGGCAGGGAAGAACGGCTCATGGCGTCTCCTTCGGCTGGCCGACGTAACGGAAACCCTCGTTCAGGACCATCGACGTGACGAGCTTCTTGAAGTCGTAGTCGGTGCTGACGAAGCTCTCGATCAGGGAGTTCACGGCGCGCCCGTCGCCCTTGCGATCGAGGCGCGCGACGGCGTGCTGATAGAAGCGGCGCGTGATGCACGCTCCGACCTCGGGCAGCTCGGCGATGAGGCCGGCGAGCTCCGTCGCGCCCGCGAAGGGCTTTCCATCGAGCTCGCTCGTCACGTCGATCGGCAGTCCGTTGTCGAGCTCGCGCCAAGCGCCGATCGCGTCGAAGTGCTCGAACCCGAAGCCTATCGGGTCCATCAGCTGATGGCAGGACTTGCACTCGTCGTTGAGTCGATGCTCCTCGAGCCGCTCGCGCAGCGTCTTCGGTTGGTTCGGATCCGATGGGGGGAGCTCGGTGCTGACGCCCATCGGCGGCGGCGGCACGTCCTGACACAAGAGGCTGATGCGCACGAAGCGGCCACGGTGCGTCGGCGAGGTCGCCGTCTTGTGCGCGTTCAGGGCGAGGAATCCGGGCGAGGTGAGGAGTCCCGCCCGCCGCCCGTCGTCCGGGAGCGTGACGGAGACGAACTCGGGCCCGGTCACGCCATCGATGCCGTAGATCGCGGCGAGCTCGCCGTTGACGTACGTGCTCCGGGTCGTGAAGAGCGAGCGGAAATCGCCGCCTTCGTCGAAGACCGTCGCCTCGAAGAGCTTCTCCATCTCGGTGCGCATCGAGACGCCAAGTGTCTGCGAGAACGACGGAAACATCTCGGCGTTCTTGTCGAGCTGGTCGAGCCTCGCGATGTTCATGAAGTCGCGGAAGAAGCGGACGAGGGGTGGACGCGCCTCGGGTGAGGCGAGGAGGTACTCCACCCCGGCGGCGACGAGCGACGGGTCGTCGAGCAGGCCGCTCTCGGCCGCGTCGAGTAGATCCGTGTTGGGCGGCGCGTCGAGGAGCAGGTAGCTCACGCGCGACGCGAGCTCGGTCCCGGTCAGCCGAAGCAAGCCCTGGTGCTCGAGATCCTCGGCCCCCACCGGCTCACCAACCTCGATGCGGAAGAGGAAGTGAGGCGACTGCAGCAGCGCGGCGGTGCCGAACTTGAGCGCCTCCGCCGTCGTGTTCGTGTACGCGCCGACCTCCTTCGTCACCGCGACGAGGCCGTCGACCTCCTCGGTGTCGAGCCGCCGGCGCCATGCGAGCCTGCCGAAGCGCTCGAAGTAGGCGCGCACGCAAGGATCCTCCGAAGTCTCGGGCGAGCAGCCCACGATCGAGTCCCGCCACGCGTCCTCTTTCCACACCTGATCGAGCACGGCGTACGTCGCGTGCTCGTACTCTTCAACCTCGAGCGGCGAGATGGTCTTCATCGCCGCAGCGATCGAGCGAAAGCCGTAGGCTTGGTCGTCGGACGGCAGCTCGCTCGCCTGCGGCACCGTGAGCTTCTCGCCGAAGAGGGCGCGCCAGGTGTTCTGCACCTGGACCGAAGTGAGACGGTGAATGGTCGCCGGCTCTGGCTCGAACGCGGCCTTCGGCTTCGGTGGCTCGGTGAGTACGTTGCCGCCCGGTGAGTCGCCGCCGATGGCCCCAACGCAGCCCGCGGCCGCGGTTGCGACGACGAGCGCGCTCGCACCTCGAGCCCAGCGACGCCGACGAGAAAGTTTCGTCTCCATGAGCCGACGAGATTATCGCAGCGCGGCTCCCGAGCCCAGCTGACATTCCGTCTCCCGCAGCGGCCCGAGGTGCGCCGTGGTAGGGTCCCCGCGTCCGGAGCGCCGACATGACGATCGCATGGATTTTTCCTGGTCAGGGCTCACAAGCGGTGGGGATGGGGAAGGCGCTCCACGACGCGTCTCCCGCGGCGCGCGAGGTGTTCGCGCGGGCCGACGAGGCGCTCGGTGCGAGGTTGTCGACGCTCTGCTTCGACGGGCCCCTCGAGTCGCTGACCCTCACGGCCAACACTCAGCCTGCGATCGTGACGACGAGCCTCGCGGTGCTCGCGGCGCTCCGGGAGCGTGTCGGCGCGTTGCCGTCGCCGGTGTGCGCGGCGGGACACTCCCTCGGCGAGTACGCGGCCCTCGCCGCTGCTGGGGCCCTGTCGATCGAGGACGCCGTTCGGGTCTGTCGTGCTCGCGGCCGAGCGATGCAGGACGCGGTCCCTCCCGGTCAAGGCGCGATGGCGGCCGTGATGGGCGTGGACGACGCGGTGCTCGTCGCCGCGTGTGACGAGGCGCGCGGCGAGGGTGGGGTCGTGAGCCCAGCGAATTTCAACGCTCCGGGTCAGACGGTGATCGCGGGCGACGCGGCGGCCGTCGAGCGTGCCGCGCAGCTCGTCAAGGCGCGTGGCGGCAAGGTGATTCCTCTCAACGTGAGCGCACCCTTCCACTGTGCGCTGATGGCGCCCGCGTGCCGCGCGGTGGCGGAGGCGCTCGGCAAGTCGCGGCTCGAAGCCCCCGCCTTCGACGTCCTCGCGAACGTGGACGCGGCGCCGCGCAAGGACGTGGTCGGCGTCGTCGACGCGCTGGTCCGACAGGTCGACAGCCCGGTGCAGTGGGTGAAGACCATCGAGGCGATGCGGGCCCGCGGGGTCACGCACCTCCTCGAGCTGGGGCATGGCAAGGTGCTGGCCGGCCTCGTGAAGCGAATCGACAAAGAGCTTCGCGTCGTAGGAGTTTCCGATCCGGCGGGCGTCGACGAGGCGGCCGCGTTGTTCTCGGGAGGTGCTGCGTGTTCGACCTGAAGGGAAAGACGGCGCTTGTGACCGGCGGCTCGCGCGGCATCGGTCGCGCCATCGCGGAGGGCTTGGCGGCGCAAGGGGCTCACGTCGTCGTCAACTACGTCCGCGGGGAAGACCGCGCGCGCGAGGTCGTCGCAGCGATTGAGGCGATCGGCGGGAGCGCCGAGATCCTCGGCTTCGACGTCGCCGACATGAGCGTCGCCGAGGAGCAGGTCACGGCCCTCGCAAAGCGGCTCGGCAAGCTCGACATCCTCGTCGCGAACGCCGGCATCGCGATCGATGGGTTGCTGCTCCGCCTGAAGGAGGAGGACCTCGATCGCCTCTTCGACGTCAACGTGAAGGGCGCGCTCGGCTGCGCGAAGGCTGCGATCAAGGCGATGATGCGCGCGAAGGGCGGGCGCGTCATCTTCCTCTCGAGCGTCGTCGGCGAGATGGGCAACGTCGGGCAGACCGGCTACGCGGCGTCGAAGGCTGCGCTCCTTGGCATCACGAAGTCGCTCGCGCGCGAGTACGCGAGCCGCGCCATCACGGTCAACGCGATCACACCGGGCTTCATCGAGACCGAGATGACGCAGGCGATCCCCGATGCCGCGCGCACGGAGCTCGCGAAGGCGATCCCGCTCGGGAGGATCGGCACTTCCGCGGAGGTCGCTTCGGCCGCGATCTTCCTCGCCTCGGACGAAGCGTCCTACGTGACGGGCCAGGTCCTGCGTGTCAACGGCGGCATGTATCTCTGAGCGCTTGTGGTCGTCGCGGCCCGGTTTTTCGAGTGCAGCGGCGTCGCCGATCGGGTAACAGCCTTCGCGTTCACAGGGAGAATCACATGGCGGACAAGGACATCACGGCCGAGGTCAAGCGCATCATCACCGAGCAGCTCGACGTCGACGAGGCGGACATCAAGCCCGAGTCGACGTTCATCGACGACCTCGGAGCCGACTCGCTCGGCCTCGTCGAGCTCGTGCTCGCGTTCGAGGAGGCGTTTGGCATCGAGATCCCGGACGAGGACACCGAGAAGATCCGCACCGTGCAGGACGCGGTCGACTACATCACGTCGCACAAGAAGTGAGCATCGTGTCGAGCACGCGGCAGCGTACGTGAGGCCGATGCAGCGCGTCGTCGTCACCGGGATCGGGATGGTCACTCCGTGCGGCCTCACCGCCGAGGAGACCTTCTCGTCCCTCGTGTCCTCGAAGAGCGGAGTCGGAACGATCTCGCTCTTCGACGCTTCGGAGTTTCCGGTTCGCATCGCCGGGGAGTGCCGAGGCTTCGACGCGAAGGCGATCCTAACGAAAAAGCAGCAAAAGGAGACAGCGCGCTTCTCGCAGCTGTCTCTCGCCGCGACGAAGGCCAGCCTCGCCGACTCTGGGCTCGAGCTCACCGACGCTGTCCGTGAGTCTTGCGGCACGTACATCGGCGTCGGCCTCGGCGGGCTCGAGCTGCTGTACCAGTACTCGGTGACCCTCCACGAGCGGGGGCCGGGTAAGATCAGCCCCTACTTCATCCCGCAGGTCATCGCGAACCTCGCGGCTGGGCAGATCGCAATCGAGTACGGCCTGCGAGGTCCGAGCTACTGCACCACCAGCGCCTGCGCCTCGAGCGCGCATGCGATCGGCGACGCGGCAGACTGGATTCGGCTGGGCCGCTCGAACGTCATGCTGGCGGGGGGCGCCGAGTCCACCATCACAGGCCTGGGCATCGCGGGGTTTGCGGCGATGTTCGCGTTGAGCAAGCGCAACGACGCGCCCGAGGCGGCGAGTCGCCCCTGGGATCGAGGGCGCGACGGGTTCGTTTGCGCTGAGGGAGCGGCGACGCTCGTTCTCGAGTCGCTCGAGCACGCCCTCGCGCGCGGCGCTCGCATCTACGCCGAGGTCACCGGCTATGGAGCGTCGTGCGACGGGCACCACATCACGCAGCCCGCCCCCGACGGTCGCGGCGCCATCGCCGCGATGCGCCAGGCCTTGCGCTCAGCGAACCTCGAGCCTTCGTCGATCGATTACGTGAACGCGCATGGCACGTCGACACCTCAGGGGGATGTCCAAGAGGCGAAGGCCATCCTCGAGGTCTTCGGCGAACACGCGCACGCCCCGGGCGGCTCGGCGCGCGGCGACCAGCTCTGGGTCAGCTCCACGAAGAGCGCGATGGGGCACCTCCTCGGCGGAGCCGGGGCGGTCGAAGCGGCGGTCTCGGCGCTCGCGCTGCATCGCGGCGTCGTCCCTCCGACCTTGAACCTCGAGGATCGCGACCCCGAGTGTCCGCTTGACTTCATCCCGAAGGTCGCCCGTGAGCGCTCCATTCGGCACGCCCTCTCGAACTCCTTCGGGTTCGGCGGGACCAACGCCGCGCTCGTCCTCTCTCGTTTCGACGGGTGACCTGAGCGCGACGGTACGGCACGATTCGTAGGCGTCATGAGGTAGGCATGGCCGGCGACAAGGATGTCGACATCAAGCGCATGAGGCGCGCGATTGAGCTCGCTCGTTGCGCGCGTCCCTCTCCGAATCCGCCCGTGGGCGCGATCGTCGTCGATCGCGATGGCGCCATCGCCGCGGAGTCGTACCACGTTCAGGCGGGCTCGGATCACGCCGAGGTCGCGGCGCTCGCAGCCGCTGGGGAGGCGGCGCGTGGCGGTACGTTGTACGTCACGCTTGAGCCTTGCAGCCACTGGGGCAAGACCCCGCCGTGCGTCGACGCGGTGCTGAAGTCGGGGGTGAAGCGCGTCGTCGTCGGCTGCATCGACCCCAACCCGCACGTCGCCGGCGGTGGTGCCGCACGAATGCAGGAGGCGGGCCTCGAGGTCGAGGTCGGCGTCCTCGGCGCCGACGCTCGTGCGCTCGTCACGCCTTGGAGCAAGTTTATCACGACCGGCATTCCGCACGTTTCGCTGAAGCTCGCCCTGTCGCTCGACGGACGCATCGCGACGCGCACCGGACAGAGCAAGTGGGTGACCGGACCAGAGGCGCGCGCCAAGGTCCAGCAGCTTCGCGCCCAGCATGACGCGGTGGCCGTCGGGATCGGTACCGCGCTCTTTGACGACCCTCGGCTCACCGTGCGCGACGGCGAGCTCCTCGGGTCCGCCAAGCCGCCGGCGCGGGTCGTATTCGACACGCGGCTCCGAACGCCGCTCTCCTCGCGCCTCGTCGAGACCGCTCGCGTCGTGCCGACCTGGATCTGCTGCGGCGACGAGGCTCCCGAAGACGAGGAGCGTGCTCTCTCGGCCGCGGGCTGTGAGGTGCTGCGCCTCCCGATGACGGCGGAGGGGCGCGTCGACGTCGCGGCAGCGCTCGTCCAGCTCGGCGCGATGGGGGTCGTCTCGGTCCTCTTCGAAGGCGGGGCCGAGCTCGCGGGAAGTCTCCTCGCCGCGCGGCTTGCCGACGAGCTTCACGCGTTCGTCGCGCCCAAGCTGCTCGGTCCGCGTGGTCGGCCCGGGGCGGTCGATTGGGCAGGGCCCGACACTCCGAGCGAAGCGCCGCAGATCGTGCATCCGCGGTGGGAAGTGTGCGGGCAGGACGCTTACGTCCACGGCCGAATTCGCTTCCCCGAGAAGGACGACTGACCAAGGCCCCTACCGGGGCCCGCCTCGCGTCGACAGGGCCGGTCGCTCCCTTCGGAAGCCCGACCGTCGCTGCGCCACGCAGGCATCGACTCGAGGAGTCGCGGAGCGCCGTCGCGCCGGCCTTCGGCTCACCCGTTCTTCGTCATCTGTCGGTGCACGATGCGGCGCTTGATGAGGCCAAGGTGATCGATCATCAGCTTGCCCTGCAAGTGGTCGTGCTCGTGCTGGATCGCGATCGCGAGCAGGCCGTCGGCCTTGAGCTCGAAGGGCTTTCCGTCCCGGTCCTGCGCCCGCACCGTCACCTCGGCGGCGCGGTCGACCTCCTCGCTGACGCCGGGGAACGACAGGCAGCCCTCGCGGATGCAGGCCTTGCCGGACTTCGCGACGATCTCCGGGTTGATGAACACCTTGAGGTCGCTCGGCTCATCCTCGTCGGCGACGTCGATCACGAACAGCGCCACCGCTTCGCCGATCTGCGTGGCCGCGAGGCCCACCCCGGGAGCCGCGTACATGGTCTCGGCCACGTCATCGATCAGCGCTCGAATGCGGTCGTCGATCTCGGTGATGGGCTGCCCCTGCTCGCGGAGGCGCGGGTCGGGGTAGTGCAGGATGGTGCGAATGGCCATGGCGAGTCGGGCGAGGTCGAAGCGACGCGGAGCGTCACGCGGTAGGATGTCGTCGGAAGATGGCGGTGTCGAGCGGCATGCCACGCGCGGCGAGATCTTCAACCAGCCGCGGGACGATGCCGGATGCCGAGAACGTGCCCTCGATCGCGCCGCCCGCTGCGGTTCGGCGGAACACGAACGTGAAGACGTCGCGCGGCGCGCCCTCGCGGAGCTCGGCCAGGCGAACGACCCTCACGCGGCCGTCCCGGAGTCGCCCGATCTCGAGCACCAGGTCGAAGGTGTTGGCGACGAGCTCGCGAGCCGTCGCCACGTCGACGGCGCGTGTCGTCGCGACGTCTGTGGCAAGCCGATCAATGGCGACGCGCGCGGTCGACGCAGAGTTGACGAGCAGCACCCCCGTCATGCCCTCCCGCACCGCGTCGAGCGTCGCCACGAGCGGCGCCCCCGCGAGGGGACGGCACACGAGGTTGTCCGGCGACATGCGGGCGGCTGCCCGAACGAGCTCAACGAGTCGACTCTCTTCGCCGCGCGCTCCGAGGCGCACGGCGCGGCCTCCGAAGTCATCGTCTCCGAGCGTCAGGATCTGATGCGCCCGTGGCGCTGCGAGGCAGAGCGCGCTCAAGACCTCGTCGACGCCTTGATCAGGGGGGCC
The DNA here is from genome assembly GCA_016875405.1 of Deltaproteobacteria bacterium. Classification (GTDB taxonomy): domain Bacteria; phylum Myxococcota_A; class Polyangia; order Polyangiales; family Polyangiaceae; genus SYFR01. Next base: position 60,975 of record VGRJ01000013.1, on the reverse strand, counting down.
GACGAGCAACACGTTCGCGCGTGCCGCCATCGCGTGCGTCAGCAACATCGCGATGCCCCGTGAAATTGCGCCGCCCCGCACCAGATCGTTGAGGGTCGTGGGCTCGCTCTTCGTTCGTCGAATCTGTAGAACCGCGCCGCCGATCGCCGCAGGCGGGAGGAGCGCCGAGAGCTTGCGACCGTCCGAGAGCTCGCGCTCGATCACGGACTCGTCGTCGGCGACGGGCCTGCCGAGATCGGCGCACAGGCGGCGGATCGCGCGGACGAGCCCAGCCTCGGTCGTGAAGCCGATGCCCTCGTAGAGCTCGGAGACCCCACGCCGCTGGAGGACGACGTCGCGCTGCGTCACGCGCATCCGGCTCACTGCCTCGTCACCGAGCAGGACGTCGAGCGCCCCGAGCGCGACGAGCTCGCGCAGCGCCATCGGCAAGAGCTGGTTCACGTCGAGCTCGGGGGCGGGGCTATCGGCCGAGACGATCCGCTCGAGGATGTCATCCACGGTCTTCACCGTGTCCGAGGTCGGTCGGGGCAGGAGCTCGAGGGGCTCGGTGCCGAGCTCGCGCTCGACCGCGACACAGAGCTCCGCGACGAACTCGCGCTGCATCCCCCGCCGCATCTCTTCGACCGCGAGCTGGCTCGTACGACCCGAGGGGGTCGCCTCGCTGCCGGCTCCCGAGAGGGCAGGGTAGGAGCCCGTCGTGCTGGCGGAGGGCCCGGACGCTGGCTCTTGCAGCATCCCGTAAGCGTCGCTCTGCCCCGACGGCGTTCGGCTTCGCGCCGTATGTTCGCCGGTGTCTGCGACACCCCGAGGGAGTCTCGGTGGCGCCGGGACATCGGACGGCACGAGGCTCCCGGAGTCTGGGTCGTGCTCGAGCGGAAAGTGGCTGACGACGTCGTCGAGCGGCCTCGTGCTCGAGCGCCGCGCCGACGACTGCTCCGCGCCGCCGGGGACCGGAGACGACGACGCGTGCGGCAAGCTCGAGGTCGTCGAGGGCTCGAGGTGCGAGCACGCGCTGGCGTCGTCGATGGGGTGCTGCGAGGCTTCGTGGCCTTGCGTCTCGTCGCCCGCCGAGTCCGCTGCGACAGCGCCTGGCGTCTCAATTCGAAGAATGAAATCGCCGATGTAGATCCGGTCGCCTTCGCGTACGAGCGTCGCGTGGGTGATGCGACGGTGGTTGACGTAGGTCCCGTTCGTGCTTTTGAGATCGCTGACGATGTAGCGACCGTCGCGCACGATCAGGCGAGCGTGCTGCTTCGACACGTTGCCCTTCGGCAGGAGCACGTCGTTGCCCTTCACGCGGCCGACCGTGATCTCATCCCGCTCGAAGACCTGTCGTCGCTCGGCGCCGCCTTTTTCGCTGATGACGATGGAGAGCATCGCTTCTTGCCGGACCAGCGAGCGGCTTACCAGATGCCGGCAGCGGCGACCACTAAACCGCGGGCCGCGGTGCAGCAGATCAGCGGCTCGACTTCAGGTCCGTCGCGGTCTGGGCGAGCAGCTCGGTCGCGACGGCGAGCACCTCCCGCTCGGTCATGCCGGCGGTGCGAAGCTCGCGGTAGATCGTACGAGCGAGGATGCGCACGCCGCGAGGGTCGCCCGAAGTCGACATTCCGCTGAAGATCCCTCGGGCGGACTCCGGGAGCGTGTCGTTCATGAGGTCGGCGTTCGTCATCATGCGCGTCCGTTCAGCAACTTCCGCGCCCATGACCAAGCGTCACTCATTTCAAGGACCTACGCGTCCATGCGTAGCGGGCTACGCGGCTCGCTGCGGCGTCCGCTTCGCGGCACGGCGTCAGGTGGCCACGATCGCGGCGGGCTCAAACCGCGCGCCTTGCGCGTCGAGGCGAAAGCTCTCGACGCCGACGAGCCCTCGCTCGTCGACCTCATAGACGTTGAACCCCGCGCGGCGGTCAGGGTCGTCGCAGACCAACGATGCGCTGGTCGCTCCCAGCACGTCGAGCTTCCCTCGCGCCGTTCCCAGCGTGCGGCGCATTCGCCGATGGAGGTGACCGTGCAGGAGCAGGCCGCGCGGGAGCACGTCGAGCACCTCCTTCAGCTCGTCACGGTCGTCGAGCGCGTCCAGCATCGCCTTCTTCAGCGAGGGTGGGCGATGCCACGGGTGATGAATCAGGATCACCGGAAACCGGGAGGAGACCTCGGAGTGTGCGAGCACCGCGTGGAGCGCCGCTCGCTGGAGCGCACCGACTTCGCCGGACGCGACGAGCGGCGGACGCGGCACCGCGGTGGAGAGGCCTACTATCGCGACGGGGCCGCGAATTCGGACGAACGGAAACGCCCGCTCTTCGTGCATCGCGCTCGCGCCGGGGAGATCGTTCGTCGCGTAGCTCGAGAGGTAACGCTCGAACCGTCGAGACTCGTAGGCGCCGCGCGTGTACGCGTCGTGGTTGCCTGGGATCACCGTGACCCGCGAGGGGTCGAGGGCGAGTTCCTCGGCGAGGAACCGTCGCGCCGCCTCGAACTCCTCTTCGAGCGCCAAGTTCGTGAGGTCGCCCGTCACGACGACGTGATCGATGTCGGCTCGCTCGCGCACCGCGCGCGCCACTGCCGACAGCGCGTAGCCCTCATGTTCGTGGCCGCGTCGTAGCCGCAGGTTCGCGAGCCCCGTGAGTCGCTTGTTGAGGCAGCGCTCGAGGGTGACGCCTTGCCACGCCGGGACGTGCAGGTCCGAGAGGTGCGCGATCTTCACCCGAGCCGTCCTAGCACCGCGCGGATCGCTCACCAACTCCGGGAAGGCCGACCGCTCGTCGCGCACCGAAACCCCAACCACTTGGCGCTCGATGAAGGGAGGGCGTGGCCGCGGCGCGCGCCTCGTAGCCACGCGCGACCGTCGATGAAGCTGCCGCCCCGGTGCACCTTGAAGTTTCCGGATGCCGGACCTCTCGGGTCGACCGTCTCGGGCTCGGCGTAGCCTTCGGCGTACCAGTCCGCGACCCACTCCGAGACGTTGCCCGCGAGATCGAGCACGCCCTCGGGGGTTCGCGCCGAGGGAAACGAGGCGACGGGCGCGAGCTCGAGGAAGCCGTCGACATCGTCGGTCCGCTCCACCTCGAGCAGCGCCGCCCGTCCATGATTCGAGAGCAGCGGGGCGTAGACCTCACCCCAGGGGTAGAGGCGTCGCGCGAACCCTCGCGCCGCGCGCTCCCACTCGGCCTCGGTCGGCAGGCGCGCGCCGCGCCATCGACAATAGCGATCGGCGTCGTCCCACGTCACCAGCGTCACGGGGTGGGCTGGGACTGCACGCCAACGACGTGCTCCAACATGGCGCGGGCCTCGGCACTCGCCGACCTCGACGCAGCGCTCATACGCGTCGTTCGTCACCTCGGTCCGATCGAGCCAGAAGTCCGAGAGCCTGACGTCGTGCGCCACCATTTCATCGGAGAACAGGCTCGTCGAACACGCCTCGCGCGACAGCTCTTCGCGGCACATCCGCTGCGCGTCGCTGACCTCCGTGAGCTCGCTGCCAACGCGCACGAGCCCTCCCTTGACGAGGACCATGCCGCGACTCGGCGCGCGCAACACGGCGATCTCCGTCTCCTGGGGGCCGGCCGGTCTCGTTGCGTGCGCGACCCCGCGCGAGGGCGCTGCGGTGGCGCCGAACAAGGTCGCCCCGAGCAGCACGGCGCGTCGCGACGAGCGCAAGACCGTCGTCGACCGTGGTCAGTGTGCGAGGATTTGCAGCGGCCGCTCGAGGACCTTCCGGAGCTCCGCGAGGAACTTCGCTCCGACGGCGCCGTCGACCACCCGATGGTCGCACGAGAGAGTGAGCTTCATGCGCTTTCCCGGGACCACCGCGTCGCCCCGGACGACGGGCTCCGCGCGGATTGCCCCGACCGCGAGGATGGCGCCTTCGGGCGGGTTGATGACCGCCGCGAACTCGTCGATCCCGAACATGCCGAGGTTGGAGATCGAGAACGTCCCTCCGGTCATCTCTTCGACCGTGAGCTTCTTATCGCGCGCGCGTGCGGAGAGCGTCTGGATTTCCTCGCTGATCTCGACCACGGACTTGCGATCGGCGTCGCGCAGGACTGGTGTGACGAGGCCCTCGTCGACCGCGATCGCGATCGAGAGATCGATCCGACGGTGGTAGACGAGCGCCTCCGGAGTGAACTGCGCGTTTACCTCGGGCGCGCGCACGAGCGCGATCGAGACTGCCTTCACGACGAGGTCGTTGAACGAGATCTTCTTGTCGAGGTCTGCGTTGAGGCGTGCCCGGAGCTCGAAGAGCGCTCCCGCGTCGACGTCGATCGTGAGGTAGAAGTGGGGGACGTCGCGCTTTGATTCGGTAAGGCGGCGCGCGATCGTGCGCCGCATCATGCTGAGCGGCTTCGAGACCGACTCCCGAGCCTCTCGCGCGACTGTGGCCGATACCGGGGCTGCGAAGGGGACCGAGGTCGGCTTCGGCGCCGCTGCCGACGGAGCGGTGACACGCGTCGCCACCGCGCCGCCGTCGAGATCGCGCGCCACGATGCGACCGCCCGTGCCCGAGCCGTGCACCGTGAGGAGGTCGAGCCCGCGCTCCCGCGCGAGCTTTCGGACGTAAGGGGAGGCTTTCACGCGGCCGCCGGTCACAAGGACGGGCGCAGTCGTTGCGGGCGTCATCGCCTCGCTTGGTGCGTCGACGCCCGCGGGGGCAGTCGCCGGAGCCGCGCCGGCGCGAGTCCCCGAGACGAGGCCCTCGGTCGACTCGCCCGGCTTGCCGATCACGGCGACGGGGTCACCGAGCCGCACCATCGAGCCCGCTGGCGCGAGGACCTTGAGGAGTGTCCCGCGGTCGAAGGAGCGAAACTCCATCGTAGCCTTGTCCGTCTCGACCTCGGCGAGGAGATCGTCGACCTCGACGGCGTCCCCTTCCTTCCGATGCCAGGTGACGATCTGGCCCTCCTCCATCGTCGGGGAGAGCTTCGGCATGTCGACGACGCGTGCCATCGGCTCAGGTCCTCCGGTAGGTGACGCGCTCCACGGCGTCGATGATGCGATGCGCTTGCGGGATCACGAGTTGCTCGAGCTTGGCGTTGTACGGCATTGGCACGTCCATCGTCGTGACGCGCAGGATCGGCGCGTCGAGCTCGTCGAAGGCGAGCCGCTGCAAGCGATCGACGACCTCGGCGCCGACGCCGCCATACGGCCAGCCCTCGTAGGCGACCACGGCGCGGTGGGTCTTCGTGAGGCTCGCGACGATCGTCTCCTCGTCGAGCGGGCGAAGGCTCCGCAGGTCGATCACCTCGCAGTCGATGCCCTTCGCCGCGAGCGCCTCGGCGGCGTCCAGGCACACGTGCACCATGCGGCTGTACGAGATGAGCGTGCAGTCGGTCCCCTCGCGCGCGATCCGGGCCTTCCCGAACGGCACGAGGTGCTCGCCCTCGGGCACGTCGCCCTTCACCGAGTAGAGCGTCTCGCTCTCCAGGTAGAGGACGGGGTCCTCGTCGCGGATCGCGGTCTTCAGCATGCCCTTCGCGTCGGCCGGAGTTGCCGGCGCGATGACCTTCAGCCCGGGCACGTTGACGTAGAAGTGTTCCATCGCGTGCGAGTGTTGCGAGCCTACCTGGCGCGCCGAGGCGTTCGGGCCGCGGAACACCACCGGCACCGAGAGCTGTCCACCCGACATTTGCCGCAGCTTCGCCGCGTTGTTCAGGATTTGGTCGAAGGCCACGGCCGAGAAGTTCCAGGTCATGAACTCGATGATCGGCCGGAGGCCCACCATCGCCGCGCCGATGCCGATGCCGGCGAAGCCTGCCTCCGTGATCGGGGTGTCGATGACGCGCCTCTCGCCAAAGCGCTCGAGCAGCCCTTCGCTCACCTTGTAGGCGCCCTGGTACTGCCCGACTTCCTCGCCCATGAGAAAGACGCGGTCGTCCCGCTCCATCTCTTCAGCGATCGCCTCGCGGACCGCCTCGCGGAAACGCATGCTCTTCATCGGGCGAACTCCCCTGCGTAGGTGGTGGGCTCGAGCAAGTCCGCCGTGGGCTCCGGGCTCTCGTCCGCGAAGCGAACGCACTCGGCGATCTCGGCCTCGACGGCTGCCTCGAGGGCCTCGACATCTTTTGCGGTCTCTGGCGAGGCCGCGAGCTCCGCGCGCAGCTGGTTCAACGCGTCGCGCTTCTTGTAGTCTTCGACCTCTTCCTTGGTGCGGTACTTCGCGGGGTCGCTCATCGAGTGGCCTCGGTAGCGATACGTGAGAATCTCGACGAGCGTCGGACCTTCGCCCCGGCGCGCGCGCTCGACCGCATCCTTCAGGCGGTCGCGGATCTCGAAGACGTCCTCGGCGACGAAGCGGTCCTTCGCCATGCCGTAGCCGTCAGCCTTCTTCGACATGTCGGTGACGGAGATCGAGCGCTCGAGTGACGTGCCCATCGCGTACTGGTTGTTCTCACAGACGAAGACGATCGGCAGCTTCCACAGCGCGGCAAGGCTCATCCCCTCGTGGGTCGCGCCGATCGACGCCGAGCCATCGCCGTAGAAGACCATCGTGACTCCGCCGTCGCTCGTATACTTCGAGGCGAACGCGACGCCCGCGGCGAGCGGAATGTGCGCGCCGATGATGCCGTGACCGCCGTACATCCGGTTCTCGGCGTCGAAGAAGTGCATCGAGCCGCCGAGGCCCTTTGAGCAACCCGTGACCTTGCCGAACAGCTCGGCCATGCCCGCGTTGGCCGTCATGCCGCGCGCAAGCGCGATGCCATGGTCGCGGTAGGTGGTCACGACGCTGTCGGTCGGGCGCATCGCGTGAGCCGCTCCGACCGCGACCGCCTCCTGACCGATGTAAAGGTGCAAGAAGCCGCCGATTTTGCCGAGCGAGTAGGCTCGGGCTGCCTCCTCCTCGAAGCGCCGGATCAGCAGCATCATCCGGTACATTTCGAGGGCCGTCTTCGCTTCCTTCATGCCGCGCGCATCCTTTAATGAAAGGCGACCGAGGGCAAGCGAAGTGTGAGCGCCGACGAACGACTTGCGGCCCGGTTCTCGGCTCGTGGTTCGCGTCGACGCAGGTCAGGTCGAGCGTCGTCGACGCGCTTGGAGCACGGCGAGGAGTCCAAGGGCTGCGAGCACCGAGGGCTGCCGCGCAGGATGCGACGAGGCGATGAACGCGCAGAGGCCGCCCGTCAACCGGACGCGCGGGCCGTCGGTCGTCGGAATCGGTTGTGGCGTCGGGGCGATCGGTGTGCACGCGCCGTCGACGCACGCCTCGCCGAGCTTGCAGAGCGACGTCCCGCCTCCCGTGCTCGAAGACGAGCTGACAACCTGCCCACCGACGCCGCCCTGTCCGCCGACGCCGCCCTGTCCGCCGACGCCGCCCTGTCCGCCGACGCCACCCTGTCCGCCCGCGCCCGTTGCGGTCGCGCTCGACGCGGTCGTGCCGTCGACGTCGTCAGCCTTCCCGCTGCAGTCCTGATCGACCCCGTCGCAGCGCTCGGGGGTGCCCGGGTGAATCTCGGCGTTCGCGTCGTCGCAGTCGTCGCCGCCGCAGCTCGTGCTTGCAAAACCGTCGCCGTCGACGTCCGCGCAATCGGCTGGGGCGATCTGATTGAAGAGCCCGAGCGCGCCCGCGGACACGCAGTTCGCGGCAGAGTCGCCGCCTCGGAAGTCGATGCTCGAGAGCGGCGGCGAGTCCTTCGACTCGACCAGGATGAGCCCTCCGCTGCCGCTTCCGCCGACCGTCAACCCTTGAGTGCTGGCTCCCTTCAGGCCGCGCCCGCCGGTCGCTTCGAGCCGCGCGCTCGCGCCGCTCGTGATGGTGTTCGCGCGGAGATACACGGTTCCACCCGCGCCGCCGCCCGCCGCGCCCGCGTAAGCGCTCTTAGGCTCTTCGCCGTTCGCGACGATCGCGCCATCGAGGACGAGCTCGGGGGCCAGCACCACGATCACTCCGCCGCCCGCGCCCCCCGCGACCTTCTGCTTTTCATTGGGCTGGCCGACGTGGGCTGTACCCCCAGAGCTCCCCATCCCTGGGTAGGGGCCGACGTCCGCCATCGACGGGTCGGTCCGCGACGCGAGAAACAGCGCCGTAAGCGCGGCGGCGCTGTCGTAGGGCTCTCCGCCGTCGGCTCCCGTCACCGTCTTGCAGTTCGGGACCCTCATGCCAGCTCCGCCGCCGCCGACATGCCCGCCTCCGCCGCCGGGGAAAGGCGTGAGGAGGTTCATGTCCGAGACCGCCGGAGTGCCTCCCGCGCCGAGCGCGGCGCCCGACCCCGTGCCCTGCGCGCTGCCTTGGTAACCTGATCCCGTGGCGTCGATGCGGCCGCCAGCGGCGATGGTCACGCGCTTGGCGTCGAGGCGCAGCCAACCGGTGGCCCCGGGCAGAGACGCGGGCGCGTACTTGGTCACGCGGAGCGTTCCGGCGATCGTGACCTCGTCGAACTGATGTCGACCGCCGAGAGAGGCGATCTGCTCCTTCCCGATCACGAGGTCCTTCGCGGTCGCGTCGAACGTGGTAGTCCCCGATGCGACGGCGAGCATCGTAGCGAGCACTCGAGCGAGCGACCTCACGTTAACATCATAACCAGATCGAGGGCGCGTGCGCCATTCAACGCGCCGAGTCGACGAGCCCGGTGGCCACGAGGGCCTGATAACCGAGCGAGAGCGTTAGGAAGCCTTCGGGGCCAAGGTCGGTCGCCTCGCCGCCGAGCGGAGCGCGGGCTCCAGCGCGAAGGCCAAGCGAAGGTCCGCTCACGCGCGAGAGGAGCGGGAGCGTCATGGTGCCGGCGACCTCGAGACCGTCGACGCGGCAGGCTCCGTGGCAGCCCTCGTGCTCGCGCCACCCGACAAACGCTCCGAGCTCGAGCCCGAACGAGTCGAGCCACAAATCGAGCAGCGCCGGACCGCGCTCGAGATCGCTGACGAAGCGCCCGAGGAACAGGGGGCGGACGCCGATGCCCCCAGCGAAGCGCCGAACCAGCGGCTGCTCCGCGGCGCCGACGCCCTCGTCGTAGGCTGCGTAGAGGCCGACCATCGTCAGGTACGTCGCGACGACGCGTGCGCCTACGGCACCACCGTCCTCACCGAGGGTGACCGTCGCGTCCGCTCCAAGGAGGAGATCTCCGTCGAGCCTCCCGTACGCACCGTCGGCGGAGTGGGGCGAGGCTTCGGCGGAGGCGCGAAAGGCGACGAGCAGAAGGGCGGCGACCGCAGCGAGGGACGCGAGGCGAGCCAGAAGGCGACGTGGTCGGTGCATGTCAGGTGAGGTTCGCGAGCGCTTCGCGGACGCGCGGTCGGATCTCGCGCGGGAACACCACCCGCACGCGAGACAAGGTCTCGTCCTTCAGCCGATCGAGGACGAAGGACACCTCGGTGGGTCGTCGGGGGCCGCCCGTGCCGAAGAGCACCGTGAGGGAGCTGTCTTCGGCGTAAGGCGTGTCGGTCGCCACGTCGAGACCGGTGTAGTAGTCGGGGTTGAATCCCTCCTCTTCGGCGATCGCTCGGACGATGGCGTACGCGGCCTCACGGCGCGGCGAGAGCTGGGCCTCTCCGTAGAGCTCCTCGGTCTTGAAGAGCACGCGTGCCCGCAAGCGCTGACAGAGATCGGCGAGGACCGGGTCGCGCGTGTCTCGCCAGCCGTTGATCGTCTCGAGCAACGCCTGATCGTCAAGGGCGAGGTAGTCGCCGAGCGACGGCGTGTCCCCGGCGGCGAACGCGACCATCGCTGCCGGGACGTTCACGAGGTGCTCCCCGTCCTGGATGAGGTGCATCGCGCGGCGCAGGATCGCGCGGATCATCCACTCGGCTGCGCGCGTCGCTTTGTGGAAATACACCTGCTGAAACATGAAGAGCCGCGCGAGGATGAAAGACTCGATGGCGTTCATGCCCTTGGGGCCGTCGATCGCGAGGCCGGGGGGCGCGCCGCCGTGACTCTCGCCGAAACGGAGGCTTCGGAGGAGCCACGGTAGGTCATAGTCCCCGTATCCGACGCCGGTCGCATGCGCGTCGCGAAGGAGATAGTCGCAACGATCGACGTCGAACGTGCCGCTCACGGCCCGGGCGAGGTAGGGGAGCTGGTGTTCGCCGCGGACGAGCCCAGCGACGCGCCGCGGCAGCTCCGGGTCGTCGCGGGACAGGATTCGATGCACCTCGGTCCCCTCGTCGAGCAGGATCTGCTCGGTCCACTCCTCGTGCGCGCGGCAGCGCCCGGTCGCGTGCTCGACCGCGTCCTCGAAGAGGTGCGAGAGCGGCCCATGACCGATGTCATGAAGGAGCGCGGCGGCGAGCGCGTCGCGCGCGCGCTCGCTCGTCAGGCGTTGCCAGAAGGGCAGCTCGTCGTGGACCTTGCGGAGGCGCGCGACGAAGAGCTGCATCACGTGAGCCGCGCCGAGGGCGTGTGAGAGGCGGGTGTGCTCCGCTCCCGGGAACGCGAGGCTCGTGAGGCCGAGCTGCCGAATGCGCCGAAGGCGCTGCACCTCGGGAGCCTCGAGGAGTCGAGGGACGATGAGCTCCTCCTCGAGTTCGAACGAGATGAGACCGTGGACGGGATCGCGAAGGAGCACGGAAGGTAGCTTAGCGCGAGTAGGTAGGCGTGCGCGGGTAGGAAGCCGATCGCCGGCAGCACGTCGAACGCCGGCAGCACGTCGAACGCCGGCAGCACGCCGAACGCCGGCAGCACGTCGAACGCCGGCAGCACGCCGAGAGGCGAGCGCGGCGATGAACTCTTCACGCACCGGGTTGGTGACGGGCCCCGCTCGGTCTATGCTGGAGGGCTCGGTTCGCGAGGACCTCCGCCGACCGCGCCCCCAGGACCACACCACGATGCCCGAACGAGGCAACAAGCGCCCCCGCGCCGCCCAGGAGTCACCTAGGCGAACGACGCTCCCGCCACCGCCCTCGGAGGCCGACAGCGTCGACGCCGCCGTGCCTGCCGCCGAGGCTGCGACTTCCGAGCGGAGGCTCGAGTCGATCCTGAGGGCCTTGCCGCGGAAAGAGCTCCTCGCGCTCGCCGAACGCATGGCGATCGAGGTCGATCCGAAGAAGCGGCTCGATGAGGTCGCGCAGATCGCCCGCGGCCTCGTGAAGCTCCCCGATGTGAGAGACCCGGCGCGGCTCCCTGCTCCGAGCGCCGCGCTCCTGCGACGCATTGCCGAGTCCGGCGGGACGCTCGTCGTGGGCGCGGTGCCCGTGGGGCTCGACGTGCTCGTGCGGCGCGGCGTCGTCTTTGCGCGGGTGGCGGACGAAGAGCTCGCGGACGAGTACCGAGAGCGGCATGGCGCACCGCAGGGAGGGCACGTCTTCGAGCTCGTGCTGCCGACGGCCTTCCTCGTTCAAATGAAGGCGAGCGACGGGGAAGATCCGCGTTCGCTCCGCGCGCTGCTCGCGGAAGCACCGTTCGAGACGGCGAGCGCGATCGCGACCCACTACCTCGGTCGGCCCAGCACGCCGCCCATCGCGCTGTCTCTCGAGCAGGCGTGGGAGGTCTTGGGTGATTCGAAGTCCATCGCGGCGGAGCTCGAGCGAGTCTCGCATCAGGAGCGGCGCCTCCTCGAACACCTCGAGGAGGTCGGCGGTGAGGTCGACACGGAAGAGCTGATGGACCTCGAGCGTGAGCCGATGCGTCTGCGCGGCTCTTACGGCGTCGCAGCAGGACGCCGCGGCGCGGCGTTTGCGCTCGAAAAGCGTGGGTTTTTGTTTCCGATTCACCCGAATCGATACGTCCTTCCGAGCGAAATCACGGCGCTCGTCGGGGCCGAGCGACGACGCGAGAGAGAGCGTCGTCGGGACGCGGTTCGCGGCAAGGTCGGCGAGGACGACCTCCTGCCGCGCCGCGCCCGGTTCTCGCGCGACCCCGGGCCGTTCTTGCTCGCGCTCGCGCTCGCCGTGCGTGAGGCCTCGCTCGCGGGCGATGTGAAGCCCGGCGTCGGAACGCCGCGCTCGCTCGTGTCGAAGCTCGCTCAACGTTTCGGGCGCTCCTTCGAGGAGACGGCGATGCTGGTGGCGCTCTCGCGCGCTCTCGGGCTCTGGGAGTCGGGCGCTCTGTCTCCGGTCGCGCCCCCTGGCACGCTCCGTCTCCGCGAGCTCTCGCGGGCTCTCTTCGATGCCTGGCGGCGCGGCGGTGCTTGGGACGAGGCGAGGCCCGAGGCCGAGCTCCTCCGACTCGCCGCCGACGCGCGCGACGTGAGCCCTGTCGGCGTCCTTCGTGAGGTGATCCTCGACGCTCTCGTCGACCTCGGAGAAGGCCAGTGGGCAGCCGTGCCCGAGTTGGTCGCCTATGTCGGTGACGATCCGCGCATGGGAGGCTTGCGACGCCTCTTCGAGCGATGGGCACGCCGGGCCAGCGTCGAGGTGCCTGAAGAGGGAGCGCTCGTTCGGCGCATCCTGCTCGATTCCTTGCCAGCGCTCGGGGCGGTCGACGTTGGCGCGACCGACGCGGCGACCGGGCACGGCGATGACTCCGCCCTGCGCCTTAGCGCCTTCGGACGCGAGGCCGTCGCGGGTGCGACGTTGAGCCGCGCGGACGAAACGACGTCCTTCGACGATGAGCGGAGAGTCAAGGTGGGCGGCGGAGTGCGGCTCTCGGAGCTGCTCGAGCTTGCGACGTTCGTCGAGCTCCGTGGCATCGACCCTGGGCTTGACCTCGAGCTCTCCGCCGCGTCGGTGAGTCGGGGGCTCGCGCTCGGTCTCGGGGCTGCCGAGATGCGACGCCGGCTCGAGGGCCTCGCGCCCCTGTCCGAGCCGGTTCGCCGCATGCTCGAAGAGGCAGGGACCGTCGTCGGGCAGGGGACGTTCACGCCGTCCGCGGGGTTCGTCTGGATCGAGGATGTCGAGGTTCGTGAGATGCTCCGCACGCGCGCCGGAGTCGCGGACCTGTTCCTCGATCCGTCGCCGCCGGGGGGGCTCCTCGTCGTCCCTGGAGTCGACGGTGAGCGCCTCGCGCGCCGTTGTCGGGCCCTCGGAGTGGAGCTCGAGCTCGAGGAGCCAGTCCTTCGTGCCCGGCGTTCGACCATCCCCCCGCCTCGCGGCAGCGAGCCAGGACGCCGCTCGACCTCTTGGCGTCCGCCTCCCTTGCCCGCGCCTCAAGGGCGAACGTCCGAAGACTGAGGGGCCGAGTCAGGCCCCGAGGCGCTCGCGGACCCACTCGCCCTCGGCCCCGGCGCGACTGACGGTGACCGTCCCCGACGGGTGAAGGAACACCTCGGTCGGCAACGAGCGCCCATTGTACTGGCTCGCCATGGTGAAGCCATACGCGCCCGCGTCGCGGATGACCACGCGCTCAGGTGGGGCGTCGCCAAGCGGGTACTCCCCGAAGTCATCGGTCGACTCGCACACCGGACCTACGACGCGCCAACCCTGCGTCTCCTCGACCGGGAGTGCGTCGAGCGGCTCGATGCGATGACGTGCGCCGTAAAGAGCGGGCCTTAATAGGTCCGTCATGCCGGCGTCGAGCACGAGCCACCGTCGCGCGCCGCTCACCTTGCGCGCGACCGCCGAGGCCACGAGCGCTCCGTGTGGTCCGACGAGCGAGCGTCCTGGCTCGACCACCAAGGTGAGCGCGCTCCCGAGCCGCTCACGCACAAGCCTCGTCGCCGCGTTCGCGAAATCTCGAGGCCGGACCGGGCACCCGGCGCCGTAATCGATGCCGAATCCCCCGCCGAGGTCGACGAACTCGAGGCCTCGCAGCGACGCCGCGACGTCGAGCAGAGGTCTCGCTCCATCGAGGTAATCGTCGAGGCGCGTCAGCTGTGAGCCGACGTGCCCACCGACGCCCACGAGCTTGAGCGCGCCTGCCGTCGCCTCGAGCGCCCCGAGCGCGGCCCCGACGTCGTCGAGCGCGATCCCGAACTTGGCGTCGTCGTGTCCGGTGGCGATCGCTTCATGCGTATCGGCGAGGACGCCCGGGTTGAGCCGAAGCGCGACCCGTCCCACCCGTCCGATGGCCCGGGCGCGAGCGGCGATCGTGGCGAGCTCGCCCACCGCGTCGACCTGGATGGCGAGGATCCCTTCGCTCCCGGCGCCGATGGCGCGGTCGAGGGCGTCGATGCTCTTGGCCATTCCGGACAGGAGCACGCGGTCCGGTGCGACGCCGGCTCCTTGCGCGACCGCGAGCTCGCCAGCGGAGCCAACCTCTGCGCCGCAGCCCTCGTCCACGAGGGTGCGCAGGACGGAGCCCGCGGTGTTTGCCTTCACCGCGTAGGCGATGAGGAAGCGCTGACCCCCGAAGCCATCGGATAGCTCGCGCGCCTCGTCAGCCATCGCCCCGAGGTCGTACACGTAGGCGGGCGTCGGAACCCCGACCGAATCGAGCAGCTCGCCGATCGAGCGACCGGCCATGACCGCTCGCCCCTCCTGGTCGCGGGAGAACATGGACCGCTTTTGGAGGACGGCGCGGCCCGGGTCAAGCGCAACATCCCTTCCGACCCCCGCCGCGCTATGCCATCCTCGGCCCGTGGCGACGCGGCTAGCGAAGATCATCTGCACCCTCGGACCTGCTTCGGACTCGCCCGAGGCGCTCGTCGAGTTGATCGAGGCCGGCATGAACGTCGCTCGACTCAATTTCTCGCACGGCAGCCACGAAGAGCACGCCGAGCGGATCCGCCGGGTCCGCGCCGCGGCGGAGCGCTGCGGTCGCGAGGTCGCGATCCTCCAAGACCTCTGCGGACCCAAGATCCGAACGGGCCGCTTCGATGGCGGTACGCTCGAGATCGCGCTCGATGCCGAGGTATGGCTCGCCGAGACCGATTCGGCCAACACGCTCGCACCGGAGGGGACCGTCCTCATCCATTATCGCGGCCTCGCCGAGGATCTCCGGGTCGGCGACGTGCTCTTGCTCGATGACGGTCGCGTCAACGTCGAGGTCATCGAGGTCGGCGGCGGGAAGGTCCGTGCGCGCTGTACGCAGGCGGGGACGCTACGCGACAAGGTTGGCGTCCACATCCCCGCCGACCGCGTGCGCATCGAGTCGCTGACGGAGAAGGACAAACAGGACCTCTCGTTTGGGCTCTCGCAGGGGGTCGACTACGTCGCGCTCTCGTTCGTTCGGACGGCGGCCGAGGTGCGTCTCGTCCGCGACATCTGCGAAGCGTGGGGACGTCCGACGCCGGTCGTCGCGAAGCTCGAGACCCCGCAGGCGATCGAGCACCTCGAGGCGATCGTGCTCGCCTCGGACGCAGTGATGGTCGCGCGCGGCGATCTAGGCGTCGAGTTCAGCCCCGAGCACGTGCCGGTCATCCAGCGAAAGATCCTCGGCCTCGCGCGACAGCATCAACGCCCCGCGATCGTCGCGACGGAGATGATGCAGTCCATGGTGACCTCCCAGCGCCCGACGCGGGCCGAGGCGAGCGATGTCGCGACCGCAGTGTTCGATGGTGCCGACGCAGTGATGCTCTCGGGCGAGACCGCGATGGGAAAGCACCCCGCGCTGGTCGTTCGCATGATGCATCGGATCGTCCTCGAGGCCGAGCAGAGCGCGTTTTATCGACCTGCCGCAGTCGTGCGGCCGCTCTCTGACCGCACGCGCATCGCCGAGTCCGTGGCGCGCGGTGCCTGCGACATCACCAACTCCGTTGGGGCGAAGGTCCTCGTCGCCTTTACCGAGAGCGGACTCACCGCGCGCTTTGCCTCGGGGGCGCGTCCGTCGGCGCCGATCATCGGTCTGTCGCCGAACTCGAAGACGCTCCGCCAGCTCTGCCTGCTCTGGGGCGTGGTCCCGATTTATATCGAGCACCTTCGTGACTCGGACGAGATGATCAAGCGCGCCCACGCCCTCTTGCTCGCGAACGGGATGGTCACGCCGGGGGACTCCTTCGTCGCCGTGTTCGGCGCGCCCGTCGGCGTGTCCGGTACGACCAACGCCATCCAGGTGAAGGTGGTCGAGTGAGCGTTCGCGCTCCGGCGCATCGTCTCCCTACGCTCGAGAAATACGAGATTCTCGAAGAGCTCGGCCACGGCGGCATGGCCACCGTCTACCGCGCGCGCGACGCTCGCCTGGGGCGCGAGGTGGCGGTCAAGCTCATCCACCATCACCTGCGCGACAACGCCGAGGTGCGGGAGCGCTTCGTCGCTGAGGCGCGCGCCGTCGCGAAGCTCCGCCACCCGGGGATCGTTGATGTCTACGATGTCTCCGACGAGGCCGATGAGGAGCGGTATCTCGTCGTCGAGCTCATCCGCGGGACGACGCTGCGCAAGGTGCTCGACGAGCACGGTGCCCTGCCACCCGAGGTCGCGGCGGTTGTCGCGGCTCAGCTCTGCGAAGCCGTCGACCACGCGCACGCCGCCGGGGTGATCCATCGCGACATCAAGCCGGAGAACGTGCTCGTCGATCTCGCGCTCGGCTCCGAGCGCCCGTCGGCTCCTCGTGAAGGGCTCGGCGGAGCCTCCGCTCGTGTGCGCATCAAACTCACGGACTTCGGCATCGCGAAGGTGCTCGATGCGCAGGGCGTCACCTCGACGGGGCAGATCCTCGGGTCACCGGCGCACATGGCGCCCGAGCAGATCGAGGGCGGCGTCATCGCGCCGATGACCGACGTGTTCGCGCTTGGTGTCCTTTTCTACGAGTGCCTCGTCGGGCATCTGCCCTTTCAAGGCTCGAACCCGGCTCAGGTCCTACGCCGCGTGCTCGGCGGCGACTACGAGCCTGCGGACTCCGAGCGTCCCGAAGTCGGAGGCCGTTGGGCTGGGATCGTGGCCAAGGCGTTGATGCTCGAACCCGGGCAGCGCTACGCGTCTGCGGCCGAGTTCGGTGCGGCGATCGGCGCCGAGCTGGCTGCGCTCGGTGCGGTCGATTTCTCTCGGTGTCTCGACGAGTTCTTCGACGAGCCAGACGACTTTCGCGCGCGTCACCTCGACTCGCTCTTGCCGCGCCTGCTCGAGCGCGGAGAGGCTGCGCGGAAGGAGGGCGATGTTCACGGGGCCGCGGCGGATTTCAACCGGGCGCTCGCGCTCGCCCCCGGCGACCTCGCGATCCTGAAGCGCGTGAGCGCGCTCGGGCGTAGGCAGACGATCGAGCGAGGGGCCACCCGAGTCGCCGTCCTCGCCGCCGGGGCCATCGTCCTCGGATCGGTGTCCTTCGCGATCGCCCGCGCCGTCCGCGCGGGACGCGTGGTCGCCGCGGTTGCGGAGGCGCCTCGTTCAAGCGATGCGGCCGACCGCGGAGCTGCGCCCAGGGACGTCGCCTCCGTCCTCGAGCCCAGCGCCGGGCTGCCCTCCGATCCGAAAGGCGAGGGTGCGTCGCGCGTCGCGGTCGATGCCGCTTCCGGCCCAGCGCCGCACGGGACTGCTAGTCCGCGTGCCTCAGGCGACGCCAAGCGCTCGTCGGCCCTTCGAAAAGTTCGCGTCGCGGTCATCCCTGCAGGGGCAAAGCTTCGCCTCGATGGCGTCGAGACGAGTTGGTTCGGTCGTACGTTCGAGCTCGCACCGGGGACGCACGAGCTCGTTGGGTTCATGCCGGATGGGAACGCGTGCTGCTCCTCCACGTCGGTATCCGTCGCGGTCGTCGAGCCTCCTCGAAACGACCCCTCGCAGGTGCAGACCTTCACGGTCGCGCTCGGGTACAACGACGCTCGCGTGACGCTCTCAGGTGGGCCGGCTGCGGCGCGCGTCACCTGTGACAACGGGCTCGTCTTCGGCGCGGGCGCGAGCGTGATAGCGAAGATGAGCGATGTGCAGCGCTCGACGACTTGCACCTTTGCGCCGGGAAACAGGCGGCAATCGATCACCTTGAACGCGGGGACGTCCGTTGCGGTCCCGTGGCCCGGCTAGTCATGCCAGACTTCGTCTTCGCGACGTGTCTCCCGGGGATCGAGCGTGCCCTCAAGCTCGACGTCGCCCATCGTCGGCCGGAGCTTCGGTTCTCGTACTCGCGGCCTGGGCTCGTTACCTTCAAGTCGACCCGCTCGGTGACGCCCGAGGACGAGCCGGGCTCTGCTTTCGCGCGCGTCTGGGGGAAATCCCTCGGTGCGTTTCGCACCCCTGCCGACGCCGTTCGGACCCTCGCACCCCTCGGAGTGCAACGAATCCACGTGTTCGGACGCGACCAAGAGGAGCGCCCCGACCTCGTTCCCTGGCGTCATGAACTCGCGTCGGTGGCTCCGCTCGGAGCTGCGTCGCACGGCGACCTCGTGGCTGACGTGGTCGTCGCAGACGGAGAGCCTGCGTGGGGCGGGCTCCATCGAGCAGGAGCGAATCACCTCGCCGTGCCCGGTGGAGACTTCGAGGTCGCGATGCCAAGCGAGTCTCCGTCGCGCGCGTTCGCGAAGATCGAGGAGATGATTCGGTGGGCCGACCTCCCGATCCGCGTCGGCGATGTCGCGGTCGAGCTCGGGAGCGCTCCCGGCGGCGCTGCCCTCGCATTGGCGATACGCGGCGTGACCGTGTACGGCGTCGATCCCGCGGCCATGGACCCCGGTGTCCTCGCGTACGTCGGGCCCTCCGGCGCGCGCGTCCATCACCTCGCGACGAAGGTGAGCGCGCTGCGCTGGGAGTCCTTGCCGGCGCACGTGGACTGGCTCGTCTCCGACATGAACCTGGCGCCACAGGTCGTGATTCACGAGCTCTCCCGGCTGCTCCCTGCGATCCGGCGCGGCCTTCGTGGTGCCGTGCTGACGCTCAAGTTGAACGACTGGTCATTCGTGTCCGAATTGCCGAGCCTCGGGAAGCGACTCGAGGAGCTGGGTCTCGCCCCGCTCCGCATGCGCCACCTGATGGCCCATCGTCGCGAGATCGGCGCGGTCGCGCTCCTCCGGCGCTGATGGCGCTTCGCCTGTGATGGTGGCGGCGTCGAATTTGCGTTACGGCTCGATTGTTGCGCCCGCGCGTCCTCGCCATCGTCGTGCTCTTCGTGGGGTGGAGCTACTCGGTCCACGCCAACGCCGACACGCGTTCGGACCTCGAGGTCGGACGGAATCTCTTCGGCGGGGGCCAATACGAGAGAGCCGTCGAGGTTCTCGCTCGAGTGCTCGCCGAGCCGAGCGACCCCAAGGCGCCCGATTCGGCTCGGCGCCGTGAGCTCCAGCAGTCGGCGCGACCGCTCTATGCTGCGAGCCTGCTCGCCCTCGGGCGTGGGGGCGAGGCAGACGCCGCCATCCTCTCGCAGTTTCGCGCGGACCCATTCTACGAGCTGCCGGTCGGCCAGTTCCCCGAGCCCGTCGTACAGCGGTTCGCGACGGTCGCTCGGGCGAACGCGGCCGAGCTCGACGCGCTCCGACAGCAGGTCCTCCGCGAGCGGCAAGAGCTCGTCGATCGCGAGCAGCGCGAGCGAGAGCTCGAACTCGAACGCCAGCGCAAGTCCACATCCACCGCGCGTATCGTGGAGGAGACGACCCTCACGCGCCGCTCGAGGCTCGTCGCCTTTGCGCCCTTCGGGGTCGGGCAATTTCAGAATGGCAGCGTCGGGCTCGGCGCGTTCTTCGCGGCAGCCGAGCTTGCGGGGGTCGCGGCTTCGGTCGCGACGCACCTCGCCGCTCAGCACTACGCCGCGGCAAACTGCGCGGTCGATGATTGCGACGCCGCGCGGACCGGATTCGAGATCGCGCGGACGACGAATTGGGTCTCGGTTGGCCTCACCTCGGCGCTCGTCATTGCTGGCATCGTCGAGGCGAACGTCGCGTTTGTCCCGGAGGAGCGGGTGACCCGGCGCAGGGAGAAGCCCGCGGCGTCGATCCGCCCGATCGTCATGCCGCTCGACTCGGGCGTCCTCGTCGGCGCGGGCGCCTCGTTCTAGCGGCGCCTCAGTCTTTTCGGAACGCGCCGATCCAGAACCCGGCGAACTCGGCGAGCGGGGAATCGCAGAGAGACCACTCGGCGCGACGCAAGGCACGCCCGACGATCGGGAGCCTAAGCGCCTTCGCGGCTGGCGTTACGATACGCACGCCGCGACGCGCGACGAGCCGCGTGTTGCGAGGCATGTGTCGGCCCGCTTCGAGTGGCGTGTCGAACCGCGTGTAGACCTCGGCTTCGGTCGTTCGAGCCCCGATCTTTCCAGGGGGAGCGAGCCGCTTCGCCAGCGCGCGCAGGCTGCGGGGGTTGTAGAACTCCGCGACGACGGTGCCTCCTCGGCGGGTGACCCGCGTCATTTCGGCGAGGGCCACGCGGATCTCGGCGATGTGAGCGAGGACCTTGAACGAGCAGGTGACGTCGAAGGTCTCGTCCGGGAAGGGGAGGGCCGTCGCGCTCGCTTCCGAGACATCGAGCCCCCGCGCCCGTGCGCTCGCGAGCATCCCCGGCGAGAGGTCGATCCCGCTCGCGTGCGCCGCAAAGGTCCCGATGCGCTCGAGCAAGAGCCCCGTCCCGCATCCGACCTCGAGCACGTCGCCTCCGGTGGCGAAGCGCCGCAGGAAGTCGATTTCGAGATCATCGATGAGGTCATGGTAGCCGTCCGCCACGCGACCGCCGCGCTCGGCGTCATACCGCCGCGAGAACTCGTCGTAGTAGCGGCGCGTTGCCGCGAGGTCCTCGGGGTGCTTCATTTCACTCAAGCCCCTCGAGGCTAGCATTGCCCGATGAAGCCCGGCGATCATCCCGAGTTCTTTCGCCTTCCGCCCCCGGAGGGGCGCTCGCGCGAGAGCAGCATCGTCCTCGATCGGCATGGTCGCTTCTTTCACGAGGGCGCGCCGGTCGAGCACGCGGGTCTTGCGGCGGCCTTCGCGAGCTGGGTCGCCCGGCATCCGGACGACGGTCGTTACGTGCTCGTGAACGGGTACGACTGGTGCTACCTGACCGTCGAGTCGACGCCATTCTTCGTCGTCAGGTTCGACCCCGCTTCTGGAGAGGTCGAGCTCAGTGACGGAGGGCGCGAGCGGCTAGACGCCGAGACGCTTCACGTCGAAGTCGACGGCGTGCTCTGCGTGAGCGTCAAGGAACGCCGCTATGAGGCCCGCTTCTCGCGAAGCGCGCAGCTCTCGATCGCGCCGCTCTTGGACGATACGGAGCCCGTCGAGCTCAACCTGTTTGGTCAGCGCTTCCCGGTGCCTCAGTGACGATGCGCACGTTCACGGAAGCTCGGGGTCTCCGGTGAGGACTTGAATGCGGTCTTTCGTGAGGTGACGCCCGAGCCACTCACGAACCTCCGAGTGCGACACCGGGGTCACGCGATCCCCTCGCCAGAGCGCAGAGATGCGACCGCGTGGACTCTCGAGCGCGCGCACGTGTTCGCGATTCACGAGGAGCTGCGCCTTCCTGAGTTCGTCTTCGGAGAGCGCGCCGGTCCTGAGCGACTCGAGCTCGCGGTGCCACGCTCCCAGCGCCGCGTCTCGTTCAGCCCCCGAGGCTACGATCTCCACGACGACCGTCGGCCGACGAGGCGCCCCGACGAGCACCGCCCGACTCTCGGCCGCCACGCGTTGAGAGACGCTCGCGAGGTGGGCGACCACCACCTCGGCGACCGCGCTCTCGCTCGGCCCCTCGGCCTGAAACGCGAGAAACGCATGAGGGGAGAGGCTCGGCGCGGCCCACCGCGCGGCTGCCGGTGCGGTCGTGCGGTTCGAATGCGCGGCTTGGCAACCGGCATCGTCTGGAGGTCCGACCCAACGCCTCAGCTCGCCGAACGCTGCGGGAGACTCGTCTACGTCGTGAGCCGCGATCATCGCCACTCGCCACGGTTCGCGAAGCATGGCGCGCCAGCGCTCCTCGGCATCTTCTGCGGTCGTCGCGAGCTGTCGCTCGAGTAGACCATCCGGTCGGAGCCATGAGGGCGCCGCGCCCTCGAGCCTTGTCAGCAGTCCTTCGAGGCGTCTCGCGCTTGGTGTCGAGAGGAGGCGTAGCGCTTCGAGCTTCGTGCGAGCGAATCGCTCCTCAGGCGTCGCGAGGCTCGTCAGGGCAACACCGACCACCATGCCGAGGCGGCGCCCGGTTGCGGCGCTCGTCTCGCCAGGCAGTTGCTGCGTGCGTGCGAGGAGCCCAACGCCGGCCGGCTCGACCCACGGCTCGAGGACGACGCCAGCCAATGTGCCCGGGCTCGCGGCGATTCTTGCGACGAGAGCGCTCCTCCCTGCATCCCAGTCACCTTCTCGCGCGAGGGCGCATTCGTTGGCGATGAGGAGCCAGCTCTCTCCCTGGCCACGCTCGACCGCGACCCGCTCGTCAGGCTTCGGCGAGGCCGCATCGCGACTCGGGCTCCGCTGCGTTGCCAGCGCGATTTCGGAGCGATAGGCCCCCTCAAGCTCCTCGTACGTTCCTGCGATGTCCCCGCGCTCGGCCGGTACGGCAAGGACACTGCTCGTCTCGAGCTCGACCTCTTCGGCGGCGGCGCCCGCGAGGGCCCACCACGCGGCGAGCTCCGCCGTCGCCGCGGCGTCCGTCGAGCGGAGAATTTGGCGAGCGACCACGGTCGGCTCGAGCGGCGTCTCAAGGTCGGTCTTCAGCGTCTCGGATGCGACGGCGAGGGCCTCCGCTGCGGCGCGAGGCAACCGCGAGCGCGTGACACCCTTCGCTTCGAGGGTGAGTCGAACGCAACCGCCGTCGCCTTGCGCCGAGGCCACCACGCGCGCAAGCCGAAACGGTGACTCGGAGAGGACGAGGCGCACGCTGAGCGGCGATCGTCCGACCTCCTCTTGGAGCGCAAGCTGCAGCGCGCGTCGCGGATCGCGGAGCGGGACGGCCACGTCGAGCTGCGGTTCGTTGCTCGGGCGTCCGGCCACCGTGACCGAGTGCGTCGCGACGAGCGGTCGCCTTGCCTGCGGCTGCTCCTCGAGGGACCAGGTTTCGCCGTCATCGACGGCACGCGCGAGCGAGCCCGTCCGCTCGCTCGTACCGACGGCTCCCAGGGCGACCCCCCCTCGACGGCGCGCCTTCGCGAGCAACTCGTCGAGGCTCTGCGTCTCGAGCGCGAAGCCCTCCCCAGGGACGGACGCCGGTTCACCCGTGCAACGGGCGAGCGGCGCGTAGGGTGCTGCGAGCATGGGGCCCGCGCTCGACTCGAGGCTTCTGCGGACTGCGTTGACATCGTCGAGCGCGACGGGGCGATGCAGGGCGTCTCTCAACAGCTCCACGGCGCGCTGGACGTCCAGCGAATCGCTGAGTGACAGCGCGACACGCACGCCCGCGCCGTCCCAGCTCGTCGCCGGCTCGACGCTCCTCGCCCTCAGCCTCGCATCGACGAGCGCCGCTATGGTGCGCGAGGCGGCCCCCCCGTCGAGCCCGGCGCGCGGTGACACGATGGCCATCGCCACGGCACCCGAGGGGTCACCTTCTCGACTCACCGTCGCGAGTCGAGGCCCCGTCTTGCGCTCTTCGACCGAGAGCGGCGCGTTCGGCATCTTCACCGCGAGGTCGAGCGGAGTGCGCGTGGGTTGGCAGGCCGCGCCGAGCATGGCTGCGGCGAGGGGGACCCATCGCGTGCACGACGAAGGGCTCGCTCCGCTCCCTCGAAGGCCCCGCGCATCGTGCCGGCGCGTCACCATGTCGTCCCACGCCCGGGCATCAGTTCGGGCCCGGCGGACACTCGAGGACCGCTCCGGCCGCGATCCACGCGCTGATGATCCGCAGCTCTCGCTCCGACTCGCGTGCATCGGGGCCAAGCTGGTTCGTGTCGGGGCCAAGAGCCGCGGGCATCGGCATCCCCGCGATCGCGCCGCTGCGAAGCCGCATGAACTCATCGTCGCCGCCCCCCAAACTCGGCGCTTCGTAGTTCCGCGCGTTGATGATCAGCTTGTAGAGAAGGAAGCTGTTGCCCGGGTTCGATGGATCGATGAGCGGCATCGCACGCCCGAAGCGATTGCCGCTTCGATCGGGGAGGGCTGCCGCTTCGCCATGCTGGGAGAGGCGCGCGGTCACCCCGATCGCCGTAGCGGCCACGGCACCCGGCGACGACAGGTCAAGCCCCATCGGAGCGGGCGCCGCGAAGCGAGGCTCAGGGTTCGTGCTCGTCGCGTGACACGGCGAGAAACCGCACCCTCGAAAGAGGTAGGGCTTCTCACCGATGAGGTCGCCGTCCTCGGCGCACTCGGGACCGTCGAGGCACTCGCATGGCGCCTTGCAGGTTCGCGCCGCCTCGTCGCAGCTCGTGCGACAGGCACTCTCGCATGCGGCACGTGCCTCCTCGGTAGGCTCGCCCGCACACGTCGAAGTGCACGCCGCTCGGCACTGTTTTCGCGTCGCGGAGCAGCTCTTCGCGCAGGCTTGCGCAGCGCAGTAGCGTTCCGCCGAAGGCGAGGGCTCATCGACGCTCGACGTGGCGTCCGCGTTGGTCACAAAGTCGAAGGTGTAGCTCCGACCGAGCGGAGCCCCGTCGAAGGCGAGAAAGCCGGCGCTCTCCGTCGTCGCGTTCGCGAACACGGTCAGGCGGTACTGAGTGGCGGGGGCCAGACGCTCGCCCCGCGCGAGCCGGTACGTCACCCGCCGTGTCGCCGGGTCGTACTCGGGCTGCGTGAACGGCTGCCCTGGCTCGGCGCAGTCCTCGAACTTTGTGATCTCGACCGTGCTGGGCGCAAGGCAGATGGCCTGCCGCGTCACCGTCTTGGGCCAGAGGAACCGATCGAACTGAAGCTCGAACGAAGAGGAGAGCTCCACGTTCGACAACGACGACGTCTCCGTCAGGGCGGAGCGTACCGGTGAAGCCCCATCGTACGAAGTCGAGACTCGAATCGACGTCACGCCGAGCGGCGGTCGGTCGAACGAGCGTGAGGCGTCCTCTGGACCGGGCGAACCGACGTCGCAGGCGACGAGCGCGAAGGAGGCGCAGGCGAGGCCGCCGACCGAACCGGCGAGCCGGCTCAGGAGTCGGCGTAGATGTGCAGCTGCTCGCTGACCGTATCCTCGTTGATCCCCTCGCGAAGGTACTCGCGGAGACAATCCGCCAGGGTGATCAGCATCGAGTCGACGCCTTCGTCCTCGATCAGCTTCGCAAGGAGCTTGCGGGACTCTCGGCTGTCGTCCTCCCGAAGGAACCCGCGAACGGTCTCCAGGTTCACGTCGCCCTGAAAATCCAGCTGCATGTTCTCGAGGAGATAACGGATGAGCTCTTTCACGCTGAGGGGCCCTCCAGGCTGCGGTGTCGGAAGGAAGGCTATAGTCCCCGCCGTCCGCTCTGGGCAAGCATATTTCCACGATTCCGGCGCACGCAGCCCTTTTCTCCGAGGCAGCCTGAGGCTCTTCGGCGAGGGCGACCGCGGGCATTCGACTTCCGCTGGTCATCGGCACGCTCCGAGCAGGTAATCGCCGCTGGTATGACACACGAGGCATGGGCGCGGGTTGCGTTGGAAGGGCGTGCGGCAGTCGGAGACGAACGCTGGCGGGTGGGGGTTAACCCCGCCGCCACTGCGGATCCCCTTCGTTGCGTGGCATGCCGCGCAGTCTCGCTCGCTGTGGCACGACACGCACGCAGCGATGTTTCGCTCCGCCTCCCATGAATGGTGCATGGCGCTCCGCGGAGCCTGGGTCCATACGTCCGGCGAGGGATGGAACCGGCGGCCAGCGAGCCGCGCATCGCTCGCAGAGTCCCGCGCCACTCCGACTCGGCGATGGCAATCTCCGCAGAACGCGGTCAGCTGATGGCAGCTCGAGCACCGCGGGTTGTCCTGGCGTGCTCCCTGGGCGTGCATCGACAGCCAGTCGCTCGGATGCACGTCCCGCGGCCTAACCCGCCCGTCATGGCAGTCGCTGCAGAACTTCGCGGCGTGACAGCTCCCGCACAGCTCGCTGTTGGCCCCTGCGACGCCGCGGTGCCGTTCGATCCAATCGGCCGTGTGCGCGGCGCCATGCATCCAGTTGGGCGGCTGGAGCTGCCCGGTCGAGAAGGTGACGAGCAGTCGCCCGCTCGGTTCGGCGAGGTGACAAGCGATGCAGGCTCCGCGCGCTTCACCTTGCGCGGGCCCGCTCTTGGCATGGCACTGGAAGCAACCGGCCATTCGCGGGAGTTGCTCGCGCGTCGCGAGCTCGAGCTCCGCGATTTCGCCGTGGCAGTGCGCGCAGTCGATGTTGCGCTTCGCGTGCACCGCGTGGTTCATGCGCAGGTTCGGTCGCGGGATGACGAGCTTCGCGACCTTCCCCCCCTTGCCAGCGTTCTCGCCGAGGTGGCAGTAGCTGCACTCTCCGCTCGGCTCGCCGCCGGTCGTGACATTGGCCAGGTTCGAATGGTCGTTGTCGTGGCAGTTGTCGCAGGTCTTGCTCGGCGACGGCAGCAGGTAGTCGCTCGCGCGGGTCGAGTCGTACGCCCCGGGGTGACATGATTTGCAGCTCTGCTGAAGCTCCTTCACGTGCTTCGTGTGATTGAAGCGGATGGTGAGCTGCTGCGGCGGGAAGATGCGATCGCTCGGCAGCGGGCTCGCGTTCGTTCCGGGAGGCATCAAGGCGAGCGGAACCATGGCGCCGCCGTGCATCGCCTGCAGACCGTGGCTTCGGTCCTCCTCGTTCGTATGGGCGTTGCCGCTCGGCGCAGGGGGGGCGGCCGCGGTCGCGGTCGCTAGGGCCTCCGGGCTCGGAACCGCGCCCGATGCGACAGCGGACGGAACGGCCGTCGTCGCTGGGGTCGCCGTCTGCGCGACCGCGGGCCCACTCCCGCTCAGCGCGAGCAGGAGGGACAGGACACACGCGAGCGCCAGGAACATGGTGCCGAAGCGCTCGCCCCTGCGAAACCGCTTGGTGCCGAGCATGGCCTTCATGGCGCGACCCTCATCGTCAGCAGGCCGAGGATTCGGAAGCGATGACCGACGAGCCGATTCATCTCGTGCTCCCACTCGACGCGCACCTTGCCAAACTGAGTCGGCTGAAGCTCGGGGGCGATCACGTACCCGAACGACGTCGCGTCGCGATCGGGGCGCAGCGGATCGTGCCAGTCGTAGGTCGACACGCGGCCGCCGAGCCAGAAGAGTCCGGGCACGATGGCCTGCTGAGCGCTGATGGTCCCGCCGGCTCGCCGCCCTCGGTTCGTGGCAGCGTCGCCGAATCCGGTCTGCACCATCGCTCTCAGGTCGGCTTTGCCCGAGTACCACGCGTACGACGCGTTGCCGTTGGCGACGAGGTCGGCGGAGAGGTCGCTCTTACGGCTTTCCTCCGAGCGCGCGAACGCGTAGAGCGCGTTGTTCGGGTCCGTAAAGGCGTTCGTCGAATCGACGCCAAAGCGGAGGCACTGCGACACTTGCTCGGCCGTAGCGTAACCCCCTGCTGCGCACTGCGCCGCCGCCCAGCTCGCGGGGTCGCCCTCGGTGAGCCAAAGCTTGGTGCCAGCCTGTGCTGCGAACTGGAAGCTGCGCGACGGCTGCGACGCGATGCGCGCCATCGCGGAGGCCGAGGGGTTGTGCGTGAACCAGTTGAAGATCGAGTCCGCGTCGAAGGAGGGCAGAAAGTACTCGGCGTCGATTCCCAGCGTGGTCTTGCTCGAAGCGAAGTAATCCGCACTGACGAACGCGCGTGTGATGTTGCCGAAGTACAGGTCGTAGACGAATCCGCCACGGAGCGCGCCCACGTCGTCGAGGAACGCGCTCAGCGAGTAGCCGATCCGGTCGGACGAAATTCGAAGTCCGTCGACCTTCTCGTAGCCACCGCTCCCCGGCCCGATTGAATCCGGGAACGCGAATTGTCCCGTGAAGGCCTCGCCGGTGTTGTAAACGCGGCGGTAGTCGAAACGGCTCTTGATCCAGTTGAGTCCGCTGGTCTCGAGGGCGACGCCGAATGCTGGCGCGACGGCGCCGAACTGAAACGACGGGTAAAGGTGCGCGTCTTGCCGGAGGGCGTCATCGCCGGCTCCGCGCCAGACGCCCTGCGCTTCATAGCGTGACGTCGACAGCGGCAGGCCTCCACGCTGCTCGAACCCGCCATAGCTCTCGAGCGCGAAGTAGTACGGCGTGTTCACGCGAACGAGCCCACCGTCGAAGGACCACCAGCCGAGCACATTCGTCTGGTACTGACGCCCCAAACGAAAATCGAGCGCGCCCCCCAGCAGATTGCGGCCTTCGACGTAGCCCATCATCACGTCGACCGGCGCGATTTGAAGGCCTGGGACGAAGCGCGCGCGATCGGCGGGCACGTAGCCCGTCTCGCCGTCGCGGATCCCAAAGTCGGCGTCGACGCGCATGCGAACTTGCACGGAGTAGCTAGGCCCGAACGGTCGGGAAGCGTCGCCTTGGAGATTGTACGCCGCGACGCCGAGGGTACTCATGAGGCGTCGGCGCCCAAGCACGACGTCACCCCACGGGCTCACCACCTCGTAGCCTTGAGCGGCGACGTCGCCAGTGACCTCCCAGTCGATGGCGAGGGCAGGGGCCTGGATCAGGAGCACACTCGCTCCCGCCAAGCTTGCCGCTACGCTCGACCGCATGTCGCTGCAGAATATAGACGCAGCGCGTCGGCGATGTCAGTCGTGATGTCGGCTTGAACCGCTCACGTGCGGCGCACGCCGCCTTCGTCGTCCACCGCGTAGTCGTAGGAACCCCGCAGCGCTGTTCGGAGCGCGCCCTGCAGCGCCTCGGGGACAGACCATCCGTGTTGGGCGAGCCCCTCTGCGACCTTGTTCGTGATGCGCATCGACTCCTCCTCAGCGAGCAGCGCTACAAGTGAGCTGAGCGCACCTTCGTCGCCCTGCTCGAACAGGGTCTGCACGGCATGGTACCGAACGGTCTCGTTCACGTCCCGCAGGTAGCCTTCGACCGCCGAGCGAGCGGTCGGCGTCTTCACCGACTCGAGCGCTGCGAGGAGATTCACCTTGGGCTCGACGTTTCGGGTGTACTCGGTGTCGTGTTCGCCCAGGAGCGCGAGCAGCTCTCCCTCGTACTCGTCATCGCCTTCGAGGGCTCGAAGGACCTTGAGGGCCCACGTCAGGTTCTCAGCGCTCCGGCAGTACATGCGCACGTGCTCGACGACCGCCAGTCGAGGGTCGTCGACCGTCGAACCGTCGCTCGGAGTCCTCCGGCCAGTCCCGATCGCGACAATCCCGTCGAACGCGAGCTGCTTCTCATCCTCGTCCGTGATCGACGGGTCGACTTTCACCGAAAAGCGCTTGAGGAGGCCCTCGGCGGCTTCGGGCGTTCCGACCTCGATCAGCTTTCGCAACGCTTCATCGCGGTCGTACTGTTGCGCGCGCTTGTCGGAGGCCGTCCGAATCAGGCCGTCGAGCTTACGCTCGGCCCGGCTCTGCGGTCCGTCCTGCTTTGGCTTCGCGCCACCCTTGAGGAAGTCGAAGAGTCCCACGACGAGCGTACCCTAACCACTCGAGTAGAGGAGGCAACCGCACCAGAGGGCCCGCTCGGTGCGACACCGTGGTGATGCTGATGGCTCGAGCCCACGGTTTGGGACCGCGACGCGAGCCCAGCGCCCGTCAATCCGAGACTTCGATCTCCGTCGGGAGCTGGAAGCTCGCGAAGATGCTCACCATCGGGTTGAAGTGGAAGCTGCGGTCGTTCGAGTCGATCGCGTCGTCGGGCGTGTTGCCAGCCTCGCCCGCGATGTCGAAGCCCGAGGTGTTCCACGTCGTCGGGGTGCCGCGGAACTCCGCGCCGAACGAGATGTAGTCGGTCGGGTAGAAGTTGAAGCCGAGGCCGAAGGTCGCCGTTGCGGTCACGCGAGACTCGAGCGCGAACGCCGCCGGGTTGGCGCAGGTTCCCTTCGCGCATTCGGCTCGCTCGTTGATGCCGAGAATCGCGGGGCCGACGAACAGGCTGATGTCCGCATCCATGAATGCCTGCCCGAAGAGCGAGAACTTCCCGCGGAACGGAACGAACGTGGCCTGTGGCGCAACCATCCAGACGATGCTCCCGAGCTGCGAATTGCCGAGGCACTCAGAGCCGCGGCAGAGGCTCACGGCGGTGCGCTTGCAGGCGAGCGTATCGGGGTTGGCGGCGCAGTTTCGGTTGTCGACCGCTTTGGTCTGAAGCTCGTCCGCGAGTCCGGTGTTGTAGCTAATCCCGCCGGCACCCCACAGCCCTGCGCCGAACCAATCGGTGAAGTGATAGTTGACGCGCGCGCCGAAGAGCGCATGGCGACGAAACTCGTCGAGCAGCGTGAAGGTCGCGTGCGGCGCGATGTCGAAGCGTCGGTCCCGGTGCAGCCGCAGGCGGCGCACCGCTTTGGCGCCCGCGAGCGGACCAGTGATCTGAATCTCCTGCGCCGAGGCTTCCGAGGCGGAACCCACGACGGCGAGACCGGCAACGAGACCGGCGAGCCCTGCGAGGATGGAGTGCTTGATGGTCATGGTCGCCGTCCTCATTTCGCCTGCACGTAGCTCCAAGAGAAGGGCAAAAACACCGAGAGGCCGAGCTGCGCCTGCACGTTGTTGGTGAAGCTCGAGTCGCCCGCTAGCCACGTCGACGGGTCCTGCGCGAGCGGCCTACCGGCACTGTTGAACCCTGTCGCGATCGACGGATTCTCGAGGTCCTCCCAGAAGATGTAGTCGCGCACCTCGAGCATCGCGGCGAGGTAGCGCGTGAAGAAGATGCGGATGCCCATCGCACCGCCGAAGGTCGGCTTCACGCTGAAGGCGAAGGTCCGGTTGTCGGGGTCGACGACCGCGATTGGGCGCGTGCTGACCGCGCCCGCGCCGAGCGTGAAGTAGAAGTCGTAGTGGAAGATGAAGTTCGAAAATGCCGCGAACTTTCCGTAGGCCGGCACGAACGTCACGTTCGCGTTTGCGTTCCACTGATACTCGGTGATCGGCTGACCGACGCGAGCGGCACGGCTCGTCTCGAAGTTGAAGTTCGACTCCGAGTTCATCCCCGCGTAGACGTTCGCGTTCACGCCCCCGGCGAGCCAGTGCAGGAAGTAGTAATTGAGTCCAATGCCCGGGCCGGGATGCGCGACGAACTGGTCGTTCATCGTGACGCCGACGTACGGGTTGATCTCGAAGCGCTTCGCACGGAGGGCCCAAATTTGCTGGACCGCGTACATGTCTGCGTCGATGTCGCGCTTCGACGCTGCGTCCATGTCGACCTTGACGCAGTTCTCCGGGTCGATTTTGCAGAGCTCCTCGAGGCTGCCCGACCCGCTTTCCTCGCCGCCAGCTTCTCCGCCGGCCTCGCCGCCTTCGCTCGAGTCGGCTGCGGATTCTGCGCTCTCCTCGGCGGCCTCTTCGGCCTTCGCAGCGCCCTTCTTCTCCTGCGCAAACGAATCCAGGGGCGCCAGCAACAACGCCAGCGCGACCGAGAGCCCAACACCCGCCTGGTTTTTTCGCATCCTACTTTGCTCCAACCGGCCGCCAACTAGCGGTAATCGCTTGTCTTTTTTGACTAGCGCGAAAGCGGGCCGGACTATACCACGCACATTTTTGCGGCTGCAACCACGAAGGCGCGCTGTCGTGAGATTCGTTCGACGGTGTGCGCCGAGACACCCCAGGCCGCACCGTCAGTCGTTGGTTCCGAGGAGTGCCTCGACAAACTCGTGGGCTTCGAAGTCCCGCAAGTCCTGGGCGCGTTCGCCCACGCCGACGTACCGGACCGGCAGCTTGTTCTCGTGAGCGATCGCGAGGACCACGCCCCCCTTCGCGGTCCCGTCGAGCTTGGTCAACACGATTCCTGAGAGCGGCAGCGCCTGACCGAACTCGTGCGCCTGCTGAAGTGCGTTCTGTCCCGTCGTCCCATCGACGACCAGCAGGACCTCATGCGGGGCCCCGGCGAGCACCTTCTGAGCGGAGCGATGAACTTTCTTCAGCTCGTCCATCAGGTTCGATTTCGTGTGGAGTCTCCCCGCCGTATCGCAGAGAACGACGTCGTGCCTCTCGGTGACCGCGTGTCCGATGGCGTCGAAGATCACGCTCGCAGGGTCGGCCCCCTCCTTGCCCGCGTAGACGTCACAGCCGATGCGCTTGCCCCAAGCCTGGATCTGCTGAACCGCAGCGGCGCGGAAGGTGTCCCCTGCCACGAGCAGGACTCGCTTGCCCTGCTCACCGAACTTGGTCGCGAGCTTGCCGATGGTGGTCGTCTTCCCCGCGCCATTGACGCCGATCATGAGCACGACGGTAGGGGTCGCGGCGTCGCGGATCGCGCCGCCGCCTGGTAGGTCGAGGATCTCCGCGGCGCGGTCACGAATGGCGCTCCACACCTTGTCGGTGTCGGCGAGCTCGCGCTTCGCGAGCCCGTCGCGCACCGAACCGAGCAGGTGTTGCGTGGTCTTCGCGCCGACGTCGCTCGTGAGCAGGACCTCCTCGATGTCTTCCACGAGGCGCGGATCGATCTCGTGCGAGCCAGCGAAAAGCTCGCGGAGCCTTCCGAAGAGCCCGCTGCGCTCTCGCATCTTGGTGATGCCTTGTCGCAGACCCGCGATGTCCCGCGCGCGACCTCCGGCGGTTGAGACGGCTCTGTCCTTGTCGGCGCCGCCCTCGTCGGTCGGACTTGAATCGCGGGGTGGCGTCGAGCGCGGGCGCTCCTTCGCACTCGGTGTCTCGGCGGCGGTTCGGCCCAGGTCTCCCGTCCGGTCGGTGAGGCTTTTTCGCGCAACCGACATCCGAGGCGCCGTCTTCTCGGTCGTCGATTCTCCTTCGTCGTCCTCGTCCTCGAGAGGTGCGGGGAGGGCAGGTCGTCGACGTACGACGAAGAATGCGACGAGCGCTAGGGCGATGATGACGACGAGGTAAATCGGTTCCACGAGCGACCTTCCCGTCGGAGACCTACTGTGAACCGACGTCGTCGGAAAGAGGGAAGGGGCCGCGCATCATCGGGGTTCTTCGGCGTGGAGTCGCTCGTCGGTTGCGACGTCGAGGCGGTCAGGCCCGAAGGCCGCCTGCTCCACCTCCGAGGCCCAGGTCACGGCGCCAGGGATGTCGCGCAAGGTTGCCCGCACCTCCGCCGGGGTTGGTTCGCCGCGTCGCTCCCGGGTGGCGCCGGTCCGCTTTGCCCAAGCGACGAAGCGCTGCAGCAACGCCCGTCGACGGGTGATGAGCGCGACCGTCAAGCGACCGCCGCTCGGTAGCGACTTGCTCTCGGGGACGTAGTCCTCTGCGCGTACATCGAGGACGAGCTCGCGCGTCGTCGCGACGTCGGTCGTGAACTCGAACGTTCCGAGGGAGTCCGTGAGGATTTCCTGCAGGAGCCCGTCGCCGTCGAGCGCGGGGCGTCGGACTCGAACGATCGCACCCGCGATTGGGCGGTTGTCGTGTGCATCGAGGACGCGACCGAGAAAGCGGCCCGCCCGCCGCGCTTCCGCCGCGACGTGAATCCCGGGCTCGAGGATGCTGGGACGCTCGAGGGGCGCCGCGGCCAGTCGGCTGCGACGCCAGCTCGAGAAGACGACGGCCGCCGCAGCGATCACGAGCGACGCGACCGACAGCCGACTTCGCCAGCCAGGCGTCTCGGCTCGCACGGACCAAACGAGCGGCTGGCCTGGGATGAGGTGCGGCGCGCTCGGGACGAAGTGCGCCTCGAACGTGACCTCGCCTCGGGCCTCCGATGGCGTGGGAATGCTGAGCTTGGCCTCGCCTGCGCGCAGCGGTGCAGAGACGAGGGTGAGCCCATTCCTCCGCACTTCGACGACGCCGTGTTCGATGGTCGTGTGAGCGGCGACCGCGCGGATCGTCGCCTCGACGTCGTCTCCAGGGCTCACGCTCATCGGTGCCGAGTCGAGCGCCAGGGAGACGCGCAGTTGTCGAACGACGGTGATCGTCGCAGCGGCTTTGTCGTGGTTGTCGTCTCCGCCGAAGCGCGCCTCGAGGTCGCTCGCCCCGCCAGCTGCGAGTGCGTGGGAGTCCACTTCAAACCGCACGGTCCCCTCAGCGTCGGTGGTCTCCCGTGCGAGGCGATGCTGTTCGGAATCCACGAGCTCCACCGATGCCCGTTCGATCACACCCGAGCTCTCCCCGTGCTCCCGAAGCTCGGCCGTGAGCGCGAGCACCTTGCTCTCCGATCGAAGCGTTACCGAGCGCTCGGTGAATCGAAGCGTCACGCCGACTCGCTGCTGAGCCCCCTCATCGATGGCCAGAGACGCGTCCGCAGCTCCGTGCAGGGCGTCGCCTCCGAAACGAAGCTCGAGCCGACCGCTCGTCGCGCTCTTGGGCAGCGTGAGGCACGCGCGGCCGAGCTCCGTCGTCTTCACCCGAACCGCGTTCGCACGTGGCACCAGCGAATCACCACCGGTCCCAGCGCAGCGGGCCGAGCCGCGCAGCGAAAAGCCCCGTGGCTGGAGGTCGAGCCACATCGCGGGCAGCGGGGCACCTGTCTCGTCGGTGAGGGAGACCTCGACTTCTCGGCTCCCGGACGCGCTCAGCGAGCCAAGCCTTGCCTCGAGCCTCGCATCGCCTCGCACTCGAACGCCGCGGGCGACCGCGTCTTGAGCGAAGCCGGACGACAGCGATACGACCGCAGCGACGCGGGCCGCGAGGCGGAAGCGACGCGAGATCACCTCCTCAACCTACACTGCTGGGAAGGCGGGCGCAGGCCTTCCAGCCCGACTCTCATACGTACGCCGCTTCGAGGTACGAGATTTCGGGTTCACCGGTCGCGTCGAGATTGACGGACGCGACGTCGAAGCGCACCCGCTCGAGCGTCGGGTCCTTCGAGAATCGAGAGGCCCAGAGGACGCTGGCAGCGTCTCGCACCCGGCGCTGTTTGGTGGCGGTCACGCTCGCCGTCGCGCTCGTCCAGGACCCGCGTCCGCGCGTACGGACCTCGACGACCGCCAACACCGCGCCAATTCTCGCCAGGATATCGATCTCGAGCGAGCCGACCCGGATGTTCCGCCCGACGATCTCGTAACCCCGGCCGGCGAGGGCCTGCGCGACGAGCTCTTCGGCACGTCGACCGCGCTCATGCCGAGCGGCGGTGCCCGGAGGCACCGCGCCTAGTTGCCTTCGCAGTTCGCCTCGGCCGGATTCGTCGCAATCTTCCCGCACTCGGCGTCGTCGGAGTTGAATTGCGTACCCTGCTTGATGCAATAGCTACCCGCGAGCTGGGCATCGCCGAGCCCCACGTTCGGGTTGATCTCTGAGCAGACGAAGCCCTCGGGGCACTCGCAGAAATTGAAGTTGTCGTCGGCCTCGCTCGGATTGTCCTTTGGCGGCGCGCAGCGGCAGGTGCAGTAGACCGCCTGATCGGCGTCACGCTTCGAGTTGTCGTCGCACTGGCCGCACACCGGGACGCTGATCGGAATACCGGTTCCGGGGACGTAGCAGCGCTTCTGACCCTCGGAGGTGTTCGGCTCCGGCGCGCACACGGACGTGATGCACCTCTTCGTAGAGTTGTCGCAGCGGAAGCCCGAAGGGCAGTCGAGCGGTCCTTCACATTCGCAGAAGCGACCCTCAGGGTTGCAGCGACGCTCGCCGCCGGCGGTCTTGCACGTCGGGTTCTTGTCGCCGTCGTTGCAGTCCTTTCGAAGCTCTTCTGGGAGCTCGCTGCACGGGCGCGGGTTGCACTCACGAATGGCGGTTCCCGCCACCTTGCAGGTCTGTGCGCCCGGCTCGCCCCCGCACTCGCTGTCCGCGATGCAATCCTTGGGCTTTTGTTGGCCGTTGGGGCAGCTCACGCGGCCCTGGAAGTGATTCACTAGGCAGACGCGCGTCTGACATTGGAATGAGCGGGACTCGATGAACGCCGACTGGAGCGTGAAGCCGGGGAATTGCCCGACGTACTCGTCCTCGGGCGTGCAGGGGTCACCGACGCCGCCACTCGGGCATCCCACAAGCGTGATAGCGGCCAGGGTCGAGGCCACCGTGAGAGCACTGCTCGCTTTTAGAGCTTGACGCCAGAAGGCTTGCGTTTGCGACATGGACACTCGTTCGCTCCGGCCGACACGCTAGTCGAACCGCACCAGCACCGTCAACGACTCCGACGTCTTCCTGCATCGCGAGGCGACCTCGCGGGACAAGGCGCCCCGCGATTCACCCGAACGCTCCGCGGCTCGCATGACCGACCTCTTCGGCGGTACGGCTCGACCGACGCAATCGCTCGTTGACAGACCCACGCGGCGCTCACTAGCATTCCCCCGCCTTGGCGCTTTTTTCGCGCCACCGCTGCTCATCTCGAAGGACCCGAGGCATGCCCAACAAACTCGTTTCTCCGATCGCCCGTTGGCTCATCGCTCTGACCGTCGGCGTCGGTATCGTCGCCCCGACGGACCTGGGAGACGTCGGCGTCGCCTACGCCCAGTCGAAGAAGGGCGGGAAGGCTTCGGAGAAGCCGAGCAGGGACTCGAAAGTCGGTAAGGACTCGAAGGGCAAGAAGTCGAGCAGGCCGATCAACCTCGATGACGAGGGCGGCTCGTCCGGCAACGATGAAGAGCCGGTGACGGCGGGCGACATGACCGAGGCTGCGGCCCAGGCGAAGAAACTGTTCGATGCCGAGCGCTGGGGCGAGTCCGCGCTGCTGCTTCGACAGGTCGTCTCCGGCGAGACGGGGGATGACCCCGGCAACAAGCAGATCGCCGAGTACCACCTGGCGATCGCGCTCTACCGCCTCAACTTCTTCCAGGCGAGCTACGACATCTTCCGCAAAATCGCCGAGAAGCCGAGCCACCTGAAGTTCAAGGAGACGCTCCTCTGGCTCGCGAAACTCGCGACCCAGCTGCCCGAGCCCGCCGACATCATCGGTGCCGTCAGCAAGTACTCGAAGGAGCAGGTGGGGCGCTTCGACAACGATCAGCAGCGGGACCTGTACTTTCAGTTGAACTACCTGCTGGGCCGTTCGATGTACCGCAAGCGCGAGTGGCAGGAGGCGATTGACCTCTTCTCGAACGTCAAGGACTCGAGCCCGTACTTCGTGAAGTCCCAGTTCTTCATGGGGATATCCTACGTCCAGTTGCGCAAGTCGGTGCCAGCGGTTCGTGCGTTCCAGCGCATCTTGACCTCGCTCGACAGGGGCATCGAGGGCGTCGAGGATGAGGAGCGCATGCGGGACCTCGCCAACCTCTCGATCGCGCGGACGTTTTACTCGGCGTCGATTCGCCTCGACGAGAACAACATCCCGAAGATCGACGACAAGAAGCTCAACGCGGCCGTTCGCTACTGGAACCTCGTCGACGTTGGGAGCGAGTATTGGCTCGATACGCTGTTCGAGCAGTCGTGGGCGTACTTCATGGCGGGCGACTATCCTCGAGCGCTCGGCAACATCCACACGATTCAGTCGCCGTACTTCCCGCGCTCGTTCTATCCCGAGGCGGACATCGTGCGCGCGGTCATCTACTTCACGACCTGCCAGTACGACGACGCCACCTCGCTCGTCGCGCGCTTGCAAAAGCGATACGAGCCGGTCGAGAAGGAGCTGAAGCAGGTCCTCAAGCGCTTCGAAGGCGAGGGCAGCGAGCAAAAGTTCTACGACTTCGTCCTGAAGATCCGCGACGGTCAAGGGGAGCTCTCGCCCGCGATCACTCCGATCGTCGAGAACGCCCTCGGTGACCGCGAGCTCCTCCGCAACATCGAGTACGTGAAGGTCCTGGACACCGAGCTCGAGCGCTTCAAGGGCGCGCCGACGAGCTTCCGCAACAGCCCCCTCGGCGGCGAGGTCGAGGACAACATCGACATCGCCAAGCAAAACGCGATGCGGAAGACCGGCGAGCTCGCGCGTCGTCGCTACAAGCGAAACATCGCCGAGCTCGAGGATCACCTCCGAAGCGCGCAGAAGATCATCGTCGACATCACGAACGCCCAGCGGAAGAAGATCGACGAGGAGATCGAGGCGGGCAAGTGGTCCGCCGAAGACGCGTTCCAGTTCGGGCAGGTGACGCCCGATGAGGAGCACGTCATCTGGCCCTTCAATGGCGAGTACTGGCGTGACGAACTCGGCTTCTACCGACAGGTCGTGAACTCTGCGTGCGGAAGCGGGAAGGGCGCTGGCGCCTCGGGCAACTGAGCAGGCCGCGTTCACTTTTCGCTCCTTCGCGACACGCGCCGCCTAGCCTCACCGATGACGGCGTCCGCTCCGCTTCGACTCTGACCGGCCCACGTTTCTGCTGCACTCTTTAAGGGTAACCATGAACCGACCCAATCGATTTGGCTTCGTCGCCACCTTCGCCGCGCTCACGGCTTCGCTGCTTCTCGCCGACGCCTCCGAGGCCGGAGAACAGTGCGTATCGCAGAAGGCCAAGGACACGCTGGCGACATGCCCCGGCGGCAAGTTCCAGACGAACGTTGCCAAGAAGCCTCAAGTGAGCTTCTCGACGGCGCCCGAGTCGATCAAGAAGAAGGACCGCGTCTCGGAGCTGAAGCCCGTCAATCCGAGCGACATCACGAAGACCGCGCAGCGTGACGAGCGCTCGGCTCGATTGAAGCCGAAGGTTCGCAAGTTGCTCCTGACCGAGATCGCGAACGTCGAGCGGCTCTTCAAGTCGACCCCCAAGAACGATAAGGACCGCCCGACGCTGATGCGCCGGCTCGCGGAGGGCTACGTCGAGCTCGAGGCCTCGGCGTTCCGCGACAAGGTCGAGTCCGAGGTCAAGGCCCAAGACCTCCGCTCGAAGGATGCGAAGCAGGCCTCCGAGGCGAAAGAGACCGCGCAGAAGGCGATGCAGGTCATCAAGGCCGCGCGGAAGAACGCGATCGACTACTACAAGCGCCTCAAGGACCAGTACCCGAAGTGGTGCCAGGATCCTCAGGCGCCGAAGGGGCAGAAGGGTTGCATCGACGAGGTCCTCTACTACCTCGCCTACGAGTACGAACAGGCGGGTGACCTCGACAACGCCCGCACCGCCTACCTCGAGCTCACCGAGAACTGGAAGCAGTCGCGCTTCGTGCCAAACGCTTTCCTCGCGTTCGGCGAGCTCTACTTCCAGGAGGCACAGGGCGACCCCAGCAAGTGGCCGTTCGCTCAAAACTTCTACAAGGAGGTTTTGAAGTACGACCCGCCGGAGAACAAGCTCTGGGGCTACGCCGCCTACAAGCTCGGTTACGTGTTCTGGAACCAGGGCGACTACGGCACCGCGATCCAGCAATTCAAGAGCGTCATCGAGTTCGCGGACAAGTACCCGCAGCTGCCCAACGCCAAGGGACTCGCGACCA
This sequence comes from Deltaproteobacteria bacterium, assembly GCA_016875405.1. Lineage (GTDB taxonomy): Bacteria > Myxococcota_A > Polyangia > Polyangiales > Polyangiaceae > SYFR01. The sequence goes on along the minus strand of VGRJ01000013.1, from coordinate 22,208 downwards.
GCGCTCGTCGTGACGTCATCCCGGTCTATGCGTTGAAGGGTGACCCTGGCAAGGCGTACGACTTTTTCCGGCCGCTGTCTGGAGACTCGGGCGTCAACAGCGAGACGACCTTCAAGATGATGGAGGACCTCGGCCTGAACCTGATCGACACCGGTCACTACGACGAGGCCGTCGTCCTCTACAACGACCTTAAGAAGCGCAACCGCGGCGAGATGCACTGCTTCTACCAAGCTCAGATCAGCCAGGCGGTCATGGCGGCGAAGAGCGCCAACAAGCCCGCGATCATCGAGGAGCTGAACAAGCAGCTCACCACCTACCTCGACTTCCAGAAGGCGAGTCACGGCAACCAGACCAAGCTCGAGTGCGCGAACACCACGGCCTCGCTGCTGTCAGAGACCGCGATGGCTTGGCACCTCGAGGCGGTCGGCTCCGGCGGCGTCCGTGGAACGGGCGACGCCAAGACGATGGACCTGAGCTCCAAGCTCTACAAGATGGTCGTCGAGAACTTCACGGGCGACCAGTTCAGGGCCTTCACGTTCCCGCGCATCGTCAAGGAAGACTGGCCTTCGATTTCCAAGATTCGTTACGCGATGGCGGACCTCCTCTACTTTCAGAAGAAGTGGGAGGAATGCGGCCCCGCATTCGACGCCGTCGTGGCGGACGACCCGAACGGCCCCAACGCTGCCGAGGCTGCGTTCGCCTCGGTGCTTTGCTACCAGAACATCTACGCGAAGACCCACGCCGACGGCTCGCACCGCCAGACCGGGGGACACCTCGACGATTCAAAGGCCAAGGGCAAGGGCAAGGGCAAGGCCAAGGACGACGACAACGCGAAGATGAAGCCGAAGGAGCTGACGGCTTCGCAGCGGGGCATGGTCACCGCCTTCGACCGTTACATCTGCTACATCAAGCCGCCCGAGAACGACGCGGAAGCCCTCGAGCAGTACGTCGAGGTGAAGTACGCGCGGGCCCGCACCTATTACGAGGCGCAGCACTGGGAGGAGGCCGCCGAGGCCTTCCGCGACATCGCGATGAACCACCCGAGGCTCGAGGCTGGTCTCTACGCCGCGCAGCTCTCGCTCGATGCCCTCAACGTGCTTGGGACCATGGCGGGCGCTGAGTCGAATCCGGACTGCCTGCTCGACATGGCGAAGGACGTCCCGAAGTACATCGAGTTCTTCTGCTCCGATGAGAAGCAGAAGAAGGACAATGACGAGCAGTGCTCGGTCCTCTTCCGCATCCAGCGCGACATCCAAGCGAAGCGCGCCGAGGCGCTCGTGAAGAAGGCCGATTCGGGCACCGCCGAAAGCATCAAGCTCTACGAAGAGGCGGCCAACCTCTACTACGACCTCTGGAAGAAGTACGGTGAGGACGCTTGCAAGGAAGGCAAGCCCGCCTGCGAGAAGAACGACCTCATCCTCTACAATGGCGCCCGAGCGTTTCAGGCCGCGCGCCTAATCGCCAAGGCCATCAAGCTCCGCACGATCCTCATCGGTACGCCCGCTCTCAAGTCGAGTCAGGCAGCAAAGCTCGCGGTCTACGAAATCGGCGGCAATTATCAGGCGATCGCGGTCTACCAGGATGCGTCCGAGTGGTACGAGCGCTTCGCGGCCGAGCAGGCAACGTCGAGCGACAAGGAGCTCCAGGAGAAGGCCGCCAACGCGCTCAGCGACGCGGTCGTCCTACGACTCGGGCTTGGCCAGCAGGAGAAGGCCATTGAAGACGCCGGCAAGTTCGCGACGTCGTTCGGTGGCAAAAATCCGGGCAAGGCCGCGCAGATCGCGTTTGCCATCGGCGCCTACTACGCCGAACGTCAGGACTGGAAGAACGCCGAGAAGGCGTTGTCCGGGCAGATCGGAAAGATCGATCAGCAGGCGACGTTCGACGTCAAGCTCCAGGCGCACGCGCTGCTCGGGCGCGTCTACCAGGCGATGCGGCAGGAGGGGAAGGCCGACCAGAACTTCGCGCTCGTTCGCGACAACTGGAACGACCCTGCGGCCGCGATGAAGCAACTCGACGCGATCGGTGGGTCGCAGTCGCAGCGCGATCGCCGCGTGGGTAAGACCTTGACGGCGGTGGGGGAGGCCCTCTTCTACTTCGCGGAGCGGAAGAAGGTCGAAGCCGACAAGATCAAGTTCCCCGAGTACAAGGGCGCCGGCGAAGACCGCAAGGAGATCGACGACTTCATCAAGAACAAGGTCTCCGATTGGTACAAGAAGAAGGACGAAGCGGTGAAGGCCGCCCAGAGCGAGTATTTCAAGATCGTCAACTTGAAGCCCGCGCCCCCGCCGGTGTGGGTCATCAAGTCCGGCGCCGCGGTGGGTGCCATGTGGGGTGGCTTCGTCTCGGACTTCCTCAAGGCTCCGTACCCGAAGAAGTGGGACCAGCCCGGCGAAATCCCTGGGCTCGATCCGCCGACCTTCTGGCAGGATTTGCGCGCGCAGTACCAGGCGGGCCTCGAGGACGCGAGCAAGGGGTACAAGGCCCAGGCGAAGCAGGCGTATTCCACCTGCCTCGACTACTCCGTCAAGTACCAGTATTTCGACTCGTCCTCGCGCTCCTGCGAGAAGTGGCTCTCGAAGAACTACGGTCGGGAGTTCCACCTCATCGATGAATTCCGAGGAGCGCCGACGCGCGTGAACTCGCCGCTCGACGAGCGCCCGCAGGCTCTCAACTACGACGGACAGCCGATCGTGCTCGACTCGCGCGAGCGCGAGGAGAGCGACTCGGGAGACAAGAAGGCCGCGGAGCCCAAGGCGGACGCGGAGCCGAAGGGCCAGAACTGAGGCGGCATCGAGGAATCCATGGCCATGAAAAACATCAAGTCATCTCTCGTCGCCCTGCTCGCGTCCTCCCTGCTCGTCGCGTGCGGTGGCGCCGGCGCCGGGCAGCAGGACGTCGTCAAGGATCCTGTCACGGGGTCCGTCGTGAAGACGCAGGACGGCAAGGTCATCAACAAGGAAGCCGCTGAGGACTTCAAGAAGGCGGTCATCGACCTCGCGTCTCATGACGCTGCGGGCGACTGGACGGATGCGACGTGCGAGTCGGCCGCGAAGCGCTTCGAGGACGCCTCCCGCCAACTCTCAGGCGGGGAATTCTTCGAGGCTCGCTACAATGCCGGCGTCTCGTATCAGCGCTGCAAGAACGACGCGAAGGCAAAGGAGGTGTTCGAGGAGATCCTCTCGAAAAATCCTAAGTTTCACCGCGCGCGCGTTCAGGTGGCGCTCTACAAGTTCGTCATGTCGAACCAGAAGGAGGTCGACGACGCGATCAACCAGATGCAGCAGGCGATTGGGGACGCCGACTTTAAGAACGAGGAAGCACTCGTTCACCTCGCGATGCTGCAGATGATGCGCGACAACGCAGTGAAGGATGATGACGGCGATGACGATTTCGCTCGCGCGAAGTTGAACCTGCAGCGCTCGCTCGCCATCAACGATGGCTTCATGCCTGCCTTCAATCAGCTCGCGGTGTACTACCTCGAGAGCGCGAAGAAAAAAGCGCAGCAGGCTGCGAAGCTCCCGAAGTGGGCGCGCCGTGCGGCCGTCAAGACGGCTGGTGAGGACGAGCGCAAGGCGGACTCACAGGCCCTCGAGCTCGCTCAGCTCGTGTGTTCGCAGGCCATCCGCAAGAACCCGAATTACGCGCCCGTCTACAACACGATGGGTCTGATCTCGTCCGAGCTTGGGGATCTCTCGCAGGCCGCGCAGTCCTTCGGGAAGGCTCGCCAGCTGGACTCGAAGTTTTTCGAGGCGCACATGAACTACGCGGCCGTCAACCTTCAGTTCCGCGGGTTCGAGGAGGCGGCGAAGGCGTACATTGCGGCCATTGGCCTTCGCCCGAGCGACTACGAGGCGCACCTCGGCTTGGCGCTTGCGTACCGTGGTCTCATCACGGACGTGAACTTCGACGCGATGCTCGCCAAGGCACAGAAGGAGCTCGCCGAGGCGCGCAGGCTCGACGGTGCTCGACCCGAGACCTACTACAACGAAGCGATCCTGACCGAGGAGTTCAAGACCAAGACCCTCGAAGGTGCGAAGGCTGAGCCGGTCTACCAGGAGTCGAAGAACCTGCTGAAGCAGTTCATCGAGAAGGCGACTGGAAAGGACGAATACGCCAGTGCCATCAAGCGCGCTCAGGAGCGCATGAAGGACATCGACGACATCGTCGCGGTCATCAAGGAGAACGCGGCCGCGTCGAAGAACCCGCCGCCTGCGCCCGCTCCGGATGCGGCAGCGGCCCCTGCGGAAAGTTCCGCAGCCCCGGCGGGAGGTTCGGCCGCCACGCCCGCTGACCCGGCGGCCCCGGCCCCAGCTCCGAACTAAAACATTTTGGGAACCAGGAGCTGGTCGCCGATGTCCTACTCCGCGTATCGCGTCGCTGCCCACGTCACGTCAGCGTGGGAAGCGAAGGATTGACCGGACGGATGGCTCCAGTTACAATGGGACTGTAATCTCGTCGGAATTTTACAAGAGGGCTGTACCATGAATTCAGTTGCACGTTTCGCGCTTGCGTTGACCCTCGCGGGTGGCGCCTTCCTCGTCTCGTCGGCGGCCAGCGCGCAGGGCGTGAAGTCCTCTGACGCCGGGGACGGCGAAGGGTACGGCTACGAGTTCGCGGACGATCCGCTCTCGGCGGGCGGCTTTGGCCCGACCGATGCGACGATCCGGGTGCGTCCCGGGCCGGTGCGACGGACGCTCATCCGCCCGCGCACGTCGTTCGTCCCCGAGATGCTGAAGTCCGTCGAACAACTCTGACGAATCGGCTGGAGTATCGCCATGGAAGGCAAGCAGAAGTTCGCGCTCACGTTCGCGTTTTATCAGGGTGAGCAGCTTATCCGCCGCGAGACGGTGGCGGAGAGCGTGATGAAGGTCGGCAAGGATCCGAAGAACCACCTGCGGGTTGATGACGAGCAGGCTGGGCGGGTCCATGCGGTGATCGAGGTCCAGGACGAGGTGACCCTCATCGACCTCGGCAGCGACTCGGGCACGCTGGTGAACGGCACTCGAGTGAACAAGTGCAAGCTCCAGCAGGGGGACCAGGTGCAAGTCGGCGCGACCCTGCTCGTTCTCGAGAGCGTGCAGCCGGTTGCCTCGCAGGTCGAGGCAGCCCCCGCGGCTCCTGCGAGCCAAGCTTCGAACCCGTTCGCCGCAGCGGCTCCGCCAGTCGCGAGCAATCCGTTTGCCGCGGCCCCGCCGCCCGCGATGAGCAACCCCTTCGCCGCTACTCCTGCGGCGACGGTACCGAATCCATTCGCGTCGTCGCCTGCGCGTAGCGCGCACGGCGCACACGGATATGGACACGGTGGCGACCGCTTTGCGAATGCGGCGGAGGGCTCGTACGAGTACCAGCTGCTGAAGGGCGGGGCACCGGTTCGCTCCGACGAAGTGGAGTCTGCGGCTTCTGCGTTCGAGATCCGCGTGCTCTGGGGCCGAAATCTCCTGCACGTCTCACACATTTCGACCAACCGTTCGTTCACCGTGGGCGAAGCCGAGGGGAAGGGCGGCACCGTCGATTTCCCGCTCCCCGCCGAGAAGCTCGGCTCGTCGCGCCTCACCCTCATCGAGTCCGGTTCGGTGGTCGTTCCGCCGACGGCGACGGGCTGGGTAGAGGCGGGTGCAAACCTTCCGAAGGCGCCTGTCTCTGCGAACGCACGGATCTCGATCGGCAACGGGACCGTCGTGCACCTCGAGGTGCGGGATCTCGTGTTCGAGATCAGCGGTGTCGCGAGCGGCAAGAAGGTCGTCGCGGCGGCGTCGCTTGCGGCGTTCATCACGGGATCTGCGATCCTCTACGTCCTCGGGGCTGGCGTCGGCATCGGCGGCTTCCTCGCCGCGACCGCGATGTTCACTCCCGATCTCAACTCGACCTCGGCGGATGAGGTCAACGACGAGCAGCGCTTCCTCATCTCGCACTACCTCGAGTCGGCCGCGGAGAAGGAGCTCGAGGAGAAGCCCGCCGAGGAAGTGGCGGAGTCGAACGCCGACAACAAGGAGGGCGGCACGGGAACTCGCGCGAAGGGCGAGGAGGGGTCGATGGGCAACCCCAACTCGAAGCAGAGCGGCAACCGGTACGGTGTCGCTGGACCCGAGAGCAACACCGACCCCCATATCGCCCGGCAGGCGGCGCTTCGTGACGCTGCCGAGTTCGGTATGATCGGCCTCCTCAATTCGGGTGCGGGCGGCGATCCGGACGCGCCGACTGCGCCGTGGGGACGCGATGACTCTCTCGGCAATGACCCGCTGAGCGCTCGCGGCAACATGTGGGGCGATGCGATTGGCGAGTCCTTCGGCGCCGGCGGCCTTGGCCTTACCGGCATCGGTGAAGGTGGCGGTGGTCGAGGTGAAGGTATCGGCCTCGGGAGCATCGGCACGATCGGGCATGGTGCCGGCACGGGCACTGGGCAGGGATTCGGCTCAGGCCACGGTCGGCTCTCCGGGTCGCACCGGGCGAAGCCTCCGCAGGTGCGAATGGGCGCGACGAGCGTGAGCGGTCGCCTGCCGCCCGAAGTCATCCAGCGCATTGTTCGCCAAAACTTTGGTCGCTTCCGTCTCTGCTACGAGAACGGCCTTCGCAACAACCCCAACCTTCAGGGTACGGTGGCCGTCACGTTCGTGATTGGTCGCGACGGCAGCGTGTCGAACGTCGGCGGCGGTGGCGGGCTCCCTGACTCGGGCGTCGTGAGCTGCGTCACGCGCGCCTTCTACGGGCTCGCCTTCCCGACGCCGGAAGGCGGCGTCGTTCGAGTGACGTACCCGATCTCGTTCAGCCCAAGCTGAGTCGTTCAGTCCAAGCTGAGTCGTTCAGTCCAAGCTGAGTCGTTCAGTCCAAGCTGAGTCGTCCAGCCCAGGCTGAGCACGCGACGCCGAAGCGCCCTCGGGCCTCGAAGAGGTCCGGGGGCGTTGTCTTTGGTGGCGTCGGTCGTGCTTGGACTCGTGTCGGACGTGGACGCGATCAAGGCCCCGTTGCGAGCGCTCGAGACGCACGAGAAGCGCTGGACTTCAGCGGAGCGAGGACACTATCCTCGCGGTTCCTCGCCGCATTTTCTTGGGCGTAGGAGAGGTGAAGGGCTCGATGAAACTTCGTTCAATCGTCACTGGGTTTGCGCTGGTCGCCAGCGTGATGTCGATCGGCTGCAACCGCAACAAGCAGGAGGCCGTCATCCTCGCGAACAAGGGCGACGTGATGGTCGATGCCAACCCGAGCGACGCGATCCAGAAGTACGAAGAGGCAGTGAAGCTGGACGATAATCACCTCATCCTCTACAAACTCGCCAAGGCATACCGCAAGAAGGAGGACTGGGAGAAAGCTCAGTCGACGCTACAGCGGGCCGCAGCGAAGGCACCCAAGTTCGCCAACTACTGGTTCGAGCTCGGCTTGGCCATCGAGATGCAAGCAAAGAAGCCCGAGAAGGGGACCGCGAAGTGGAGCGATGCCATCGACCCTTACACCAAGTGCGTCGAGCAAGACCCCAACGATGACCGCTGCCTCGCTCATCTTGCCGATGCTCATTACTACGCGGACGACGAGCAGAAGGCTCTGCAGCGTGGACACGAAGCCATCGAGAAGCGCCCTGCCGACTTGGGCGATATGGCGAAGAAGTGTGTGGACGATCCCGCCATCGAGTGCGCGCTCAACCACTACACAGAGCTGGCGAATCGTTACATTCTGCTCGATTACCTGAAAGAGGCGGAACAGCTCCTCATCGCAGCGGTGGAAATGGGTGACCCGAAGGACAAGCGCCTCGTTCAGGTCTACACCCTGCTGTCGCAGGTCTACGGAGAGCGCAACGAGACCGACAAGGCGGTCAAGTCGCTCGAGAAGGCTCGTGAGCTCGACGAGGGCGACCCCTCGCTGCTCTTCAACCTCGGTATGGCGTACGGGAAGGTCAATCCGCCGAAGAAGGCGGAGGCGCTCGCAAGGTTGAAGGGGTTCACGGCTCGCGCTTGCACGAAGGATGCGGCGAAGTACCGCAAGGAATGTGAGCAAGCAAACACAGTGATCCAGAAGCTCAACGGGCCAGGAAACTGAGGCGCCGCCGCGCGGTGGCGCGGGGCCAGCGTGACCGTAAGACCTGATAGAAAACCAGCGTCGACACGAGACGCTGCCGAGAGACCATGGACCTGAAGCAACGACTGGAACAACTCGAGAACACGCTGGATTGGGCCGCGCTCGCGGAGGCGCTCGAAGCTGCGGCGGATGCCGAGCAAGACGTCGCTGCGAGGTCGGATTATTTGTTGCGACTCGGGCGGGTTCTCAACGGTCAGCTGCTTCAGGGGGCGCGAGCGCTTCGCTACTTCCAGGCCGCTTGGAAATCGAAGCCGGAGGCGGTTGAGCCTCTGCTCGAGGCTCGCGACATCTATCTCGGCCTCGGTCGGATCAAGATGGTCGAGACCGTCTTGCGCCGGAGCCTCGAGACGGCTTCGGACGCGCTGCGGGGCCGCATCCTCCTCGACCTCGGCGATGCGCTTCAGGATCTCGGTCAGTACGATGCCGCGCTCGAGGCTTACCAGCAGGCGTCGGAGAGCGATGATTTTGCCTACGAGGCAATGGTGGCCCTCGAGGACCTAACGGTCGACGAGGGCGCGTTCCAAGACCGCGTCGACGAGCTGCTCGCGGAGTCGTTCGACCAGTCGGACCTCTCGTCTCGCGTGCGCCTCCTGCTGCGCGCGGCCCGGCTCGCGCGTCGCTACGGGAGCGCGGACCAGACCGAGGAGCTGCTGCTCGACGCGTACCAGGCCGACCCGGCCAACTTGAGCGCCGCTGCGCTCTACGAGGGGTTGTTCATCAGCGCGGCGGAGGATGACCCCGACGCCTCTGTCAGGGCGGCGAAGCTCGCCTCGAAGCAGCGCGAGATCCTGAGCGGCACGGGTGACGACGAGCGCGGACGCCTCGCGTTCGTGTTCGGCGCGCGCTGGGCCCAGCACCAGGACTCCGAGCGTGGCGTGGCGCTGCTAGGGGACGCCTTCCGCGCAAATCCCAGCGACGCGGTCTCCTACGTCTACTTGCGCGATCAGGTCGGCGAGCAGGGAGGCGACTGGAGCGCCGTGTTGGCGCTTCTCGCCGCCGCGGGGGATGAGGCCAAGGCGTCGTGTCCGGACTTTGTGCTCGCGGAGGCAGGAAAGACCGCGTGGCGTCAGCTTGGTGACGTGATGACGGCGCGGAGGTGGTTTACGCGGCTGGCTTCGTCGCAGCCGGACCATCCCGAGCTCGCGGCTTTCGAGCGCCAGCTTGGCAAGAGCGTCTCGGAAGAGAATGAGGGGGCGAGAGCGTCGAAGGTCGACGAGACCGAGGTGGACCTTGAGGAGGTGATGACGCTCGATGGCGACGTCGACCTCGAGACGGTTGCCGAGGACGAGAGCGTCTTAGACGGGTTGGAGGCAACGCGCGGGCTCGATTCGAGCGAGGGGGTTGCCGCCGAGGAGCCCGCGAAGGCCGAGGAGCCCGCGAAGGTCGAGGAGCCCGCGAAGGCCGAGGAGCCCGCGAAGGCCGAGGAGCCCGCGTTGGCCGAGGAGCCCGCGAAGGCCGAGGAGCCCGCGAAGGCCGAGGAGCCCGCGAAGGCCGAGGAGCCCGCGAAGGCCGCGACCGTCGAGTCGCCCGGGAAGAGCGCACCCGCCGACGAGGACGCGGCGCTGATCGCGAAGCTCCTCGATGAGGCCGACAAGCAGCAAAAAGCGAAGCGCAGTCACGACCACGTCAAGACGCTCGTCAAGCTCGCGGAGGCCTACGTCGACGTCACGAAGAAGGTCGGGGCCTACGCGGAAGCGGCGGATATCTTCCTCAAGTTCTCGAACGCGTCCGAGGCGGCGAAGTGCTTCGAACAAATCCTCGCCGCGGACCCGACCCACAACCCGGCGCGGAGCCACCTCCGCGAGTATTACGAGAAGCGGCGCGACTGGGAGAAGCTCATCGAGCTGATGCGCGGAGAGGCAGACCTGTTGCCTGTCGCTCAGCGCGCGAAGCGCTACGCCGAAATGGCGAAGCTCGCGACCGATAAGGTCAAGAAGCCGCAGCTATGCATCGACCTGTGGAATCAGGTTCGCGCACTCGAGCCGGGGAACCTCGAGGCCCTCGATTCCCTCGCGACGTTCTACGAGCGCTCCCGTGAGTTCCAGGAGCTCGCGGCTGTCCTCCTCGACCTCGTGGACTCTCTTACGGACGCGAAGGAGAAGCTCAATCAGCTGCAGAAGCTGGCCCAGATCCAGGGTGAGAAGCTCAACGACGACGCCGGGGCCGCCGAGGCATGGCGTCGCGTGCTCGAGCTGACGCCCGATGACCGGCGTGCTCAGGAGAACCTCAAGAAGCGTCTCCTCACACTCCAGCGCTGGGACGACCTCGAAGTTCTCTTCGAGGAGAGCGGGAAGTGGGACGAGCTCATTCGAGCGATCGAGGCTCAGGAGCAGAAGGAGAAGGATGACGGGGCGAAGGTCGGCCTCCTCCTCAAGATCGCGGATCTCTGGCTCCGCAAGAAGGAAAAGTCCGACCGCGCAGCGAAGGCCTACGAGAAGGTCCTTACGCTCGATGAGAATCATCTGGCGGCAGCCGTGGCGCTCGTGCCGATTTATCGCGAGACGAACAACCCAAAGGGTCTCGCGCAGGTCCTCGAGGTCAAGCTTGCTCACGCGGAGGACGCGTCAGAGCAGGTCGCGCTCCTCGATGAGCTGGGCGAGATCTACGAGACCAAGCTGAAGACGTCGGACGCCGCGCTCGCGCGGTACCTGCGCGCCTTCGCGTTGTCGCGGCGTCTCGAGTCGGGCGACAGCGCCGAGCGAGTTGCGCGCGCGACGAAGGATTGGGCGCCGCTCGTTGCAGCCTATCGCGACGCGCTCGAGGGGCTACTGTCGCAAGAGGATGCTGTCGCCTTGCGTCTGCGCCTCGGGCGGGTCCTGCTCGAGGAGGTCGGCTCGATCGACGATGCTCTCATTCAGTACCGAGCCGTCTATGAGCTGGATCCCAACAACCTCCAAGCGCTCGAGGCGTTGGAGCGCCTGTATCGCGAGACGAAGCGACACGCCGAGCTGCTCGAGGTCTACGAGAAGCAGCGGCAGTTCGCAGGTACCCCGGAGGCCCAGGCGCGCGTCCTTCGCGGCATCGCGACGATGCAGGAGACGGAGCTCGGGCAGCCAGAGTCTGCGATTGAGAGCTTGTTGCAGATTCTCGAGCTGAATGGCTCCGACCGCGATGCTCTCGAGGCCCTTGACCGCCTGTACTTCGCACGTGGCGAGTGGTCCGAATACGTCGGCGTCGTGCGTCGGCGACTCGAGGGCGACCTTGACGAAGGTCAGGTCGTCGATCTCAAGGTGCGGCTTGGTGAAGCGCTGGAGAAGCACCTCGAAGATCCCGGCGGGGCTGTTGAATCGTACCGTGAGGTGCTGGTCATCGAGCCGGACGAGGTGCGCGCGCGCGAGGCGCTCGAGCGTCTCGTCGACCACGCGGACCTCGGGCACGAGGTCGCCAAGGTCCTCGCGGATGTCTACGAGGCGCGAGCCGACCACGCCAAGCTCGTGTCGGTCCTACAGAAGCTCGTTCATGGCGAGACGGACGCGTCACGGCGAGTCGGCATGCTGCGACGCATCGCTGCCGTCGCCGGGGATCATCTGAGGGACGACGCGGCTGCCTTCGCAGCCGCCGCTCGTGCGCTTGTCGAGCAGCCGGACGGCGAAGACATTCACGCGGAGGTGCGGCGTTTCGCGCAGAGCGGCGATCGATGGACGGCTCTCGCTCAGATCTACAGCGAGGTCGCGTCTGCGGTCACCGAGGCCGCGCTCGCACGCACCTACTGGTTCCGACTCGCGGGGATTCAGGAGCAGCTCGGTGCGGTCGACGACGCGGCGAAGAGCTTCGAGAAGACGCTGGACCTCGACCCTACGGACTCCGAGGCCCTCGACGCGCTCGAGCTCCTCTTCACGAATCACGAGCGGGGCAACGATGTCATCGGGGTGCTACGCCGCCGACTCGAGTTGGCGCAAAAGGACGGTGACCGCGAGACCCTCCTGACGCAGGTCGCGACGATCTACGACGCGCAGCTCGGACAGCCCGACAACGCGATCGGCGCCTACCTGGAGATACTTGCCTTCGACGATCGTAGCCAGGTTGCGCTGCGGGCGCTCGACCGGCTCTATGAGCGCCAGGAGCGGAACGCCGAGCTCGCGGGCAACATCGAGCAGCAGATCAAAGCTGCCGAGACCGAGGATTTCGAGATCTCGTTGATGTTGCGGCTCGGCAAGCTGCAAGAGATGAAGCTGGGCCTTGTCCCTGCGGCGGTCGAGACCTACCGGCAGATCCTCGAACGTCGCCCAAACCACGAGGGCGCCCTCGCCGCTCTCGAAGGGCTCGGAGCCCGTCCGGAGCTCGAGATCGAGGTCGCCGAGACGCTCGGGCCTCTGTACCGCGCCGCAGGCAACTACGCGAAGCTCGTCGGGGTCTACGAGATCCAGGTTCGTCGCGCGGAGGATCCGGCGCGGGCGGTCGAGCTTCTACTCGAGATGGCACAGCTCTACGAGGACGCTGCGTCGGATCCGAGCGCGGCGTTCGACGTGTTGGTTCGAGCCCTCGAGTTCGAGCCGGGGGCACCCCTCATTCAAGAGGGCCTGCAGCGTCTCGCTGGGGCAACGCGACGCTTCGCGGATCTCACGGCGGTCTACGAAGGACAGGCTGCGAAGCAAGCGGACAAGGACCTCGCAATCGCGTTGCTCGCGACCAGCGCCTCGATCTTGCAGCACCAGCTTGGTGCGACGGACCGTGCCGTCGCGACCTATCGCCGAATCCTCGAGCTCGACCCCACCCAGATCTCAGCGGTCGAGGCACTGGAGTTCATCTTCCAGCAAAGCGATCGAAACGAGGAGCTCTCCGTTGCCCTGCAACAGCGCGCCGCGCTCCTCACGAACCTCGAGCTCCAGAAGGCGGCACTCTACGAGGCCGCCGCGCTCGAGGAGGAGGTGCTCGGACGCATCGACGCTGCGATCGCGGTTTACCGCAGGGTCCTCGAGCTCGACGCCGACGATCTCCGCTCCCTCGACGTCCTGACCAGGCTCTTTTTGGGTCTCGAGCGCTGGCAGGACCTCCTCGCCGTCCTCGCGAAGCGGGCCGAGCTCCTCTTCGAGCCGGTAGAGCGGAAGCGTGTTCTTTACCAGTCCGCCGCCGTCTACGAGCGTGAGCTGGGGGACGTTCGAAACGCCATCGACACCTACCAGCGAATCCTCGAGCTCGACCCAGACGATCTCGATGCGCTCGGTCGTCTCGACGCGCTGTATCAAGAGGCGCAGGATTGGCCGGAGCTCCTCAACGTCTTGCAGCGGCAGGCCGAGCTCGCGGCGGATCCCCGAGAGGCGAGCGCGTACCAGTTCCGAATCGCCGAGATCTACGAGAAGCGGCTCGACGACGTGGTCCGCGCCCTCGACCTCTACCGCGACCTCGTCGGTCGCGATCCGAGCCACGGTCCGACGCTGAGTGCGCTCGACGCGCTTTCCCGAGGTGCCCAGGAGCCCGTGGTCGCGGCTCAGATCCTCGAGCCGCTCTACCAGTCGATGGGCGATTGGCCGCGCCTCGTTGCGGTGCTCGAGGTTCAGATAGCGCGCGCCGACGACGCATACGCGCGGATCGAGCTACTCACGCGGGTGGCGCAGATCCATGAAGACGCCATTGGCGATCACGGCGCAGCGTTCGATACGTACTCTCGTGCGATCGCCATCGATGCAGGGAGCGACGACCTCCTTGCGCACTACGAGCGCTTGGCCTCGGTCGCGAGTCGCTGGGCGGAGCTCGCTGCACTTTACGGTCGTCAGCTCGCGGCTCTACCGGCCGAGGAGCCGGCTCGCTTTGTCGAGCTCGCGCTACGGCTTGCTCGCATCTACGAGGAGCAGCTCGAGAGCTGGGATCACGCGATCAATCGCTACGAAGCGGTGCTCGAGCGGGATCAAGACAACGCGCAGGCGACCGCAGCGCTCGACAGGCTCTACGAGCTCACGGAGCGTTGGCCGGCCCTGGCAGCCATCCTCGCGCGAGAGGCGGCCGCCGGTACCGCGGACGCGCTCACGTTCAAGCTTCGACTAGCTCACGTCCAGCAGTCCCGGCTCGGCGACGTCGGTTTGGCCGTAGATACCTTCGGTGAGATCCTCTCCGACGATCCGAATCACGAGGCTGCTCTCGGGGCGCTCGAGGGCCTCTTCAACGCGGGGTACGAGCAGCTGCGAATTGCGGCGATCCTCGAGCCCCACTACGACGCGACGGGTCAGTTCGATTACCTCGCCAGCGTCTTCGAGGCGGTCCTCGCGCACACCTCCGACCCGGCCGAGCGCCTCCTGCAGTTCCACCGCCTTGCCGAGCTTCACGAGCAGCGCGTGGGAGTCCCCGGGGCTGCGCTCGCGGTCTACATCCGAGCGCTCGCAGAGGCACCCTCGGACGAGCGCGTCCTCGCGGAGCTCGAGCGCCTTGCTGGAATGGTCGAGGGGGGCTGGGAGCACCTCGCGAACGCCTACGCCGACGTGCTCGCGCAGCGCACGGAGCCAGCGCTGCAACAGGTGCTCGGCAAGCGGCTCGCCCGTGTGTTCGAAGAGGAGCTCGCCGACCTGCAGCGGGCGGTCGAGACGTACGCCTACGTGCTCTCCGTGGTGCCGCTCGAGCTCGACTGCCTCGAGAACCTCGATCGTCTGTACACCGCTCATGGTCACGCCGCGCCGCTCGCGGCGGTCCTCGAGCAGCGCGTGGAGACCGTCGAGGATGCGTTCGCGAAGATCGAGTTCCTCGGCAGGCTCGGTGAGCTCTACGAGGTTCACCTCGCGCCGCACGACCCGCGCCACTACGAGGACGCGATCCGCGTCTATCGTGTCATTGTCGAGGAGCTCGACCCCCAGAACGAGAATGGTCAGACGGCGCTCGAGCGCATCTATGGGCAGGCGCAGCGATGGCCCGAGCTCTACGGGGTATACGAGTGTCAGCTTGCGAACGCTGGCGGTGACTTCGAGAAGGGCGAGCTCACGGCAAAAATGGCTCGCATCGTCGGCGGCGGACTCGGCGATCTGCGCAAGGCGATCGAGCTCTGGCGTCGCGTCCTCGAGCTCAAGGGTGAGGACGGCGAGGCGCTGGGCGCGCTGAGCGAGCTCTACGAGCAGACGAGCCAGTGGGCGGAGCTCGCCGACGTACTCGAGCGCCACCTCGCGAACGTCTTCGACGAGCGTGAGCACGTTGCCGTGCTGCTGCGTCGTGCGCGCCTCTATTCGTCACAGCTTCGTCGAGACGATTTGGCGCTCGATGACTACGCGCGCGTGCTCGAGTTCGACTTTGCGAACCTCGACGCCCTCTTCGCGATCTCGGAGATCACGCGTCGTCGCTATCACGGCGAGGTCCCTCACGAGTCGCGCGGAAATTCGACGGAGCTTCTCGCGTCGCTGCATCAGATCGCGGACCGTGCCGCACAGGTGCTTCCCGCGGAGCACCTCCTCGCGCTCTACCGGGAGCTCGCGACGCTCCACCAGCTCGATGTGTCGCAGCGTCGCGAGGCGATCGACGCGTGGCGAAGGTTCCTCGAGGTGGATCCTCGGGACTTCGACGCGATGGCGCAGCTCGAGTCATTGCTTCGGGCGGACGGCGCTTGGCGCGATGTGGCCGAGCTGAAGTCGAGTCGTGCGCGTGCTCTTGGCTCGGTGCAAGAGCAGCTCGGCGAGTACCTCGGCGTCGCGGAGATCTGGTCAGACCGGGTCGGCGATGCCGATGGGGCGACGACCGCCTACGAGGCCGTCCTCCAGCTCGACCCCGCCAATGACGTCGCCTACGCCGCGCTCGAACGCCTACACAAGACGGCGGAGCGATGGGAGTCGCTCGTCGAGCTCTACGTGGCCCGCGTCGAGACGCGTGAGGATGTGAGCGAGCAGACATCGCTTCTTCGGAAGGTCGCGCGCGTCTCCGAGGACCGACTGAGCGATCTCGGTCAGGCCTATGATTCGCTCGAGACGGCGTTCGCGCTCGACGTGATGGATGACGAGACCGTTGCGCGGCTCGAGGCGCTGACGGCGACGACGAAGCGCTGGCCGAACCTCATTCAGACGGCGACCGGTCTGCTCGATCAGGCGACCGATCGGCGACTTCAGGTGTCGCTCTGTCTGCGGCTCGCGAAGTGGTACGGCGAGAACCTCGATCGGCAGGACTACGCGCAGCCGTTCTACGCCCGCGTGCAGGAGCTCGAGCCGAACAACGTCCAGGTGCGTCGGCAGGCCGCGAGCTACCTGCGGAAGCAGGGTGATTGGCGTGGGGCTGGGCAGCGGCTCGAGGAGGCGCTCGCCTTCGCGACGCGCGACACCGATCGTGCCGCGATCCTGACGGACGTCGGCGACCTCCTAGAGAAATTCGCGGGACAGCCGGAGCAGGGCGTGGCTCGGTTCGAGCGCGCGGTCGAGGCTGACCCAACCTACCTCCCGGCGCTCGACGCGCTCGAGCGCGTCTACGAGTCGAGGGGCCAGACCCACGATCTCGTGGCGGTCCTCGAGAAGAAGCTGAAGGCGCTCAAGGACCCCGAGAAGGTGAGCGACACGCGCATGCGCGTCGGTGCGCTCTTCGAGGGGACGCTCGGCAGTCCAGAGAAGGCGGTTGCGCTTTATCGAAGCGTCCTCGAGCACGACGCGGCCAACGCGCAGGCCATTCGCGGACTCGAGCGCGTGTTCACCGCCACTCGTCGGTGGGCGGACATGCTCGAGGTGCTCGAGATGCACCTCGACGTTCCGAGCACGGAGCGCGAGCGAGCCGACGTGCTCATGCAGATCGCCTCCCTTCAGGAGGAGGAGTTCCGCAAGCCCGATCTCGCGGCCGTGCGACTCGAGCAGGTCGTTGACATCGATCCGACGAACATCCCCGCGTTCGAGGCTCTCGCGCGTTGCTACCAGAAGCAGCAGCAGTGGCACGAGCTCATCGCTTGCCTTGATCGCTTCGTACAGATGGTGGCCGACCGGCAGAAGAAGATCCAGCTCCTCACCTGGCAAGGGCAGGTGCACGCGGATCACTTGCAGGATCATGTCCGCGCCATGGACGCGTACATCGCGATCATCGACATGGACCCGCACCAGATTGGTGCGCTCGAGTCCCTCGCCAAGCTCTACGAGCGCATGGACGATCCGGCGAATGCAATCGATTGCATGGTTCGCGTCGCGGAGCTCACGACAGACGGTTCCCAGCGAGTCGAGGCCTTCTACCGGATTGGTCGGCAGCTCGAAGAGAAGCTCGGTGATCGAACCCAGGCCCGCGCTCGCTTCGAGCAGGCCCTCGACCTGAACCCGTACCACTTGCCCACGCTTGCTGCGATGCGCGCCATCGCGGTGAGCGAGGCAGACTGGTACCACGCGACGCGTTACCTCGAGACCGAGCAGCAATACACCGAGTCCCCGCGACTGCGGGCGAAGCTGCTCGTCGAGTTGGGACGCATTCGCGGCGAGATGATGGAGCAGCCCGAGGCGGGCCTGCAGTCCTACCAGCTTGCGAATCAGATCGATCCCGACAACGAAGACGCAGCGTTGCCGCTCGCGCGTGCTTACGTCGAACGGAAGGCGTTTGCCGAGGCGGAGCCGCTCACGGACTTGCTCGAGAAGAAGGCGCCTTCGAAGGAGCGTGAGCTTCAGGTCGAGCTCTTCCTCTTGCACGGGCGCGTCGAGCTTGAGCTCGGAAAGGGAGCCGAGGCGTTGCGCGCGTTCGCGGCCGCTCAGCGTGGGGACATCACGAATCGGGACGCCATTCGCGGCCTCGGTGATGCCAACTACCTCGTCCGCGATTGGGCGGGGGCGCTGACGAACTACCAGAAGGTCCTCACGGCGCTCTCGGACGACGAGATGACGCTGCGCGCCGAGGTCCTCTACAAGCTCGGTTGCGTCAAGCGAGAGCAAGGCCAGG
This sequence comes from Deltaproteobacteria bacterium, assembly GCA_016875405.1. Lineage (GTDB taxonomy): Bacteria > Myxococcota_A > Polyangia > Polyangiales > Polyangiaceae > SYFR01. Next base: position 4,337 of record VGRJ01000013.1, on the reverse strand, counting down.
CGCGGCAAGCGATCAACAACTTCGAGAAGGCGCTCCAGCTCGAGCCGAGCCACCGCGCAACCCTCGAGGCGCTGGCCTCGATTCACGCCGCCGAGGACGATTGGGCTCAGTCGTGTGCGTATCGACAGCTCATCATCGACAACGTCTTCGACGGTGAGGAGCGCTTCAACCTTTACCTCGAGCTCTCCGACCTATGGGATGGCCGCGTTGGAGATGCCGTGCAGGCGCTCGCCGCGATGGAGCAGGCGGTCGCGATCAGGCCCGAGGACCATCAGCTGCAGCATCGGCTTCTGACCCTGTATCAGAAGACGAAGCGCTGGCACGACGTGGTGCAGACGCTGCAGCGCATCGCCGAGGGGGATCCGAACTCGCAGCGGCGTGCGCGGTACATGTTCACGATGGCCCAGGTCTTCCGTGACAAGCTCGAGGAGCCGTACCTCGCGGTCGAGCATTTCGACAAGGCGCTGGACCTTCACCCCGAGCTGGTCGACGCGTTCCAGCGCATCGACAAGGTCCTCTCAGGGCTCGGCGACTGGGCGAAGCTCGAGCGTGCGTATCGAAAGATGATTCACCGCGTTCGCGGCAAGGGCGACGCCGAGTTCGAGTACGGACTCTTCCACGCCCTTGGCCTCATCTACCGCGACCGCCTTCAGGACTATCACAAGGCGTCGGAGGCGTTCCGGGGTGCGCTCGATGTAAAGCCGGATGCGGTTGAGGACCGGATCATGCTTGCCGAGCTTGCGGTTCACACGGGTGATGCCTCGAAGGCGCTCGAGCAGTACCAGTCCTTGCTCGAGAAGGACGCGCTCAACGTCGACGCCTATCGGTCGATCTACACGCTCCACCTGCAGCAGCAGTCGTACGACGCGGCCTGGTGCGTCGCTGGCGTGCTTGCCTTCATGGGGCGCGCGAACGAAGAGGAGCAGCGTTTTTACGAAGACTGGAGGCCGCAGGACATCGCGCCGCTCCAGGGGATGCTCGACGGCACGCTCTGGGCCGAGCACCTCTTCCACAAGGATGAGGACCCTCACATCGGGAGGATCTTCGAGGCGGTCGCGCCCGCGGCGCTCAAGGCGAAGCTCGCAGACCTCACCGCGCGCAATCAGCGTCCTGCGTTGCCGGACCAGCTGCGGCAGGACCCTGCGACCTCACAGCTCCCGCTCGCGAAGACCTTCTTCTGGGCCGCGAAGGCGCTCGGGTTGCAGGCGCCGCAGCTTTACGCGCGGACCGACCAGCCGGGCCTCCTCACAGCCGTGCCCAACATGCCTCTCTCGACGGTGGCGGGACAGGTGGCGCTGCAGGGCGTGGCTCCGCTCGAGCGGGCCTTCGTCTGCGGCAAGCACCTCGCGATGTACCGGTCGGAGCACCTCATCAAGACGCTCTTCCCAACGGTCACCGAGCTCACCGTGCTGCTCTTCGGGGCGGTGCGGCTCGTGGCGCAGCTCCCCGCTCCGCCCGAGTACGCCAATCAGGTGCAAGCGACGACGCAAGGCCTCGGGCAGCACATCGAACCGATGCAGCGCGAGGCTCTCAAGGTTGCGGTGAGCGACTTCATGAAGGCGGGGGCGCGCGCCAACATCAAGCGTTGGGCGCAGGCCGTCGAGACGACCGCGGCGCGTGCGGGTCTCCTGCTGTCCGGCGACCTCGCCATCGCTCGGACGGTGATCGTGAGCGAGCAGCAAATCCCGGGCGATCTCACGCCTCAGGAGCGCCTGAAGGAGCTCATGCTGTTCGCGGCGAGCGAGGATTACGCGCGCCTCCGCAAGACGCTCGGGCTCAACATCAAGACCGAGTAGCGCCCGGCTCAACCTGTCTTCCTTAGGAGATCGCGGAACGTCGAGCGTGGCAGCTGCGCGCGGCGGGCCGCGTCGCTCTGGTTGCCGCTGCACTCGTGGAGGAGGGCATGCGCGCTCAGCGAGTCGAGAGGTGGCCGCGGCGGCTGTGGAACCGAGCGATGGCCAAGCGCTCGCAGCACGTCCTCCGCTTCAATGGTCTCGCCGGCGCAGGACAGCGCGGACTGAATGAGGATGTTGCGAAGGCCCCGTACGTTTCCCGGAAGCTCGCACATCTGCAAGACGCTGAGGGCACGCGGAGACAGCGAGAGTCCCGAAAATTCGCTGCACGCGAGCATCCAGCGAGCCAGCTCAGGGATGTCCTCGCGCCGCTCCTCGAGGGAGGGGACGGCGACGGTGCAGACCGAGAGGCGCTCGAAGAGGTCGCGGCGGAACGTCCCTTCGGCGACGCGTCGCTCGAGCGGCTCACAGGTCGCCGCGAGGACGCGGACGTCTACCTTGATTGGCATGTCGCTCCCGATTGGGGAGACCACGCCGTCTTCGAGGACACGCAGCAGCTTGGCCTGTGACTCGATGGGTAGCGCGCCTAGCTCGTCCAGGAAGAGGGCTCCTTGATGGGCCTCGCGGAAGGCGCCGCGGCGAGGTGTCGTCGCTCCGGTGAACGCGCCTGTGGCGTGGCCGAAGAGCTGGCTCGCGCCGAGGTCGCCGACGATCATGGCCGCGTTGATGACCACGAGCGGCTTGCCTCGCCTCGGGCCGAGTTCATGCAGCGCGCGCGCGACGAGCTCCTTTCCGCTCCCGGTTTCGCCGCGGATGAGGACGGGAAGGGAGGTCCGCGCCACGCGCCTCACGAACCGCCCGAGGTCACGCATTGCGGCGGAGCGCCCGATCATCGAGGGCAGGGCATCGAGGGCATCCGCCCGCTCGTTGGCTCGGCGGGCGGCGTCGTGAAGGGGAGAGGGTGAGCGGTTTTGGATTGTGTGGGTCCGGTGATGCATGGGCTCTACGGGGTCATCGTCACGGGTCGGTGACTCGTTTCGCCGCGAGCGTGGGTACGCAGTCGATTGTCGAGAGGCGACCGCAATTTTGAGCCCGCCCAGGCACCATTCGTTGTAGGACCACGGCCGGTGCGAGCGCTCTCCGTCTCAGGCTTCGTCCTTGTCGCTCTCGTCGCGCTGCCGGCTCGCGCAGAAGACGGGGTCCCTGTTTCGGCGCCGACGAAGCCGACGAGCCCGGACGCCGCCGCGACGAAGGCCTCGAAGGTGCCTGACCCCGAGCGCACACGCGACCTGCGCTTTGGTCATCTCTACGCCTCGGTGTTCGGGGGCGTTTGGGTCCCGAGCGCGAGCCTCGTGCCTGAGGGAACCGGTCTCGACGCCCCGGAGGTTGGTGGTGAGGTTCGGGCACGGCTCGGGTTGGGGGTGAACGGTCACCTCGTCGTCTTTGCGGAGGGCGGCTTTGCGCACGCTCGTGGAGGAACATCGTGCTCGACGTGCTCGGCGAGTAGCGTCGTCGCAGCCGGAGGCGTCTCTGCGCACCTCACCCAAGGCTTCGCGGTCGATCCGTGGATCTCGCTCGGGGCCGGCTATCGCGGCACCGTCCTCTCGGTGGACGATGTTCCCGGAGCGGTATCCGACGCGCCGGTTCACGCCATTGACTTCGCGCGGCTCGGCCTGGGCTTCGATCACGCGCCGGTTCCGTGGCTCGGTTTCGGACCCTTCGTCGGCGTCGACGTCGGAGTCCGGCTGTTCGACGGAGCCGTCTACGCCGACGGTGTCTTTGGGGTTCGCGTTACCTTCGACCCGAAGGCTTCTGGGACCCGCCTCTCGATCGATGCCGGGCGTTGAGGCGTCGATTCATCGTCCCGGCGCTCGGGCATCAGCGACGAGGCACTCTTCGACGCTCGCGCGCCGGTGGGACGTACACGAGATAGAGCGCGACCTCGACGACACCCGCGCGCAGCATGTCGAGGGCGGTCGCGGCGCCGCGCGATAGGTCGAGGATGCGTCCGTCGACATACGGGCCTCGATCATTGACGCGAACGCGCACCGCGCGGCCGTCACGTCGCACGACATCGAGCACCGTCCCGAGCGGCAAGGTGCGGTGCGCGGCCGTGGCAGCCGTGGGATCGTAGCGTTCGCCGTTCGCCGTGAGGTTGCCGGCGAGGCTGTCATGATAATAGCTCGCGAGCCCAATCTGATACGGCGCGTAGGCGCCGAGCGTGGCAGGTTGCGGAGCGTTGAGGACGTGGCCACTCGAGTGCGCACACCCGGCCGCGACGCCGAGGGCGAGGGCGGTGGCGATCGCATGTCGCGCGGTGGAGAGGCACATCCGCGGCCGAGTGCTCCGTCGGTCGGCGCGTCGTCGCGTCAGAACGAACCCATGATCGCCAGGCCACGCTCGGTCGGCGACAGCATCGGTGCGAGCGTGACGAAGCCGCTCTTCGGAGCATCGCTCGGCTCTTTGCCACCGACGTAGTACCAGAGGAGCGTGCCGCTCGTCGCGAGCGTACCAACCACAAGCCCGGTCGCGACGAACGCGATG
>VGRJ01000012.1 GCA_016875405.1 Deltaproteobacteria bacterium | reverse complement strand
ACTCTGCGACGAGGCGCTGCCCCGGGGCGACCGGGGTCTCGGTGACGGTCTGCACGACGTCCGGGTGGAGTCGCAGCCGGAGCTCGATCGGCGCCTCGCTCTTGAGGAAGTTCAGGTGACCCTCGCGAATGTGAGCGTCGATGTCGAAGCCTGGCGGGATCTCGCGGACGCCGCGAACGGCCTTGGCGTCGCGCATGCGATGCAGATGCAGCTGCCGAATCCCGTCGCGCCCGCGGACGGTGCAGACGAGCGTGAGCTTGCTGTCGCGTGCGACGAGGGCGAGCGGAAACAGATCGAGCGCCTGCTCTTCGCTGCGATTCCAGCTGCGGTAGTGGACCTGCAGGCGGAGATCCGCGAGGAGGGCATCGTAGACGGTGCGGAGCACCTCGCGATCGATCGCTGGCGGGAGCTGCCCGAGGCCGCGCGGAAGGACGCGAACCTTGCGGCGCCACGAGCGCATCGTCGCCGACTCCTCGAGCACCGCCTCGGCGCGGCGCTGCTGATGCTTGAGGTGCTCGAGCGTCGCGGCCGGGAGCAGGTGCTTCGCCTGCTCGAACGCCATCTTCAGGGTGAGCGCCGCGTGCGCGTTCATCGGGGGGTACTCGCGGGTGCGCGCGTCCTTCCTCCAGAACCACTGGAACGGCTTCGAGCTGTCGTCGCAGACGATGTCGGGCTCCTGCTCGGCGAGCTTGGCGCACATCTTTTGCACCGCGCGAGGGGTCACCTTGATCCCGCTCGCTTCCAGCATTCGCGCAAGATCCGGGGTCGCGATGCGGTTCGGCTGGCGCGGGATCAGGCCGAGCAGGAGGTGCCGGACTTCTCCGATGCGAGGCATGGGCCGATCGCCTACCGGCAAGGGCCTTCGCTGGCAAGCGCTTGCCGGGCGAGCGCGGAGCCTCGGGCCACCCGGGCTGACAACGCGCGGTGGCCCATGTCGCGCGGCGAAGCTTCGGTTAACATCGTCGGATGATTCCGCGCCGCTCGGTGTCGAAGTCCCGCTCGTTCACGCCGCCGCCGCTCGCGCTCGGTGCCATCGGACTGCTCCTCGTCTCCTTTGGCTACGCATGCGGCAGCGCCAGCGAGTCGGGGCCCTCCGGCTGCGGTGATGCGCCGTGCGGCGAGGGCGGGGCCGGGGTTGGAGGAAGTGGCGTCGGCGGCTCGACGATCTCGTTCGGCAGCGGAGGCGCCGCGGCATGTCCCGCCGACCGCCAGTGCAAGGACGTGTGTTGCGAAGAGGGGAAGTTCTGCGCGCTCGGGACCACCTGCGCGGTCGAGCAGATGCCATGCACGAACAACGACGGGTGTTGGTTCGACAGCTACTGCGAGGGCGGGCTCTGCATCCCTTACGGTGTGCCCGCCGCGAAGGATCGCGACGAGACCTGCGAGCTCGAGGTCAGCGTCGACGCCATCCTCCCCGACACGCAGTGCCGCTGGGTCGGCCCGCCGGTGGGTGATCCTTCGCCGAACCACGTCCACGTGATGAGCACACCGGTCGTGGTCGATTTCGACCTCGACTCCGATCCGAAGACCCTCTCGCCGTCGATCGTGTTCACGTCGTTTCCGAGCCAGGGGAGCTACTCGAGCCCGGGTGTCCTGCGCGTCATCAGCGGCAAGGATTGCTCGCAGCAATTCACCTTCTCCGATCCGGCCGACGCGACGATGTCACCTTCGTCGGTGGCCGTCGGCGACCTCGATGGCGACGGGCGCGCCGAGATCGTGGCGCCGGCGCATGGCGGCGGGCTCCTGGCCTTCGCATACGACCCCGTATTGAAGATGTTCGCGCGCCGGTGGCGCTCCGGTACCTGCCAGAACGGCACGCTCGTCACCCCCGACGCCACGGGCGGCGCCGACAAGTGGAGCGGCCCGTCGATTCATGACCTCGACGACGACGGCAAGCCCGAGATCGTCTACGGGGCGACCGTCTACGGTCACGACGGGTGCCTGCGCTCCACGAAGCTCGGCTTTCCGGCCTACAGCAAGGGCGTCGTCCCGGTCGTCGCCGACGTCGATGAGGACGGGGTGATGGAGCTCGTCGCCGGCAACGCGATCCATGAGTGGAAGGCCGGCGATTGGGTCGCGGAGAGCTACTTCAAGGGAATGGGCCTCGCGGCGGGGCAGGTCGCGGTGGCCGACATGGGGAACTACCCGCTCGCGTCGTTCGGCAACCAGGACCGCCCCGAGGTCGTCGTGGTCTCGACCGGTCAGGTGCGCGTGCAGACCCTCGAGGGGACCGTCGTGTTCGGTCCGTTCGCGGTCCCCGGCGGCGGGACCTCGGGCCCGCCAACGATTGCGGACTTCGACGGCGATGGCCGTCGCGAGTTCGCCACCGCGGGCGGCAGCCAATACGTCGTGTTCGACCTCGACTGCGTCGCGGGGGGCGATGCGGCGAAGTGCGGCGCGGCGAACCAGACCACCGGCGTGCTCTGGGCGCAGGCGTCAAAGGACCAGAGCTCGAACGTCACCGGCTCGAGCGTCTTCGACTTCGACGCGAACGGCGCGGCCGAGGCCGTGTACGCCGACGAGTGTTTCCTGCGCATTTACGAAGGCGCGACCGGGAAGGTCATCTACAGCGCGGCGCGCTCGAGCGCCACGACGTACGAGAACCCCGTCATCGTCGACGTCGACGGTGACTACCGCACCGAGATCGTCTCCGCGGTGAACGACTACGCCGGGGCGCTCGGCTGTCCGGCGACGGACCCGCTCTTTCCGATGGCGAAGTACGAGAAAAATCACGGGATCGTCGTGCTCCGCGACGCGCAGGATCACTGGGCGGCGTCGCGCCCCGTGTGGAACCAGCACGCCTACGCCGTGACGCACGTCGGGAACGCGGGCGAGTCGCCGAAGTCGAGCGCGGTGAAGCTCAACTGGAAGGATCCGACGCTGAACAACTTCCGCCAGAACGTGCAAGGGGACCTCACGGCGCTCGGCGTTCCCGATCTCACCGCAGGCGGCGAGGTCGGGGTGGTCGATTGCTCGACGGGCACCGCCTACGTCGAGGCGCGCGTCTGCAACCGCGGCACCTTGCCGATGGTGTCGGGGACCGAAGTCGGCTTCTACGAAGGGGCACAGAATGGGCCGGAGCTCTGCCGTGCGACGATCCCCTTCGCGCTGCAGGCGGCCGAGTGTCTCGTCGTTGGCTGCAACGCGACGATCGGCGACAAGATCATCGACGTGCTCGTCCTCGTCGATCCGGACAGCTTGACCGAGGAGTGCCACGAGCAGAACAACGGCGCGCTCTACTCGAACGTCGGCTGCGGCCAGAAGCCGCGGTGACCACGACCCCGGGCCCGAGCGCGCCCGGTCGCGGTGCTCAACGGTCACCCCTCGCGGAGCCAGCGAACGAAGCGCAGAGCTCCCAACCGCAGAGCCCCCAACCGCAGAGCTCCCAACCGCAGAGCTCCCAACCGCAGAGCTCCCAACCGCAGAGCCACAAAACGAAACCGCGCGGGACCTCTCGGTGCCCGCGCGGTCGCGCGAAGTACGGTTGGCCGGCCTCAGCCGACCGCCGTGCTCACTTCTTGGGGGCCTCGGCGGCCGGAGCGGCCGTCGCGTCCGCAGCCGGGGCGGCCGTCGCGTCGGCAGCCGGAGCGGCCTCAGCAGCGGCGGTCTCCGCCGGCTTCGCCTCGCCCTCGGGGGCCTTCGCCTCGGTGGCACCGCCACCGCAAGCAACCGCAAACACAGCAACCGACGCAATGAGAAGGGTCTTCATGATGTTTTTTCGAGCTCCTTGAGCCTAGTGACGCGCGAGGTTGCCAGGACGGCTCACATTGATCCAGATTTTTTCAATCCAACACCGCGAAAGGTGTTCGCCGCAGTCGACCGGCGCCGATGTTCAGGCATCGATCGCGAAGCCGCTCTCCCGGTAGAGGCGGTCGAACACCTCGGCGAAGCCCTGCTCGATCGCCTTGCGCTTCAGCTTCATCGTGGGTGTGAGCTCACCCCGTTCCTGGCTGAAATCCCGGTCGAGGAGCACGAACCGCCGGACCTGCTCGACCTGGCCGAGTTCGCGGTTTCCCGCGCGTACGGCGAGTCGCACCCGCTCGACCATCTGCGGATGGCCGACGACCCGAGCCATCGCGCGCTCGAGGTCGGCGCTCCGCCCGGTCGGGTTCGAGAGGAGCTCGCGGGTTCGTGCGGCGAGGTCTTCGGCGGTCAGCAAGCCAAGCTCGACCCCGAGCTCCAGGGTCTCGAGCGGACTCGGTGCCACGAGCGCCGAGACGTAAGGTCGTCGGTCGCCGTGGGCGTGGACCTGGCTCACGAGCGGGCTCTGGTTCTTGATCGCGTTCTCGATGTTTGCGGGGGAGAGGTTCTTACCCCCAGCGGTGATGATCAGGTGTTTCTTCCGATCGGTGATTCGCAGGTAACCGTCCGCGTCGAGGGTCCCCACGTCGCCGGTGTGCAGCCATCCGTCGCGGATCGTCTCGCGCGTCGCCCCCTCGTCGTCGAGGTATCCCTTGAACACGAAGGGGCCGCGCACGAGGACCTCGCCGTCCTCGGCGATGCGGCACTCGAGGCACGTGGCGGTGCGCCCCACGGTGCCGAGCTTCGTGTGGCCGGGGAGGTTCATGTGGGTGACGACGGTCGACTCCGTCATGCCGTACGCCTCGTAGATCGGCATGCCGGCAATCCAGAACAGCTCCAAGATCTCGCGCGCGATCGGTGCGGCGCCGCACACGAACCAACGCACCCGGCCACCGAACGCCGCCCGGATCTTGCGGAACACGAGCGCATCCGCGGCGGCGTAGCTCGCGCGGAGGGGCGGAGGGAGCGGCCGCGCGGCGAGCAGGTAGGGCAGCGCCATCCGACCGATCCGCAGCGCGCCTTCGAAGGCGCGGCGTGCAGCGCGCGGCTTGCGGTCGAGCTCGCCCTGCAGCTTCGCGTACGCCTTCTCGAAGATGCGCGGCACCGACCCGAACAGCGTCGGTCGCACCTCGCGGATCTCCTCGAGGACGTGGCCCATGCTCGACGCGTAGGCGGTCGTGATGCCGGTCCCGATGCGGGCGTAGAAGCCGAAGACGCGCTCGGCGGCGTGCGCCATAGGCAGGAAATTCAGCGACAGATCGTCCTCGAAGAGCTGCAGCTCCTCTGCCTGACTTGCCAGCACGGCGAGGATGTTCGAGTGAGCGATCCTCGCGCCCTTCGGCGGCCCGGTGGTGCCCGAGGTGTAGATCAAGATCGCGGTGTCGTCGGGCTCGATGCAACGTTGAGCTGCGGCGATCGCGTCGTGCCCGAGCGGCTCCCCCGCGAACCTCGAGGGGGAGGTGATGCGCCGATCGAGGTGACGTGTCGCCTCGAACAGCTCTTCGGTCCAGGGCACGACGTGATCGAGGCGCGTCGTGCTCCGGATGGCCTCGAGGGTCCGCTCGAGCTCGTCCGCGCCGTCGACGAACAGGACGCGTGCGCCCGAGTGTTCGAGGATGTAGCCGAGCGCGTCGGGCGGCTGCTTCGGGTAGATCCCGAGGCTCACCGCCCCGAAGAGCTGCGCGCCCATGTCGTAGATGGCCCAGGGCGCGCGCGTCGGTCCGAGGATGGCGACGCGATCGCCGCGTGCGAGCCCACACGACGCGAGGCCCTGCGCGACCCGCCGCGCCTCGGTGTGAAACTCGGCCCAGCTCGTCGCGCGCCAGCGACCGTCGTGTTTCTCGTAGATCGCCGGCTTGTGGTGCGAGAGCTCGGCACGGCGGCAGAACAGATCGCCCACCGTGCGCGAGCCCTGCGCGAGCCGTCGGACCGGGACGTGCGGTCCCGTTGCGCGCATTTCAGGCGCCTTCGATGCGGACGCTGTTCATGCGCACCGGGGTCACGGGGCGGTCGCCCGAGCCGGTGCGGGTCGTCTCGATCTTCTGCACGACGTCCAGGCCTTCGATGATCTTGCCGAAGACGGGGTGCTTCGAGCGACCCGGCGTGAAAAAGTCGAGGTACGAGTTGTGGACGGTGTTGATGAAGAACTGCGCGCCGCCCGAGTCGGGCTGGCCCGTGTTCGCCATCGACAGGGTGCCGGGCTCGTTCGAGAGCTTGTAAGCCTCCGGGTGCTCATCCTTCACGTTGCCGAAGGGGGACTTGCCGGTGCCCGCGCGCGGGCTCGTCGGGTCGATGCTGTACTCGCAGCCGAACTGGATCATGAAGTTCGGGATCACGCGGTGGAAGTGCAGCCCGTCGTAGAAGTTCCGACCGTCCTTGTCGGCGTGCCGCGCGACCCGGATGAAGTTGTTGACGGTGATCGGCATCTTGTCGAGGTAGAGCTCCGCCTTGAAGGTGCCGAGCGAGGTGTCGAAGATCGCAACCGGATTGGCCATGCCGAGGTCGTACCGTTCGCGGCTCGGCGGGGCAACAGGCAGCGCGACGTAGGGTGGTACGGGCGTTGCACAAGTCGTCGCGTGCCCCCCCGAACGTCGCGAGGTCCTCGATGAAGCGCTCTGGCGTCTATCCGGTTGACCGCACCTCCATCAAGGAAAGTGCGAATGAATCCATTGGCTTGCGAAGCTCGCTCCCGGCCGATGTCGGCTCGTACATCGCGGAGCTCGAGGCGACGCAGCGCCTCTTGAGACGAGAAATTGACCGGTTGTCAATTTTTCGACATCTCGCCTTTCGAGACGATCTGACCGGCCTGTACAACCGCCGCTACTTCGAAGAGCGGCTGGCCCAGGAGTGGAGCCGCGCGACGCGCTTCGAGGTCCCGCTGGCGCTCGTGGTGATCGATCTCGACGGCTTCAAGCTGGTCAACGACGTCGCCGGGCACGCGGCGGGAGACCTCGTCCTCGCCTTCGTCGGGCGGCACATGATCGAGGAGTGCCGCGGCTTCGACATCCCCTGCCGCCTCGGTGGCGACGAATTCGCGTACCTCTTGCCCGAGACGGATCTCGTCGGGGCCCGCGCGCTCGCGGAGCGACTGGCCGCGCGGCTCGACTCCGCGACGGACCGCCCCGCGCTGCCGGCAGGCGTCACGTTCGGGCTGAGCTTCGGCGCGGCGACGCGACTCGAGGTTGTCTCGCCGACGCAGCTCGTCGAGCGCGCCGACGCGGAGATGTACGCTCGGAAGCGCGACCGCAAGTCCGAGGCCGCCCCGCCGAGCGGGATCGTTGCGGCTTGATTTCCGTCATTGCTTCGTCGGGCTTCACACCCAGATCGCGATGACGCGCTCGCCGTCGCGCTCCTGGAGTTCGGGGCCCGGCATGCTGCGCGAGATCCCGAGCGCGTGACGGTTCGCCGTCCAGGCCGCCGCTGCCGCATCGAGGACGTCGTCCACGGCCACGCGCCCGATCGAGAGCTGCTTGGGCAGGACGATCCCCGCGGCCGAGAGCAACTCGAGCCGTTGCATCATGCCGTTGTAGCTCTTCTTGCTCGCGCGCAGGTGGTCACCGGCGAGCTGCCGGAACGAGGCTTCCGGGTGAACCTCGATCACGCGTGGACCGAGGAGCGGTGGGAGCGAGCTCCGGCGATCGGGCACGACGACGCGCGCGAAGCGTCGCAGCGCGGAGGGCTGCTCGCCGAGGCGACCATGCTGCACGTAGCCACCCCGGTTCTTCGCGGTCACGTCGCGCGTGGAGAGCACCTCCGACGAGGGCGGTGCCTCGCTGTCCCCCGGCTTGACGTTGTCGTGGTGCTCGCTCAGGGCATGTTCGACCTCGAGGATCTTCGGCTTCAAGTTCCACAGCTGCTTCGTCAGGCCGAAGCCGGCTCGCCGGAGACACTCCGCGTTCGCGTCGTTGTAGCTGGGCTCGAGCAGCGCCTTCCGGGGTGGTGCGATGAACACGCTCGCGCGGCGCGGTCCGATGAACTCTCGCACGAGGATGTCGCAGGTGCGCTCGCCACGCTCCACGAAGCCGATGGGCATGTCGACCGCCACCGCGGCGGCGTCGCTCGTGAGCGCCAGCACCTCCGAGAACGTCGCCACCTGCGTCGCGCCGGCGAACGCGCCCTCCTCGAGCGCGACGACGACCCAGCCGTCTCGACACCCATCGACTCCGACGACGAACATGACCCGATCGTTCTATCTCGAAGCGTCGGCGTCTGGCCATCTCCTGGGCGAGCGAACGCGATCCCGCGGAACTTCGGCGGCTTGATCGAGCGCAGGTCCGAGCGCTAGCTCAACTTCGGGCGGCCGGGCCACGCAGGCGGTCGGAGCCGTTGGGGGCGCGCAGCGTGAGCCTCAGTCGATCGAAGTGTTCGAGCAGCGGGATCGTCTGCTTTCGCGCGAGTCCCGTCAGCTCCTTGAACTCGGCGATCGTGAGGACCTCATGAAGCGCGAAGTGCGCCCGGAGTCGCGCTGCGAGCTCGGCCACCGATGGCGCGTGGAACCACATCTTGCCCGCATGAACGACGTCGCCCGTGCGCTCGAGCGAGGCGAGTGCGGCTCGTGAGAGCTTCGGATCGAGCTTCGCGTCGGCGAGGTCGTTCTCGGCGAGGCCGTCGAGCTTGGCCTCCTGTGCGAGCTCCTTCACCCGGGCGAGCGTCGCCGCGGCCGCGGTGCCGCTCGTCGCGCCCGAGAACCCGGCAACCTTGACGGTTGGGCCCTCGAGGAGAAGCTTGGCCGCGGTGCCGCTCGTCAGCTCACCGATGGCGGCGGGTCCGACTTGATCGTCGCCAAGTCGAATGAGCTCGCCTCGCAGCGTCTGAAGATCCATCCCAGCTTGCAGCGGAAAGGCTTCGTGGTGCTCGCGCACACGCGCGATGGCGCGGACCTTGAGCTCCTCGAGCGCGCGACGCAACACCCAGACCCCGTCGCCTATCGACTTGAGCTCGGTCTTCGCGAGGTGCGCGGCTGCCTCGGTCAACGTGCTCGCCTCGAGCGCGAAGCGTCCGCCGAAGTCGGCGCGTCGCAGCGAGCCCGGGGCTTGCTCCTCGGCGAGGAGGCGGGCCGCCGAGGTCGCGTCGCCGAGGTGCAGCGCGTCGAGCAGCGCGTGGCGCTTGTGCGCCCGGATGGTTCGCGGCGGGTGTGCGTCGAGAATGACGCCGCCTCCGCAGACCGCGCCCGCTGGCCCCTCGACGTTCGCGCCCCGCAACACGAAGCGATCACCGCCACGGGCCACGATCGGCTCGCTGAGACGGAGCCTCGCGGCCCCGCCTTCGCTCAAGGTGTCGCCGTCGAGCGGCTGAATGCGCGCCGTGCTGCGACTCGTACCAATGAAGAGCGCTGCGTCGGAGCCTCGGCGCACGGGCTCGATGGGCTCGAGCCAGACGTCGAGCACGCGGGTCGCGGTGAGCGCCGGATCGTCGGTGACGAGCATCCCCCGCTCGACGTCGGCGAGCGCGAGGCCGCCGAGATTCACCGCCAGCCGCGTCGGCGCCTCGACGCGCTCACGCGCTTCGCCGTGGACATGGAGGCCGCGCACGGTCGCCGTGAGCTCTTCCTTGCCCCCGAGGACGCGGATCGGTGTGCCGACCGCGAGCGCGCCTTCGACGAGCGTGCCCGTGACGACGGTTCCGGCGCCATGCACGGTGAAGACACGGTCGATCCCGAGGCGTGCGCGCCGTCGCTCGCGTCGCGCGCGATTTCCGGCGACGGCGGCGACGACTGCGGTGCGCAGCTCCGGGAGCCCGACGCCCGAGCGTGCCGAGCAGCACACCATGGTGGCTTCGATGCCGTGGCGAGTGAGCAGCTCGCGCGCCTCCTCACCGGCGAGCTCTGCGAGGTCGGGATCGGCGCGGTCGCACTTCGTCACGGCAATCACCGCGCGTTCCACCCCGAGCAGCTTGCACGCCGCGACATGCTCCCGCGTCTGCGGCATCACGCCTTCGTCGGCTGCCACGACGAGCAGCACCACGTCGATGCCGCTCGCCCCGGCGATCATGTTGTGGACCAGCCGTCGATGTCCGGGGGCGTCGATCACGCTGACGAGCCACGCGTCGTCGATCCGCCAGGGCGCGAAGCCGAGCTCGATGGTGATGCCGCGGCGCTGCTCCTCCGGGAGCCGGTCGGTCTGCACGCCCGTCAGCGCGTGGACGAGCGAGGTCTTCCCGTGGTCGACGTGTCCGGCCGTCCCGATCACCGCGTGCCGCACCGCCCGAGCGTAGTGCGGCGCCGCCTCTGCGTCATCAGAAGTGCGTCACCAGAGCTCAGGGATGAGCGCTCGTCGCTCGGGCGGGTAGTCGGCGAAGGTCGCGCGGTACCAGGCGTGATGCGAGAGGGCGCGAGGCGCGAGGTTCGCGAAGGTGTAGATTGCGAACGAGGCTCCGGCGAGCGACCAGGTCGCGAGCGCGTAGCCGCACCACTCGACGATCTCGGCGGCGTAGTTTGGGCACGAAATCCAACGAAACAGCGGCCCTCGCGGGATCTGATAGCCGCGCCCCTCGTTGCGGAGCGCGACGAGCGCCTCGTCGGCGCGGACGTTCAGCGTGCGTCCCACGAGGAACAGCGCGGCCCCCGCGAGGAACCTGGGATCGACGAGCCACGAGGTCGGGTACGCGCCGAGCTCGCTCACCTGGCGCGCGTTGACGTAGGCGTTCACGAGGTTGAAGGCGATAGCCAGCGCAGGGATGAGCACCGGCACGCGCTTCGCGTCCGGCTTGGTTCGGAGCGGCAGCACGAACGCCCGGTTCACGTAGTGGAGCTGCCAGAGCCCTGCGAGCACGAGCGGCGCGGGCGCGAGCGCTCTGGTCCCCGCAAAGAAGATCGCGAGCCACACGAGCGACGCCGGGGCTTCCATCACGATCCACGCGAGGCGTGCGGGCACGGTCGGCCCCCAGCCGCTCCGCGTGTGCCGGCCGTAGGGGGCGCTCGCGTAGCGGAGCGCGAGCCACGTCGGGATGGCGGTCGCGATGACGCCGAGCGCGACAGCGCGGTGGAGCTCGGCTTCGGTCATCGCGCCATCATTTCTGATGCTTCGCCTTCCACTCGTCGTACGGCATGCCGTACACGATCTCGCGCGCCTCGGGGTCCGACAGGGCGACGCCGCGCTCCTCGGCGGCCGCGCGGTACCACTTCGACAGGCAGTTCCGGCAGAAGCCCGCGAGGTTCATGAGGTCGATGTTCTGTACGTCGGTGCGCTCGCGGAGGTGCGTGACGAGGCGCCGGAAGGCCGCGGCCTCGAGCTCGAGCCGCGTTGAGTCGGGGAGATCCATGGGCGGGATCCTAGCCCGCTTCGCCGCGCGAGCCAGTGCTTGACGACGCGCGCGCTGCGCGGTTTTTGTCTGGGCCATGAAGCGACCTCTCCTCGGCGCAGCCCTTGGTCTCCTCGCCTGCGGCGCGCCCGCCCCCACCCCCGTCGTCGCGCCTGCGCCGACCGTGGCACCGACTGTCTCGGTGCGGCCCGCCCCGACGACCCCCGTCGAGGAGACGCTCGATGGCGACGCTCGGGTGACGACGGCATCGGGTAGCTCGTACCCGCTCGCGAAGGGCTGGCACGTCGTGCGGCGCGCCGACGGCTTCTCGGCGAGCCCGCCCGAACGCGGGCTGGAGCTCGAAGTGTACGAGCTCGAGTCGAAGACCGCGGCGGAGGCGCTCGCTGCGGCCTGGCAGCGACGCGAGCCTGGCGTGGCGCTCGTCGCGAAGGACACCGACAGCCCACCCCCGCGCGAGTGGGACGAGGTGGTGCAGATCGACTACGAGGCTCCGAGCGGCTCGAAGAACGCGCGGGTTGCGCTCGCCCGACGAAAGGGCACGCGCGTGTGGGTCGCGCTCGTCGACGGCGAGGCGGCGGCGGTATCGCGTCGCGGGGCGCAGCTCCAGCGCGCGATCATGGGCCTCCGCGCGCCCGGGGTCGAGCCACCGAGCTACGCGGGCAAGGCGCCTCTGGCCCTCGAGCCGGCGCGCATCGCGACGCTGAAGAGCTTCATCGACGAGACGCGCAAGGCCTTCGAGGTCCCTGGCGTCGCGGTCGCGGTGGTGCAGGGCGGCAAGGTGGTGTTCGCAGACGGGTTCGGGGTGTCGCGCCTCGGCTCTCGCGACGAGACCTCGGCGGACACGCCGTTCCTCATCGGCTCGACGACCAAGGGCCTCGCCACGCTGCTCATGGCGAAGGCGGTCGACGACGGCCACTTCGGCTGGGACACGCCGGTGAAGAAGGTCGCGCCGACCTTCGCCGTCGGCGACGCGGCGCTCACCGAGCAGCTCACGATGCGGCACCTCGTGTGCGCCTGCAGCGGCATCCCGAGGAGCGACCTCGAGCTCATTTTCCGCGGCGAGAGCGTCACGCCCGAGGCGATGCTCGCGAGTCTCGGAGAGCTCAAGCCGACGACGGCGCTCGGGGAGACGTTCCAGTACAACAACCAGCTCGTCGCGGCTGGCGGCTTCCTCGCCGCGCGCGCGTACTACCCAGGGCTACCGCTCCGAGACGCGTGGACGAGGGCGATTCGCGAGAAGGTGCTCGCGCCCCTCGGCATGCGCGTGACCACCCCCGATCTCTCCTCCGCGCGGGCACGCGGGCTCGCGGGCTCGCACGCGCGCGACCTCATCGGCGAGCTGCGCGCGCTCCCCACCATGGCCGAGAACGTCCTCCTGCCGACCTCGCCATCGGGCGGCCTCGCCTCCACCGCCAACGACATGGCGAAGTATCTGCTCGCCGAGCTCGCGCGCGGTCGCTCGGTCACCGGCGCGCAGGTCGCGACCGAGGCGAACGTGCTGCTCCGACGCGCGCCGCAGATCGTCATCACCGAAGAGCGCGCCTACGGCCTCGGCTTGTCGGTCGGCAAGACGCTCGGCCTCGACGACGTCTCGCACAGCGGCGCGACGCTCGGGCAGTACGCGAACATCGTCGTCTTTCCAGGCATCGAGCTCGGCCTCGTCGTGCTCGCGAACGCGCCTTCGCCCACCTTCGAGCTCGTGATGGAGCGGCTCCTCGCGCTCGTGTTCGATGGATCCGAGGCCGACGTCCTTGCGGGTCGCGACTACAAGCTCGCCGCCGAGAAGCGCGCGCGCGCGAAGCTCGCCTCGACCCTCGCGCCGCCCGAGCCCGCCGAGGTCGTCGAGCGCTTGTTCGGGACCTACCTCGAGCCGCGCCTCGGTCGCGTGCAGCTCCGTCGCATCGGCTCCGAGCTCGTCTTCGACGTCGGGGTCTGGTCGAGTCGCTTCGGCTGGAAGGCGCGCGCCGACGGAAAGAAGGACCTTGTCCTCCTCGATCCGCCGCTGGCCGGACTCGCCTTCGAGGTGCGAGAGGACGCGGGCAAGCCGCATCTGCACCTCGACTATCAGCAGTACGTGTACGATTTCACTCGGCCGTGATGGGCACGCGCGAGGGAGCTCGCGGCCGCGCCTCGTTCATCGAGCCGCGCCCGCCTCCTGCGGCGGCGCTCACTTGCAGGTGAGCTCGCAGATGTCGACCGCCTTGTCGACGCAGGCCTGATCCCACTTGGACTCGCAGCAGTAGGAGTCCTCGGTGCAGATGAGATCGCTGCAGGGGTCGCAGGCCGGCGGCCGCGCGGCCCCGGGGACGCAGATGTCGCCGCACGAATCCTTGGTGATCTTCGTCTGCGCCACGAACGCATCCGACGGCAACACGAAGCTCGTCAGACCGGGCACCTGCGACTTGGCGCCGCACGCCTCACCGTTCGCCTCGGTGCACTTCGTGAGCGGCCCGTCGAGGTACGCCGCGTAGAGGTCGTAATATCCGCGCAGGTCCTCGCTCGCGCCTTCCGGTGCGAGGCCAAGGCCCCACGAGTTCTTGATGCGGACGAAGTCGATCGTCGCGCGCGGATCGAGGGCCGCCGCGAGGATCTTCGGATCGGTGACGGGGTCACCCGCCGCGAGCGTTCCGTACCCCGGCACTCCGCTCACCTGGTAATCCTCGACCACCGTCATGTGACCGCCCTGACGGCCCGGGGTCGCGGGCGGGGCCTTGAAGGCCGAGCCCGACAGGGCCGCGAAGTCGACGTACCAGGTCATGATGACGGGCATGCCGTCGTGCATCGCCTGCTGCATGCGCGCGAGCAGGTTGCGGCGGCCCATCGGCAGCGACGGGTACGACACCTCGTTCCAGGCGAACTTCCCCTTGCGCTGCAGGACGTTGTAGCTCGACGCGGGCTCGCCGATCGCGTCGGCGAGCGAGACGTCGTGCGCGACAGGGATGTCGCGGGTGAACTGGATCCCCGAGGCGTTCGGCACGCTGAGGCCCGAGCTCAGCAACGTGCGCGAGACGTCGACGCCGTACACCGTGTCGAGGTGGGCCGAGACCTCGGCCGAGAGCCCCCACGCGCGATCGAGCTCGGCGCGCACGAGCTTGCGATCCTTGCGCGCGGCCGCATCCTTGAGGGCACCGCTCTTCAGCGAGGCGTTGATCGCCGAGAGCGCCTGCGATTGACGGCTCGAGCGCGCCGCCTCTGCCTCCTCGGCGATGAACTTCCCCTCGGCGATGACGCCATAGCGGCGCATGAGCTCACCGGCGAGGCCGTACCACCCGCCGGTCGAGAGCTGGTCCTTGTCAAGGCGGGCGATGAGCGGAAGCCCCGGCGGCGGTCCGGCGAGCTCCTCGTACCAGTGCCAGTACGAGATCCACGACTCGCTGAGGTCGAGCGTCGCGCCGGTGTGCGTGAGGTGGAGCGATTCGGCCCAGCCGACGCTCGCGTACACCCAGCAGTTGCCGATGCTCTGGTTCTTGACCCCAGTGTTCTTGATGTCCGTCACGTCGTCCGTGCTGGCGCCGGTGTCGCTGCCGCACGCAGCGAGCGCAAGCGGCGAGACGAGGAGGGCGAGGCGAGCGAGGCGAGCGACCGAGTGGGTATGGTTCGACATGGGGATCCTCGGGGGGGGCGCCGCCCAGAACCGCGACGCACTCCATGGTCGCCCTACCACGAACGGCGGGGCGCCGGCACGCATCCAGGGTCGCGCTCGCCTACTGCCGCGGCCCGACGTGCCCGAGGTGCGTCGCGAAGTGGCCGAGCGTCTCGCCCCAGGCGACCTTCGCGGCGGTCGGGTGGTAGACCTCCGGCCGCGCGTCGTTGAAGAAGCCGTGGCCGGCGCCCGCGTGCACGCGTACCTCGGTCGCGATGCCGCGCTTCGACTGAGCGGTCGCGAAGGCGCGCGCGTCGTCGACCGAGAAGAAGCCTTCGGACTCGCCAAAGTGAAGGAGGCCGGGAGCACGAATCGCGTCGAGCTTCGCTGCGTCCTTTGGCGGGAAGCCGTAGAACGCGACGTAGGCGTCGGCGGCGCCGGTCGCTGCGGCGAGCACCGTGAGCGCGCCGCCCATGCAGAAGCCGACCACCCCGACCCGCTCGCAGCCTGCTTCGTCGCGCAGGTAGCGCGCGGCCCCTGCGATTTCCTGCGCTGCGCGGCCAAAGTCGAGGCCTTGCATCAAGTGCGAGGCCTCCTCGGCATCCACCGTCTTCTTTCCGCGGTAGAGATCAGGCGCGAGCGTCGTGTACCCGAGCACCGCAAAGCGCCGCGCGACCTCCTCGATATGCGGCACGAGGCCCCACCACTCCTGGATCACGATCATCCCGAGCTTTGGCGCGCTCGGCGCGAAGAGGAGCCCCCTCGCGGGGCCCTGAGCGGCAGAGAACTCGACGTGCTTCGGGTGGGTCATGGGCTTCTCCTCGTGGCATCGGTCGGCCCCTGCGAGCCTCGGTCACGCTACTCGAACGAGGTAGGCGCGCAAGGTCGCTCGCGCTTGCGCGTGGCCGCTTCGTGGCGTACCCCCTGGGCTGCACGAAAGGGTAACCAGATGACGATCAAGGTTGGAGATAAGGTCCCGTCGGCGAAGTTTCAGGTCGTGAACGAGGGGGGCGGCGGTGAATCGGTCGCGGCCGACGCGTTCTGCGCGGGCAAGAAGGTGGTCCTCTTCGCGCTCCCGGGCGCCTACACGCCCACCTGCTCGAAGCAGCACCTGCCCGGCTTCGTCGCGCGCGCGGCCGAGCTCGCGGGCAAGGGCGTCGATGTGGTTGCCTGCCTGTCGGTGAACGACTCGTTCGTCATGGCCGCCTGGGGCGCGGACCAGGGCGCCTTTGGCAAGGTCGCGATGATCGCGGACGGCAACGGCGAGTTCACGAAGGCGGTCGGCCTCGAGGTCGACCTCACCGCCTTCGGCCTCGGCGTCCGCAGCCAGCGCTACGCGATGATCGTCGAGGACGGCGTCCTGAAGGCGCTCGATGTCGACGCGGGCGGAAAGTTCGAGGTCTCGAGCTGCGAGGCCGTGCTGAAGAAGCTCTGACGCCGGGCCCGCCGCCGCTCGGGGCACGGACCTCGCTGCGGCTGCCACCTCCCGCGCCCTCGCTTGTCACGAGACGAGCGGGGGCGTTCCGCGGCGGGTTGCGCTAGTCTCCGCGGTGGAGGCGCTTGGCTGGCTGGTGCCGCCCACGGTCTTCAAAATCGCTGTGGGGCAGTTAAGCTGTCTCGGGCAGGTTCGATTCCTGTGCGCCTCCGCCCTTGTCCGATGTGCGCGCTCACCTGCGCGCGTATGCCCTTGTGTCAGGGCAGCTTGAAGACCTGCGTCATGCATGGCCCGCCCTCGAACTACGGCCCTCCACCGACGGGTCCGACACTCGGCGCGTAGAGCCCGGCGATGCTGCACATCTCGGTGCCGTTGAACTGGCCCGCTGGGACGGGGAAGCTGTTCTAATTCTGCCAGCGACACACCCAGCGCAGCTGGTCGCCGGCCTTGAGCTCGAGCGGCGGGTCGAAGGTCGCGACCGGCGGATCCTCCCACTCGTCCGTCGTGTAGATGAGCTTGCCGTCGTGTGCTCCGCCGACGACCCAGGCGTCGATGCCCTTGCCGAAGTCGTGCTGATGCGGCTTTAGCGAGAGGAGCTTCGTATCAATAGGGAGTGAGCAGGTGGTCTCGAGCTCGAACGTCGACTGCGGCGGGATCGAGAACGCCATGTTCATCAGCGCGAGCAGCGACGCTGGAGTCGGCGGGGTCGTCCTCTTAGGCAAGACGTCGAGCGTCACCGTGACCTCGGCGTCGAAGTCGCTCGGGGTCGTGTTCACGAAGTGGTAGGCGACCCGCAGTCCTGGTTCGGGACGAGCCCGAGCGCATAGCCGTCGGGGAGTCGCTCGCTGCCGGCCTTCGCGCCGACGGGCAGGCCGTCAATCGGGAAGAACGGCTCGAAGCCCGTCGGGGGCGCGTCGAGTCGCCCGTGGTGCAGCACGTGAGTCGAGCACCACTCGAGCTCGTACACCCACACGGTCTCCGGGTTCGGGAGCTTCACGGACACGATGCCCTGCTGTTCGGTCCCAGCCGGTACGTTCACCTTGGGGAAGGTGACGGTGAGCGCATCGCCGCTCGCATCGCCCCCGGCGCCGGTGTTGGACGAGCCCCCGCTTCCCCCGCCCGATGCGACGGAGGTCCCTGTCGACGGCCCGCCCTTCGACGGCTCGCCGCCGCACGCGAGGACCAGCGCCGCGAGCGCGACCAGCGGCGCGCTCGCGGCCGACGAGCAGCGAATGGCCTCGCCTTTGAAACCTCACCTGTCCACTCGGGTCGGCTTACGTGCTCGTCCTCGGTCACGCTAGCGTGCACCCACGAGCCTCGCTGGCCTCAATGTCAAGGCGCGGCTGGAGGGGCTGGTGTGGTATCGTCCCTCGTACGCCGCGATGCCAGCCTTCGTCATCTGCACGCTGAGCGAGCCGCCGCGCAAGGTGGTGTGCGACGCGCCGCCCGTCCGCGTCGGTCGCGACGCTTCAAACGAGATCATCCTCACCGGCCGCGCGGTGTCGCGCGAGCACGTGATGTTCGTGCCCGACGAGACCGGTCGCTGGCACGTGAGCTGCGTGTCCGACACGAACCCCATCGTCGTGAACGGTGCGCTGGTGACGACCGGCGCACCGGTCGGGGAGGGGACCGAGGTGATCATCGGAACCGACGCGATGATCATCGTCACCGAGAACGCGTTCACCGCGAGCGCCTACATGGGCGCGAAGCGAGCCTTCGAGAAGACCAACTGCGCGAACTGCGGCTGGAACGGGCTCGTCAGCACGTCGCGTCGCATCACGCTCTGCCCGCGCTGCTCGCGCGCGATCGACTCCTCGGTCCGCAGCCTGCCCGACAACGAGAGGGGCCTCGGCGGGATGAACCCCGGCCTCGCGACCGGCGACACCGCAACGCACATGATCGATCCCGAGACGATGATGGGCCTCGCAGGTCGCGTGAAGGTGGCGCAGAAGAGCCGCCTCGAGCGCATCGACGGCAAGGAGATCGGTCAGGCGGTGCTGCCGATGTCGATCGACAAGAAGATCGTCCTCGGCAAGACCGCGGACGCGGCCTTCCGATTGTACGGCCTGTTCGTGTTTGGATCGGTGCGCGTCAGCTGGCAGAAGGACCGCTACGTCGCCGAGAGCGAGCTGTCGTTCCCGTCGTCCTTGCGCGTGAACGGCGAGCGGCGAGACCTCGCCAACTTGCGGAGCGGCGACGTGCTCGAGGTTGGCTCGAACCGCTTCCGCTTCGTCGTCGGCTAGTCGTCGGCTAGGAGCGGGCGCGGGCGGGCTTGTCACCCGCGGCGATTCGGGAGGTGCACGTCACACGTCGACGTCGGTCGGCTCGATGCACTCGTCTTCGTCGATTCGTCGTCGCGCGCGCTTTCCGATGATGCGATCGACATCAAAGGGTGAAATCCCATCGGAAGGTCGCTTCATAATGAGGTCCGCTCGGGTGATGAGGCTTCCCCCCTCAATCGTGCGCAAGGCGTGAACACTCCTCCGCCCGATGCGTTGGTTGGGAATCTCGGCGCCCCGAGCTGTCTTGACGCCATCCCCCAGAGCGCGCTCCACGTTACGGATCGCCGCGACGAGCGCCCGCAGCTCGTCCGGCTCGAGCGATGCCAGGTGGTCGGGTCCACTCAGGCCGTGATCGAGGGTGAAATGCTTCTCGATGACCACAGCACCCAGCGCTACCGCGGCGATGGATACCTCGATCCCGCGTGAGTGGTCGCTATACCCGATGCGGCAGCCGGTCGCCTCTGCAAGGGTATGCATCGCCCGAAGATTCAGATCGCTCATCTTCGCCGGATAGTCCGAGCTGCAGTGAAGGACCGTGATTTGGTCTCGCTGCGTGCCCGCCGCGATGAGCGTGTCAACGGCACGAACGACCTCCCACAGTTCGCTCATTCCCGTGCTTAGGATCACCTCCTGACCGAATCCGCCGATGCGCTCCAGGTAAGGCTTGTTGGTGACTTCCCCTGAGGGGACCTTCCACGTCGTCATCCCGAGCTGCCGCAGGAGGTCGATGCTCGGATCGTCGAACGGCGTGCTCAGAAAACGGATCCCAACGGTTCGCTCACAGTACTCCATGAGCTCGCCGTACGCCGCCAGCGGCAGGTGGAGCTTTCGAGACATCTCGAGCTGGCTCTCGGCGGCTCCAGTGTTCTCGGCCTGATAGCGAGCCTTGGGGGCGCGGCGGCTCATGACGAGCTCGGGCACCGCGGTTTGGTACTTCACCACGTCTGCGCCGGCCTCTTTGGCGATCTCGGCCAGCCGCTTTGCGAGGCCTAGGTCCCCGTTGTGGTTGACCCCCGCCTCGGCGATGATGAGGGTCATCGAGGCGCCCCCCGGTTTGCTCGCCGCGCCAGCGCCGCCATCGTCTCCTCCCAGGTCGTATGCGCGATCGCGCGATCGTCGATCCATACGTCCCCGACCGGCTTGCCCATGAAAAGCTGATGGTACTTCACGCCATTGGCCTGCAGCCAATGCGTCGTCACCTCCCATTCAGACCAGGTGCGCGCCGTGTAGAGGATGATCGTGTTGCCCTCCTCGAAGAGGCTGTTGATGCTCTCGATGGCCCCCGAAAGCGGCTTGGCGAGGGGGCGGCTGTACTGTCGCTCCTCGCTGCAAATGGTTCCATCAATATCAATGATGATCTGCATGGATATAGATCTCGCTGAAGCGCCGCAGCATGAGCAGGCCGACCTCCCAGCGGTCGTTCTCCTCGAGGTGAGTTCCGGAAGAGTCTGCCGTGAGGACCTCGAACAAGTCGACACCTGCGCCGACCGACGTGACGACGCCGCCTCCGAACCTCGGGTTCGCCTCCATGAAGAAGATGCCTCCGGTGTTCTCCTCTTCGAGAAACTGAAGAGTGACCGCACCGCGTAGATCGGCCTCCTCGAGGATGAAGCGGCTGAGCGACTCGATCGTGCCGTGGCGAATCGTCCGAGACTTGATGACTTCGCCTCCTTGCGTCTCGAGCCGCTGGCGCGGCACGAGATAGTTGATGTTGCCGTGCCGGACACTTCGGTAGGCGTCGACGGTGTATTCCTTCGCCTGGACGAATTGCTGGACAAGATACGTTGGATCCTCAGTGTAGCTTGCGAGCTCGGCTTCATGTCTTAGGATCACGATTCCTTTGCTCGCCGAGCCTCGGTCAGGCTTGGCGATCTTTGGGAAGCGTCCTGCTTCACTCGCGGGCACCGGGACGCCATGCCTGAGACACCATCGCTGCGTCGCCACCTTGCTAAAGAACGTCTCGCACGCTGCTGCACTCGACACGGGCGAAAAGAGACGAGGGTTGACACTCTGCAGGGCGGCAGCGACGCCGATGGCCGGGTCGACGAACGGAAGCACCAGCTCGATCGCGAGCTCCTCGATAAGTCCCTGGAGATGCACGAGACATTCACTCCACCTTTTTCCCGGCAGAACCGTCGCGATCTCGCGGATCGGGACGGCATCGTCGAGCTCGTACGCAAAGACGTTCACCCGAGTGCCAGCGAGCTGGCCTCGTGCCATGAGGTGCTCGGCGACGGACACTCTCTTTCCTCCGCCAAGGAACAGCACGTTGAGCTCCTTCGAGCCACGGACCGCCACGCCCCGAGGCGCGCCCTCATCCCCTGCTTTCATGCCGATTTGATCGACTTCTCGCCGGCCCATCGGGCCATTAGCGTACCGCATCCGACCGACGCGCGCGGGAGGATCGAAGCCAGGGCGCGCTCCGCGCTTTCGTCCTTCGCGACCTTCAGGGCAAGTCTCCAAGCAGGTCGCGGCGTCGGTCGATGAGCGGCTCCCGATACAGGGTCACGCTGAAGTCGTTCGGGAGGTAGTCGTGGCGCAGCGTTACGTTCGGCGTGACGAGGAGGGCCATCCCGAGGACCTCCTCGGCCCGCCAGGCGAGGGCGTGCGGACCGAATCCGCCGAACCTGTCCGTCAGCAAGCTCACGTGCGCCGCTCGTCGACAGAGGGCGAACTGACGGCGCGTCGTCGCCTCGAGCATCGGTTCGGCGCCGGCGACCCGAACGTTGTGAATCCCGAACGCCACGACGTAGTCGAAGCTCTGCTCTCTGCCCCAGCCGAGGATGTCCGCGACCTCGAAGCGAGCCTTTGGGAACTTCGCGCGTGCTCGCTCGACCATCGCGCTCGAGACATCGACCCCCAGATAGTCGCAGTGTACCCCGAGCTCCTCGAGGTAGCCCCAAAGGTCGCCCACGCCGCATCCAACGTCGAGAATCGAGGTCCCCTCGAGTGCCGACCCCAGCTCCTGCGTCGCGAACGCCGCGAATCGCATGCGCTGGGCGCGCGGACTCGCGTCGACGCGCTCCCTGTCGGAAGCGAGTGTCCGCGCCATCTGGTCCCAGTGCTCGCGCAGCTCGGCCAGCGCCTCGGTTTCCTTGGACGTCGCCATGGCTCGCGCGACCTTAGCGGGAGCGCGAGGCGCCCGCCACCGACTCTGAGACGACGTCGATCACAAAGTCCACGTCGCTCTCCGCCATCGCTGGATGAATGGGAAGCGATAACAGCCGCTCCCTCCAGGATTGCGCGCCCTTGAACTCGGGGTGCGGCTCGCCAAGGTGGTCATCAAGCCAGGGATTGACCGAACATCGTGCGTCGATGCCGTGTCGCTGAAGGTTGTCCGCGATGACTGGCGCCGGCTCATCCACTCGTAGAATCACGCGGTAGTAGCCATGGGCGTCGTCGAACGGACGTGGCGCCAGCGTCGGGAACGCTTCGAGGTATCGCCGAGCGATCGCGTGTCGACGTCTTCGTAGCTCGTCGATGCGGCGCAGTTGTGAGAGGGCGACCGCCGCATTCAAGCTCGCCAAGCGTCCGGCCATCGCGCCACGCGCAGGATGTCGAAAGGCTCCGCCTCGTGGGCGCTCATCCAGCACGACCCGTAGACGCTCCGCCATCTGGGGGTCGTCAGTGGCCACGAGCCCACCACTTCCGCCCGTGATGTACTTCGTCGCGCCGAACGAAAAGACGGCGAGCGACCCGAAGCTCCCCGCCGGACGCCCCGCGGCGCGCGTCGCCGGTGAGGTCGCGCAATCCTCGATCCACGGGAGACCTCTTCTCGCCAGCGCCTCGACCTCCACGGGTGCGCCGTACGCGTGTGGTGCGATGACGAGCGCAACGTTCGACGGGACACAGGCCACGTCGAGCGTCAAATCGTCCTCACGAATATCGACCAGGACGGGAACATGCCCTGCGTTCAGAACCGACTGAAGAACGCTGGTGCATGTCAGGACGGGCAGTGCGATGAGGCTCCCCGGCGCGAGATCGGCTGCAGCGATCGCGAGGGCCAGCGCATGGCTCCCTGAGAGCACCGCGTATCCGAAGGACCGGCAGGTCCGTTGCAGGAGCGCCCTCTCGAGCGCCAGCGAGGCGTCGCCATATCCAAGGCGGTTCCTGGCGACAGCCTCAGCGATCGCTCTCGCTTCGGCATCGCCGACGTCGCTCGCAGAGTGCGGAATCCGCATGACGCCTCAGTAGGCCATCGTCTTTTGCATGGCACGTCGATCGAGATCGAGCGTCCCCAGAATCTCGGCGATGCGGGGAGCCGAGTGCCCGTCGCCATAGGGGCTTGGGCAGCTCGCCACCGTGGCGCGAAAGTCGTCGTCCATGAGCGCACGGCGGCAGGCGTCCCGTACGGCCTCGGTGTCTCCTTCGACCCGAAGCACGTTCGACGACGTCTCTCGCAGATCCTGCCGGTGACCGACGAGAATCCCTGCAACTCGAAGGAAAGGCGCCTCAATCACGATCGACGAGGAGTTTCCGACGATGGCCGTCGCGCGACGGTAGAGGCCTCCGAAGACGGACCGCTCAAGGTTGTGATGAACGCGTAGGTTCGGATGTTGCGTTCGAGCTTCGTCGATGACCCTTCGCATGCCGACGTTGCCCGGGTCGAAGTTTGGATAGCCGCATAGCACTGGGTGACCGAACGACAGGACCCCGGCAAGGAGCTGCTCGAGCTCTCGCTCACCCGCCTCTAGGTCGAGCTGCGGTGACGGGTGGTGGATGACGAGGAAGAACGGTCGTCGGGTATCGATTCCCACCGCGCTCGAGAGGGCCTCGTCGTTCATCGGGTCGTCGCGCAGTCGATCCAGCGCAGGAGTTCCCGTCGTGAAGACATACTCAGGCTGCTCTCCCATCCTGATGAGTCGCGCCCGATGAGACTCGCTCGCGGTCAGGTGAACTGTCGCGAGCTTGCTCACGGCCGGCCGAAAGAGCTCGTCCGGATCCGATGCGATGCAGCGGTCGCCCCCGAAGAGGTGAGCCACCGGAAGCTGGAGAAAGACGCCAACGAGGGCGCCCGCGAGCGCCTCTTCGCGATCGCCTGTGACGAAGAGGACGTCTGGCCGATCCTGCGCGAGCGCGTAAGTGAGCCCTTGGACAAGGTGTGCAAACGACAGGCTGCGCCCGACGAGGCTCTCAGAGCTGAGGAGCGACTCGACTCGCCCTACGATGTGAAATCCATCCGCCTCGATCTGGCGGACGTTGTAGCCAAGGAACGGTGAGAGGTGAGCCGCACATGGCAGCACTTCGCCACGCAGTCCCGGCTGCCGCTCGAGTTCGCGCAGCACGGGTACGACACAATCGTACTCGGCGCGTGTGCCGGTGATGAATACGATCCGTTTCAACGGTCTGCTCCAGATGCTGGTGCCTCGCTCGAGAGAAGAGCCTCTGCCTCGCGCAGCGTTGCGACGCACGACGCAAACTCCGTCGCTGCGTGTCGTACGTCGGCGTTCGAGAGCGGGTCGTAATCGTCTGCGACCAGCGGGCGCTGCCAGAGTGCACACTCGAGCCCAAGTGCGGCGAGGAGCGCGGTGCTCGAGCCGGAGCGATCGTTCAATCCTACGGGCACGCGAAACGTCTCGCGAAGCGCTCCGAGCGGCCTCAACGAACCACCGAGGCGTCCCGCCTGATGAGGGTCGACGGTCTGCACGAGCGCGATCGCGCCGCAGCCGCCTTCCCGCAAGCGCATGAGGATGCGGTCGAGGTGTGGCAGATCCAAGCCATCGGCCCCTACGAGGAGAGGCATCCTCGTCGCTGCGGCGGCGACGAGCAACGCGTCGTTGGCGGTCGCCTTGGGCGACAGCACCAACCCCGCGACCCCAGCGGCCTCGAGCCGCGAGACGGTCTCGCTCGTCTCGGGGCTGACCAGCGTCGAGAGGCCCCGGTCGAGCGCGTGCACGACATGAGTCTTCAGCGCTGGAGACGCAAGCGAAGGCAATACGACAGCATTCGCGCCCCCGTCCGCAGCCGCGTCGATTCGCGCGCGCAGCGTGTTCCGTGGAGCAGCGGTCCGCGCGAGGTCGGCGATGACGATGCACCGACGACTCTCGTTCTCGTCCGCGAGTGAAAAGGCGGGAATCGGCTCCGCGGTGGCGATGGCACGGGCGAACTCGAGATCCTCGAGGTGGTCGATGTCGATGGCGTAACGTGGCTCGAGCTCGAGAGCCTCGGTCTCACCAGGCACGAAAAAATCCCCGCCTCCCACGAGGTAGCTCGCGCCCGCGACGCTCACCGCGCCGGTCAGCTCGTACGCCGCAGGAAACTCCTGGCGACGTGCACGTCGGAACGTCGCGAGTGCTGGCACAAGCTTCCCCGACTCGACCCGCATTCCCCACTCGATCGGGTGGCTGCTGGCCGCGACGCTGACCACCGGCTTCGCCGTGGCCTCGTACCGAAGAACCGCATCGGCGAGATGGCGTGGTGGGGTCAGAGGCGATGTCGCCTGCACCACCGCGACGGCCGTCGTGGTCTCGTGGAGGTCGAGGACCTGGAGAGCATGGCGGAGGCCGTCGAGGTAAGAGGCCTCGTCGGTTGCGAGCGCGGCGGGGCGAACGAAGGGCGTCTCGGCCCCCCAGCGACGCGCTTCGGCAAGGAGTGCCTCGTCGTCCGAGTCGACGACGACCCGACCTCGCCCGAGGATGCGGCTGGCCGCCAGCGAAGACCGCACGGCGCGCCCAACGAGGCTGATCCCGGCAACGGTCTTCAGATTCTTGCCAGGAATGCCCTTCGACCCGCCGCGAACGGGGATGATGAAGAGGGGCGTCATGGGTCGAATCGCGTTCCGAGCCTGCCGAACGAGCGCACCACGTCGAACGATTCCGCCCGGTGCACGCCGCATTCGCTCCCGCGCAACGTGCCGAGCGCAGTGAGGGCCTCGAGGCTTCGCGGAAACGGATGGAGTCCGAGTTCGGTTTGATAGAGGCGCATGATCTCGAGCTTTCGTTCGAAGACGTCGCTCACGTCGACGTAATGTCGCGGAACGAAGGTCCCCGGTCGCCCGAAGTTCGTCTCGGAGAGGATTTCCATCGTCAGGACCTTTTGAACGGACGGGGATCGAAACGCCTTGGTGGCCGCGAGCCCGCATTCGAAGATCACCGCGTGGTCCGAGTGGGCATCGAAGCCGTGCGGAAGAAGAACGGTCTCCGGCTCACAGTCGGCAACGACGCGGGCGAGCGCGCCGATCACGTCGGCACGGGGCAGGACGTCGAGCCTCGCGGGTGGGAGGTTGAGTGAGTGCACGCTCGCAAAGCCGTAGGAGGCGGCAACCGCGTCAATCTCGGCGCGACGCGCTTCGATCCGATCCGGGGCAAAGCCCTGGTCCGCCGTCATCGATGTGACCATGACCCAGTGAAGCGGCGTTCCGCGGCGCCCCTCGGCGAGCAGGGTCCCACCAGCGCCCAGCGTCTCGTCGTCGGGGTGCGGGGCTACGACGAGGATTCCTCCCCTCACGTTCCGAGCTCCCTGGTCGTCGTATCCTCGAAGATGGTTCCGTCTTCGACGTGCGCGCGCGCCTCCGTCTGCGACAAGTTCAAGAGCAGATCGAGGGCCGAGAGTTCGTCGACAAAGCCGAGCGAGGCATGCCGCTGCAGATAGGGACGCGACCGATGACGGATGTAGGTCAAGGCGATGCCTTCGCGCGCGAATGTGGCAGGGGACTGGTAGCTCATTGCGCCAAGGCCGGAAAGATACCTCGTCGCTCCGACCTTGCGCGCCAAGTCGATGACCAGCTCCTCGCGTGTTCCGACGCCGGAGAGCTCGGACGCTCGGATGCGTCGACATCGCGCACCGAGCCGGTCGAGCAGGTGATCCGTCACTCGAATCGTAAGCTCTGCCAGGCTCGCATGGGCCAGCGAAAGGCAAGGTGCGAGCACCTCGTCAAACCAGTCAAGGCTTGGGGCGCCACGATAGCTTTGGCGGATGGTGGCAAGGTGCTTGCGCACCCACCGTGCGTCGGCAAGCTGCGTCTCCGCAATCGTGTACTTCAGGCTGGCGTGCACGGGCACGGTAAGCCACCGAGGCCCATTCGCAGTCTTGACCATGTTGCGGTTTTGTACCCCGTCCTTTTGGAATTGAACGGTGTCGAGGTACACGAAGACATCGCAGGCCATGGCCTTCGCGAGGTAAGGCTGCCAGGGTAAGTACTGCGGCTGGTGAATCGCGACCACGGTCATGCGACGTCGCGCACGGACCCATCGAGGACCGCATGGTCGTTTGGGGGGCCGCCCCGGGAGGGGTCTGACGCCCTGAGTGAATTCTGCTGTTGCAGGACGGCATCGCAGCGCCGCCAGGTGTCTCGCAGGACGTCCGTCATGAAGAAGTCCTTGCCGGTCGCGCGCCCTATCAGGATGCACTCAGGCAACAACTGCTCGACGCGTTCTCGCTGCCGCAGGAGCGCAAGGCGATGGTTTTTCGTCCAGACAGGGAACGCGGCACGATCGGGTGGAGCATCGCTCCAAAGGCGCGTCGCGCGTGGGTCGACGAGGCCCATTCGGACGAGGTCGGCGTGGCTTTGGTCAGCGTGTTGATCGAGCGGCACCGACGCCGTCGCTTCCGCGAAAGTCTCGACCGTACAGGCAAAGCCTTCGGACGGTACGTCCGTGAAATTGGGATAGAGGGTCACTCGGAAGGGTCCGACGTCCGGTCCGTAAGTGTGGACGTAGTGAGCTCCGACGAGGAACGGTCGATCGAATACGAAGTGTTCGATGATCGAAGCGCGGACTTGGGGCATGCTCTCGGGCGGCTCGCCGAGCGCCCGAAGAAGCATGCCGGAGGGCACGGACCAAACGAGAAGGTCGCTCGCGAGGTGGTCGCCGTTCGAGAGCGAGAGACTCACGGTGGAGTCGCGGTGCCGCGTCACCCGTTGGACGGATGTCCCGAGCCGGACTTCGACCCCTTCGTCCTGGACGGCGCGCGCCAGAGCCTCCGTCCAGCGCCCAATCCCGCCATGCGTGGGGTAGTAGGCGCTCGCGGGGTTCTTTCCCTCGTCGTTGGAGTGAAAGCTGAAGCGCGCGTCGCCGTGAGGGGTCGACTTCAAGCGTCTTGTCGCGGCTGGGTTTAGAGCGACGAGCCTCGCGAGCGAGAACAATCGCATGGCATCCGGCGCGAGCTCGGCGCAACCGACGCCGCAGAGCTTTTTGAAGATTGGGTCGAACACGGTGCGGAGCGCGGTCGAGCCGAACAGCTGCATCACGTGGGTTGCGAGGTCAGAAGCCTCCTGCCCATTCTCTTCGGTGCAAAGGGCTTCGGCGACGATCTGTGCCTCGAGGTCCCTGCCGAGCCCGCGAATGTCGAGAGAGGCGGAGCTGACATTGAGTCGACCAAACGCAAACGTGCCAGCCTGGAGCGGTGCCAGTCGACGAAGCTCGCTCGCAGGGAGCATCGACCGAACCAGAACATCGAGGTCCTCGATGCCAGTGTCGGCCAGAAAGTGCGTCCCTTGGTCGACGTATTGGCCCGTTGGAAGCCGGCGTGAGCGCAACAACCCTCCGAGTGCCATCTCGCGCTCAAGCAACACGACGGAGGCCCCGGAACGAGCCAGTCGAAGCGCCGCGACGAGTCCCGCGATGCCGCCTCCGACAATGACTGGCCTGGATGCAGCGCTCATGCGCGAGCCTCTGGCTGCAAGGCTCGTGCCTGATGCGGCCGACGGCGAACGAGGGCCGTTTACGCGGCACCGTGCTGGTTGTGCGTACGCCGAGCCGTCAACGACTTGACGTTGTCGTCAGAAATTCCCGCAGCGTGGCAAGGACGCGGTCCTGGTCGTTCTCGGTCAGCGTCACCGACGAGGGCAGGCTGAGCCCACGCTGGGCGATGACTTCCGCAACGGCTCCGGTGCCAATGCGAGGAGCACCCTGGAATGCGGGCATCCGATGCAAGGGCGTCCACAGCGGCCTCGCCTCGATCCCTGCGTGCTGGAGTCGATCGAGCGCTGCGTCCCGCGCTTCTTCCGTGTCGAGCAGCACCGAGTAGAGCCAGTGGGTCGGGTTGCTCCAACGAGGTCGTGGTGAGGGCGCGACGCCGGGGACGCCGAGCAGGCCAGCGTCGTACCGCGCGGCAATGCGTCTCTTGGCGACGAGGAACTCGTCGAGGAGCTCGAGTTGAGCGACACCCAGCGCCGCCGCGACGTTGGTGAGGCGGTAGTTGTAGCCGACTTCGTCGTGAAAGTAGGCACGTCCAGGCACGCGCGCCTGCGTCGTCAGGTGTTTCGCGCGTCGAGCCAGCGATGGGTCATCAGTCACGATCATGCCGCCACCGCCTGAGGTGACGATCTTGTTTCCATTGAACGAGAAACAGCCGAGGCGTCCTACCGTCCCGACCTCTCGACCCGCGAGCGGACCATTCGAGTAGGTCGCGCCTAGCGCTTCCGCCGCGTCCTCCAGGAGTGTGATGCCGTGCCGATCGCACTCGACTGCGAGCGCTTCGAGATCCGCGGCCTGACCGAGTACATGCACCGCCTCGATCACCTTCGGCATCCGAGCACCCAGCCGGTGTCGGCGCGCAAGCTCGTCGAGGACGAGCGTCGCGTCGAGGTTCCAGGTCGCCTCGTCAGAGTCCACGAGCACCGGCGTTGCGCCCTGGTAAAGAATCGGATTCCCCGAGGCGACGAACGTGAACGTCGACACGAACACGTCATCCCCCGGCCCGACGTCGAGTAGACGGAGCGCGACGTGCAACGCCGCCGTGCCGCTCGCGCAGGCGATCGCGTGCGTGGCTCCAAGCCTGGCCGCAAACTCACTCTCGAAGCGTTCCACGAACGGCCCGACCGAGGAGACAAAGTTCGTGCGTAGGCACTCCGCGAGGTAGCGCGACGCGTTCCCCGTGAGGTGTGGCTCCGCGAGTGGAATGCGCCCAGTCGTCATGGTCGCGGTGCCGAAGTGGCGGTGTCGCCGCTCGGGGCTCCCGGCATCGAAGAGCACGAGCGAAAGAACGCGGCGACCTCCCGAAACCATGGGCGATGCGTCGCACGCGCGAGGCGCTCGGGTTCGCCAGCCCCGAATAGCAAGTCCGCCCGTTCAGCCTGTGCGGTGGTGAGCACGAGGTCGTGGACGCAGATGTCGGCGAACGGCTCGGCCGAGAGGCCAACCGAGGTCACGGCATCGAGCACAAGCGCGGTCGCCGCGCTCACCGAGTGGCGGGCAAAGACGTGGAGCGCGACATCGTCACTGTGGCGGTAGCAGACGACGTACGCACGGATGGACGCTCGAAGCAGGAGCGGATCCGTGTCGTCGGTGAGCCAGTTCATCCCTCGTGCGTTGGGCAGGGCGCTCGGCCTCTCGAGCGCGGCTGCCCATCTCCGCCGAGCGGCCTCGGCGCGCATGGGAGAGATGGCGAATGGCCTGCGCTTGTCGGTCGCGGCTTCTAGGAGTCGAGCAGCCTCCGCTGCGTCCCCAAGACCGAACTGCCCGAGCGCCATCCAGTAGAGTGGGAGCCCATAGCTCGCTCCGCCGCCAGAGGTTTCGATGGCCTCGCGCAGTTGTCGAAGCTGATCCGCGCTCATTGATTGAATGCGGGACTCCGCCTCGATGGTGGCGGCCTCGTCGACGGCACCGCGCATGGCCGTCACGAAGTCATCGAAGACCAGAGGAACGTTCTCCGGTTCGGAGAACCGCTCACGAAGATGCGCACAAAGCTTTCGGATGGTGTCGAGGTTGCGAAGCGAGATCTCGAAATCGAGCTCTCGGTCGAGGGACCTCGTCGCGAACGTGTAAATTTCGACCAAGTCGAGTGAATCAAAAAGCCCCGAGCTGACGAAGTCCTCGTCAAGTCCGAGCTCGAGCTCCAAGCCACGCTCGACGAGCCGTTCCCTGGCAAACGTGAGAACGAGCGGCTCGAGGTCGACGGGGGCGCGTCGATGCAGGGGAAGCGCCAGCTCACCGAGGACGAGCGAGCAGTAAGACTCGTGCTCGGAGCGCGGCTCGAAAGTTTCTCCCTTCGCGTGCCGAGCTTCGAGGCGCACTCCGGTCGCCGCTTCGATGGCGTCAAAGTAGAGCCCTGCGGCGTCTGGCTTCAGGTGAAGGCGGTCCGCCTGCAACCACCGTAACTCGGGGCGCCCGTCGGGCCCGCTGATCGCAGGGAGTGGATCGATCACGGGGATGCCACGTTCGCCACACCAAACCGCGAGCCGGGTCGAAAACTCACGGGCGACGCGCAGGATCCCCTCGGACGTCAGCCCTGGGAAGTGGACGTTGTCGGCTTGCTGCACGCCGACGAGCCAGCCAAAGCGACCGAGGCTCGCGAACTCCTCGAAGACCGCTCGATAGCGACCGAGGTAG
Source organism: Deltaproteobacteria bacterium (assembly GCA_016875405.1). Taxonomy (GTDB): domain Bacteria; phylum Myxococcota_A; class Polyangia; order Polyangiales; family Polyangiaceae; genus SYFR01. Next base: position 44,435 of record VGRJ01000012.1, on the reverse strand, counting down.
TGATGCATCGCGTCCTCGAGTCCGTCGCGCGTCGCTCGCCGAAGCAGCTGAAAGGTGTCGTGGTTCCCCACCATCAGGAATTTCCAGCCCGGCTCGTCCCGGAACACCGATCGGACCTTTCTCGCGGCGGGGTGGTCGATGAAGAAATGCTCGATCTCGAGGGCGCCTACCCAATGAACTTCCACGACTTCGTCGCGGGCGTCGGGACGGACGCATCCGCGTGAGAAGACGGACACATGGCTGTTGCCGACGATCTGCATCGTCATTCCCCTCGAGCTGCCAAGTAGAGTTCGCGGTTTCGCGAGCGACTGATTTTGCCGCTGCTCGTCTTCACGAGGCGCATGTGCTCGACGACCTCGACACGCCGCGGGAGGACTCCGACTTCTGCTTCGACCGCCCGCTGCACGGCTAGCTTGAGGGGCACGTCCCCAACGGAGCCGTCGCGCTCGACGATGACGATCAGCTCCTCGCTCCCCACCTCGACGTTGTCGACACCGAACGCGACGACCCGGCCCGCGTAGACGCCGGCGACCTGCGATGCGACGTGTTCGACGTCTTGCGGGTAGAGGTTCTTGCCGTTGCAGATCACAAGATCTTTCTTGCGACCCGTGACGAAGAGCTCGCCTTCCGGCGTGATGCAGCCGAGGTCACCCGTGCGGTAGTACTCGCCCTCCATCGGCGCATCTCCCCCGAGGTAACCGGCGAAGAGCGCGGCTCCGCGGATGCCGATCTCGCCTATCCCGTCGGCATCGGGCTCGAGGATCCGGCATTCGGTCTCGGCGACGATCGAGCCGCAAGACAGGAGCTCTTTGCCTCCGACCGTGATTCGTCGTGGCTCGGCGCCTGGAGGTGTTTGCGACACCGCGAAGGTGTTCTCAGCCAGCGCGTAGCAGACCGTGAGGGAGCCGTTGGCGACGGATGGAAACGCCTGCCGAAACACCGCGTGGGTGTCGAAGCGAGCGGGCTCCGAACAATTGACGAAGGCCCTCATCGAACCGAGATCTCGCGGCTTTCCCTTCTTGGCGAGCACGTGAAACGCGAAATTCGGCAAGAAACAAAGGGTACTGCGGTTCGACTCGATCGTCTCGAGCAGGAGGTCGGGGCGAAGCAACCAGTCGAACGGATCCATCTGGTCGAAGACGACCCCCGCCATCAGCGGCATGAGGAAGCACGCGATGAGGCCCATGTCGTGGTAGAGCGGCAGCCAGGTCGCGAGGCGGTCATCCGAGGACAGCCGAAGCGCATCCGCGTAGCTCCGCATGTGCGCGAGGATTGCGTCGTGTGTCAGCGCGACGCCCTTCTGGAGCCCCGTCGAGCCGGAGCTGAACTGAACGAGCGCCGTCGAATGGGCTCGCCTCGCGCCGCGGCTCCGAGCCGGCGCGTCGGCCGGGGTGACCTTCGTCACGTCCTCCGGGACCCGCGACGCCATGTCGTGGTCGGTGAAGACACCTCCCGCGGCGGTCATCGCGAGCACGTGCGCAATCTTTCGAGCGTACTCCCCGGCGCTCGTCTTCGCCGTAGGCGGGCTCAGCTGTGCGGGTACGAGACCGGCACGCATCGCGCCGAGGTACGCGGCGAGGAGGTCGCCGTCGAGGCGCTTGATGAAGAGGAGCAGGGTTCCTGCGTCGAAGCGCTCGGCAAACAGCGCGGCGTAGCGCTCGATCAGGTCAAAGCATTCGGCTCGGCGATACGTCCGCCATTGGCCGTTCTCGCGGAGTCTCAGTGCCACCGCATCGGGGGCTCGATGGGCGTGGACTTCGATGCAGCCGTCGACCGTGTCGTGGGGGAAGAGAGGCGATGCCATCATGCTCGACCAGGCTCGTCACCCCCGACCAACAGCTCGTTCACGGCCCGAAGATTGTCCCGCGCAGAGCTGTCGGCTGGATCCAGCGCGACGGCGTGTTCCAAGAGCCTTCGGGCATGCTGGGGTTCATCGCCCGCGACGTAGAGAACTCCCAGGTTGTTCCAGCTAGGGGCGTGCTTGGGGTCGAGTCGGATCGCGTCACGGAAGAGGGCGCGCGCGCGCTCGTGCCGATCGTCGTCGGCCAGGGCCTCGCCGCGGGCCACGAGCAGAGCGCGAATTTGGTCTCGAGCCGCAGCGGCGAGGGCAGGGAGCTCGCCATCAGCCGGCTGAGCAAGCGTGAAAGAGTCGCTTCGGCGGGCTTGCGCCAGCTGGTCGAGCCCCAGCGCCTCAAGGGCTCTCGCCTCGAGTTCCATCAACCTGCCTGAGGCGACGAACTTGCCGCTTGTTCGCCGAATCGACTCGCGTGCGAGCAAGAGCGCCGCCGCCGCCTCGTCCGATTCGAGCAGTGTCTCCACGACTCGAGCGAGGCGCGCCGCGTCGGGCAAGGCATCCTGGAGGAGCTCGTCCGGCGCAATCCTCCCCCGCGCACTCGGGGTCAGCGTGCCGAAGTCGACCCGCGGAAACACATCGAGGTGCCCGCCCGCCGTCGCGTTCCGAACCGCGATGCCGCGTGCCTCGGCGTACTCTCGAAGCCGCGAGTATTGGTAGCGCATCACCTTCACGATGCGGGTCATCTGTTCGAAGTTCCAGAGATCGGCGTGCTTGCTCGTCTCCTCGGCACGTCGCTCGTAGCTATGGTCGAATTCAGCCGTCGAGTAGTTTTCTTCCGTCCATCCGAACCAATCGTGATCGCATCCGAGGAGGTAGATCGGATTGCAGCCAAGGTAGAGCGCGCACATAAGCGCGCAGATGGTGACGGTTTGGCCGAACTGCGGAATGCCCGAGGTAAAGTCCAGGTCGGGCAACAAGCCAGGAGTGTCGGCGGCGAGGTCGTAGTGGAAGTAGCGGACGTCGATGCCCGGCCCAACGGCGAGTTTTCCGACGACAGGGATCGACGCGGAGGGGAGAAAGATGGTCTTCGGGAGGTTCAGATCGTGCAGGCTTTGCAGCACCGGCAAGAGATGCTTCGCGGGCTCTTGCCAGAAGGCTGGGTCTGCGAGCACGTGGTACGGAGAGGCGATGTCGACCGCGATCGGGTCGCGATGAAACGAGTTGACCGTGAAGGTGATCTCGTGTCGGAGCCACTCGAGCCGCTGCTTCTTGAGCGATGGCCCATTGCCGACAACGAACGCACGCTGCCCGGCGTGCCGTCCACGTAGATCGCGGTTTCTTTCGAGAATGCTGGAGAGCTTCAACAGGGACCCGTCAGGAGCGAAGCCGTCGCACGTTGCAGAGATGATCGATCGACGCGTGTCGCCTTGACAAGGTCGGAGCGCGGTAACGGTTCCGCAGCTTGCGCGTCAGGGCGTGGGTTGCGCGGCGCAGCGGAACCCTAGATCGCCATGAGATGCATTGTCGGCGTAGCCAGTACGATGGGCCGACCGGACGAGCGGCGGCATCGATGAGCCCCATGCACCGCCCCGCCCGACTCTCTGGGTGCCGTTTTGACTGAGCAAAGAGGAGGTGAATTCGTACACGTTGCCGGCGAGGTCTTGGATCCCGAAAGGGGACTCTCCCTCAGAAAAGGAGCCCGCCGGACAAGTCGAGTTGGGCTTGCCGGCGCCATGACGATTCCAGCAGAGCAGCTGGTCGGAGGGGTCCTTATCGCCCCAAGGGAACAGGCGTCCATCCGTTCCTCGCGCCGCGTACTCCCACTCCTCTTCGGTCGGCAGGCGCTTGCCGTAGGCTTTGCAGTACGCCTCCGCGTTGGGCCAGGTGACGCAATTGACCGGGTGTTTCTCGCGCCCTGCGACGCCGCGGTTGCAGAACCCACCCTCGGCGGACTCGATGCAGCCGTTCGAGTTCACGCACGCCGCGTAGGCTTCGACCGTGACCTCGGTCTTGTCCATGCAGAACGCCGCCACGGTGACCTTGCCGGCCTTGTCCTTGTTCTTTTCGTCGCCCATCGTGAAGGTGTCCGCGGGGACGTAGGCCATGCCGAGAGGGCACGACGGCATCGGTGGTGCACCGCCTGACCCGCCGGCTCCCGAAGCCTCGCCACTGCCGCCTGCCCCGCCTGCGCCGACGGCTCCACCCGAGCCGCTGCCGGTGGTCATCGAGGCGCTCTCTCCCGCCCCACCTGCACCGCCTGACCCGCCGGCTCCCGCCGCCCCGCCGCTGCCGCCCGCGCCACCTCCCCCGTTGGCGCTCGAGCTTGAGGTCGCGCTCCCATAGGTGACGGCGTCGATGCCGGAGATGAGGTGGCACGACGTGAGGCCACACGCGAGCCACAACCATGTCAGTCGCCGGTGGTTTGACTGTCGCCCGGGGGCGAGGCCGTTCATCCAAGGTGGTTGCATGCCACTCACTCCATCCTCCGTTGCGCGGTCTCGAACTCCGCGGGGAGACCAATGTCCTGCCAGGATTCCTGCATGGGATACGCGCCGACGACTAGTCCTTCGGCGAGGCACGCCTCGAGGAGGCCGGTCATCGTGAACGGTCCGTCGGCCGGGACAAGCGCGAGGGTGCTCGGCGCGAGCACGTAAATGCCGGCGTTGATGTCGTAGTGGAGCTCCGGCTTCTCCTCGAGCGCGATGACGTGGCCGGCGTCGACCTTGCAAACGCCGTAAGGCACTTTGACCACGTGCCGACGAAGCGCGACGGTCGCGGCATGGTTGCCTGCGCGGTGGAGCGCGAAGAGCCGCGTCAGGTTGACGTTGGTGAGGAGGTCGCCGTTCATCACGAGGAGCGGGTGCGTCGGCACCTCGGGCAGGAGCCGCAGCGCCCCGCCGGTCCCGAGCGCGGTGCGCTCGCGCAGGTACTCGATCCGACAGTGGAACTTCGAGCCGTCGCCGAAGTGATCTTCGACCATGCTCGCCATGTGGTTGACCGACAGGTAGACGCGCCGGATGCCGTGGCTCACGAGGAGCTGGACGATGCGCTCCAAGATGGGCCGATCCCCGACCGGGAGCATCGGCTTCGGGATGGCGTAGGTGAGCGCGCCGAGCCGCTCGCCTTTTCCGCCGGCCATCACCACCGCGACGCTCCCAGTGTCGTGCCCCAAGAGCGCGCTCTTCAGCGTGTGGAGGTGCAGCAGCGCGCCCTGCGCGTCGAGCACCGGGATGCAGTGATAGCCCCGCTGCAGCATGAGCCGCATCGCCTCGCTCTGGTCAACCTCGGGGCCGACGGTCGTGAAGCTCGAGTTCGCCGCGACCATGATGGTGTCGTCGAGCGTGGCGTCCCGCAAGAGCGCGCGCCGGATGTCTCCGTCCGTCGCCATCGCGACGAGGCGCCGGCGGGCATCGCAGACGAGCGCGACCTCGAGCCCCGAGCGATCGATCGTAAGCATCGCCTCGCGAATCGAAGCCTCGGGTGAGACGATGAGCGCCTCCAGCGGAGCGGGCTGCGACGAAGCCGTCACGCCGCAGGGCCTCCGCCTAGGCTGTCGAGCAACCGCCTCTCCATGGGAGCTCAACTATAGCTTCAGCACTCAGGCCACATCGAGTACGAAGAATGTTTGAGCGCGACGCGCTCCTTCACCATGAGCCTCTGCCTTACGCCCGCGATCGAGCGGATCTCCGCCGCCGTGACGGGGCGCTCGCGTTCGCTCTTCGCGGCGGACCTCGAGCGGCACCAGGAGGCGCTCCGCGCCGCGGTCGCGGGGAGCCGCATCCTCGTCGCGGGCGGCGCAGGCTCGATTGGCTCGGCGACCTTGCTCGAGCTGCTCGACTTCGAGCCGGCCGCGGTCGCCGTCCTCGATCCAAGCGAAAACAACCTCGCAGAGCTGCTTCGCACCGTGCGCTCGAGGGACCGCGCGTTTCGAGGCGACTTCGCGGTGGCCCCGCTCGATTACGGCTCTCCGCTCGCTCGCCGCTTTCTCGGCGGCGAAGCCTCGTTCGACTGGGTCCTCTCGTTCGCGGCCCTGAAGCACGTTCGCTCGGAGCGCGACGTGCTCTCGGCGCTCCGCATGCTCGAGGTCAACTTGCTCGGTGCCGAGCGCTTCTTCCGCGCGCTCCGCGAGCATGGTCACGGTCGTCGTGGCGTGTTTACGGTCTCGACGGACAAAGCGGCGAACCCGGTCAGCCTGATGGGCGCCTCGAAGCGGGCGCTCGAGCTGCTGCTTTGGTCTCATGGCGCGCCGAGCGCGCGGGATGTCGACGCCGGGGGTTTCCTTCGCGCGACGACTGCCCGCTTCGCGAACGTCGCGTTCTCGGACGGGAGCCTGCCCTGGGCCTTCTTGCAGCGACTCGCCAAGGAGCAGCCGCTCGCGGCGCCCGGGGACGTGCGGCGCTATCTCGTCTCGCCGCGTGAGGCCGGGCAGCTCTGCCTCGTCGCTAGCGTGCTCGCGCCGGATCGCTGCGTGCTCGTGCCGAGGCTCGCGCCCGAGCACGATCAGACCGACTTCGTCCGCGTCGCGGAGCTCACCCTTCGCGATCGAGGGCTCGAGCCGGCCTTCTACGACACCGAGGACGAGGCGCGCGCCGCGGTCTCGCGCGATCGCGCACGCGGGCGCTATCCGCTCCTCGTCACGCAGTCGGACACGTCGGGCGAAAAAGAAGAGGAGGTGTTCGTCGCGCGAGGCGAGTCCGCCGAGGAGTGTGGGCTCGAGGCCGCGCTCGTCGTCCCCGCGCCCGCGCTCGTCCCCGCGGAGCTACGAGCCCTCCTCGAGCTCGTGGAGGACGCCTGCGAACGAGGGCGTGATGTGAGCAAGGCCGACCTCGTCGCGAGCCTCGCGGCGGTCGTCCCCGAGCTCGTGCATCGCGACACCGGCAAGAGCCTCGATCGCAAGATGTGACGCCGCTCTCGGTGCCCGCGATTCTCCTCGCAGGCGGAGAGGCGCGCTGCTACTGCCGCTCGCGTGAACGACGTCGACCCTTCGCAGACCTTCGAGGCGGATTCGGCTCTGGCCGACCTGCCGATCGCGCCCGAGCTCGCTGCGGCGCTCGAGGAGCGCGGATACACGACCCTGACCCCGGTACAGGAGGCCGTCCTCGAGCCGTCGCTCGCCGGGCGCGACCTGCGCGTCTCGTCGCAGACCGGCTCCGGTAAGACCGTCGCGATCGGCTTCGCGGTGCGCGACGTCGTCGCGTCGGGTGAGCCGCAGCCCAAGTCGGCCCCGAACGCCACGCCCACCCCGCGCGTCCTCGTGATCGTCCCCACGCGAGAGCTCGCCAAGCAGGTCGAGCTCGAGCTCGCCTGGCTCTTCGCGGGGCTTCGGGTCGGCGTGACCTCGGTCGCCGGCGGCGCCAACTACAGCCACGAGCACCGCGCGCTCTCGAAGAATCCGGCCGTCGTCGTCGGTACCCCCGGGCGCCTGCTCGATCACCTGCAGCGCGGCTCGATCGACGCGTCGCGGCTCGGCGCCGTCGTGCTCGACGAGGCGGACCGCATGTTCGACATGGGATTTCAGGAGGATCTCGAGTCGATCTTCGGCTTCGCCCCGAGCGAGCGGCGCACGCACCTCGTCTCGGCGACCTTCCCGCGTGAGGTCCTGCACCTCGCCGATCGCGTCCAGCGCGCGCCGGTCCGGGTCGAGGCGACGCCGCTTGGCGTCGCGAACGCCGACATCGAGCACGTCGCGCACTTCGTCGCGCCCGACCGCCGGCTCGACGCCCTCGTGAACCTGCTCCTGTCGATCCCAGAGGAGCGCACCCTTGTCTTCGCCAAGACCCGCGCCGATGTCTCCGACGTCACCGACGCGCTCGCGGGCTCGGGCTTTCACGTCGCTGCGCTCTCAGGCGAGATGGAGCAGCGCGAGCGAAACCGCGCGATCGAAGGCTTCAAGCTCGGGCGCGTCACCATCCTCGTCGCGACCGACGTCGCGGCGCGCGGCATCGACGTGCAGAACGTCGCCCAGGTCATCCACCTCGAGCCGCCGACCGACGCCGACACGTACACGCATCGCAGCGGGCGTACCGGGCGCGCCGGCAACAAGGGCCGGAGCGTGATGCTCGTCACCCCCGGCGACATGTACCGCGCGCAGCGCGTGGTCCGCCAGACGCGCGTGCCGGCTCGCTTCGCGCCGCTGCCCGCTGTCGAGGCCTTGCACGCCGCGCAGGCCGACCGCGTCGTCGCGCGGCTCACCGCGCGTCCCGAGGGCGAGGTCCACGAAGCCCCGCTCGAGCCGCGCACCCGCGCCCTCGTGGAGCGCTTGATCGCGGCCGGTGATCTCGAGCGCACGCTCGCCAGGCTCGTCGGTGAGTCGGGCATCGCCCGCGGCCCGGTGCCGCGCGACGTCGTCGCGCTCCCGCTGCCGAACGAGCGTCCGACCCGCCCGCGCGAGCCACGTCGCGCGCCAGGCGGGTATGACGACTCGCCTCGCGCCCCTCGACAGGTTGAGCGAAATCAAGCGCCCTTCGCGCGCGAGGATGAGGGGCGTCCGCCGCGGACGCTGCCGCCTTCGGGCTGGGTCGGGTTCCGAGTGACCTGGGGCGCGGCACACGGCGCCGACGTTCGTCGCTTGCTCGCGATGGTGTGTCGCCGCGGCGGGATCACCTCAGGTGACGTCGGGCGCATCCACGTCGGACGTTACGCCTCGGAGATAGAGGTCGCGAGCGAGGCCGCCTCGAGCTTCGAGGCCGCGGCGCGTCAGCCCGACCCCCGCGATGCGCGGGTCCGCATCGAGCGCAATCACGGCGGTGACGGGGTCCCGTCGGCGCCTCGCGCACCGCGCGCCCCGAGATTCGACGGGCCGCGTGCTCGTCAGGACGAGGGCCCCCCGGTACGTGCTCAACGGCCTCGTCAGGACGAGGGCGCCCCAGCGCGAGCCCCACGGCCTCGCCAGGATGACGACGCTCCGGCGCGTGCGCCTCGCCCCTCGAGGAAGGGCGCGGCCCCTCCGGTTCGCGGTGGAGGCGCCGCCCCGTCTCGCGGCACGCCCCCCGCGAAGCCTCGACGGGGACGCTGAGCCGCCTCACGGGCTGCCGCCTCACGGACTGCCGCCTCACGGACTGCCGACTCACGGGCTCACTGTGCCGCGCGCGCTCGCCGCGCGGGGCCACGCGGTGCATCACGGCGTCGCGACGCAGCGAAAGCCGGCGTAGAACTTGTCGTCGCCGTTGACGTCGCCGTCGGTGTTCAGCGCCACGAGCGGCACCGCGACGCCGTCAAGCGTTGCCGTGATGCAGCTCGAGTCGGCGCCCTCGAAGAGCTCGCAGGCCTCGCTGCTCGCGCGGCCCCACTTCGACGGTGCGTCGTTGCAGCCGTTGCAGCTATCGCGCCACCCTGCGTAGACGAAGCACCGCTTGCGAACGATCGATGAGACGGCCGGCGCGAGCGACGCGCAGACGAGCGAGGCGTCCGCCTCGATCCCGACGAGGGCCGTGCCGGGCGGGCACGCTCCGAGCGCGTCCACGGTCGCGTCGTCGCGCTGCTTGCAGTGGATCCCGGCGTAGAACTTGTCGTCGTTGTTGACGTTGCCGTCGGTGTTGATGCCGAAGGTCGTGACCCAACGCCCGCCGAGGAGCGGCGTCGTGCAGGTCCCGTCGTCCCCCGCGCCGTTCGCGCACGAGAGCATCTCGGTGTGCCCCCATTTCGTGGGAGGCTCGGTGCACCCGTTGCAGCTGTCGCGCCAGCCGAGGTAGGCCGAGCAGCTCTCGGCGACGTACCGACCGACGAGCCGCGCGATCGGGTAGCAGGTGAAGTAGCCGCTCGGATCCCAGCTCACCGCCACTTCGCCAGGCTCGCACGGACCCGGGGCCGCGCTGTCGCCAAGGGCTGGGCAGTGGAGGCCGACGTAGAATTTGTCGTTGCCGTCGACGTCGCCCTCCGTGCTGACGCCGTAAAGGGGTAGCGGCTCGCTCGCGACCGTCAGCGAGAGGCACGAGCCATCGGCGCCGCTGCCGTTCTCGCAGAGCTCCCCGCCGACGCGGCCCCACTTCGCGGGGCCCTCCATGCAGTTGTCGCAGCTGTCGCGCCACCCGTAGTAGAGCGAGCAGCTCGAGTGCACCGCGCCGACGACCGCGCCGTCGATCGGCCCGCACTCGATGCGGCCCTCGGCGTCGAAGCCGAGCGCGAACGTCCCCGGATCGCACGCCTGCGGCGTCACCATCAGCGAACCGCTCGAGCTCGAGGCGACCTCGCTCGACGAGGACTCGGCCGCGCCACCTGCTCCGCCGGCGCCCCCCGTGCTCTCGTCGTTCACGGCGATCACGGCCTCCGCGCAGCCCGACGCGACGCCTAAACCTGCGAGGCCGCTGCCGACGAGGAGCATCGTCGCGATCTCGCGAGGAGCTGGGACAAACCGTGGTCGCTTGATTGTTCGCATGTCCGGGCGCGCTCGATTCACGTCAGCGGAACCGCTTCACGTCGAGCTTGTGGCGCTTCAGGTAGGTGCGGACGTGCGCGCGCTCCATCCCGGCGCGCCGCGCCATCTCCGACACGTTGCCACTCGACACTTCGGCGAGGTGGGTAAAGTAGTCCTTCGCGAAGCGCGCGAGGACGTCGCGCTTTGCATCCTGGAACGGCGAGCCGACGAAGGCCGCGGCGAGGCTGCCACCTCCGACGAGCCCGCCCTCGCTCGGGACGCCACCCTCCGCGAGCGCGCCGAGGTGCGACGCGATGTCGAGCTCCCCGCCGTCGTGCAGCGCGTAGGCGACCTGCACCGCGTTGCGGAGTTCGCGCACGTTGCCGGGCCAGTCGTAGCGCATGAGCCGCTCGATCTGGGTCGTCGAGACGCGGTCGTAGATCGCCTCCCCGCCGAGATCCTTCAGCATGCTGCGCACGAGGATCGGCACGTCCTCGATGCGAGAGCGCATCGGAGGGAGCTCGACCTTCACCTGCGCGACGCGGAAGTAGAGGTCGCTGCGGAACGCTCCCTGGTTCACCTGGCGCACGAGGTCGCGACGGGTCGCGGCGATGACGCGCACGTCGAACGGCTTGTAGGTCGAGCCGCCCACCGACTTGACGCGCCGCTCGGCGAGCGCGCGCAGGAGCTTCGGCTGAACGTCGAGCGGGAGCTCTCCGAGCTCGTCGAGGAAGATCGTTCCACCCTCGGCCTCGTGGAACGGCGAGATGTGCCGGTCGATCGCGCCGGTGAAGGCGCCGCGCTCGTGCCCGAAGAGCGTCGCCTCGGCGAGGGTCGGTGGGATCGAGCCGCAGTCGACGACGACAAAAGGCTTCTCGGCGCGCTTCGAGTGATCGTGGACGGCCTTCGCGGCGAGCTCTTTGCCGCAGCCCGTCTCGCCACCGATGAGCAGCGTGAGATCGGTCGGCGCGATCTTGCCGAGGCGCTCGAAGATGTGACGCATCGCCTCGCTCTGACCGACGAGCGGGCCGAACGCAGGGATGCTCGAGACGGAGACCTTCTCGAGGCCGGCCGGCTCGAACTGAACGGTGGTGCCTCCGACGCGCAGCGAGCAGGCGTTGGCGAGCACGACCTCGCCGAGCCTGACGTCTCCGACGTAGGTCCCGTTGCGGCTGCCGAGGTCGCGTACGCGCACGCCCTCCTCGGTCGCGACGAACTCGACGTGCACCGCGCTCACCTTCGCGTCCTCGACCACGAGCTGACACGCGGGGTTGCGCCCAACGATCACCGGGTCTTGCCCCACCTCGAACCAGGGCTCGCTCGCGCCGATGCGGATCCGCCCTCCGCGCACGTGCACGCGGTTTCGATGCCCTACCGTGACGTCCAGTCGTCCCATCGTCGCACCCTCGTTCTCGGAGCGTCGTCGCGCTCCGTCAGCTCCCCGGTCTCCAGCTGTTGCCCGCCTCGGTCTGCGTCGAGCCGCTGTCCCAGTCGTCCTCGGCCTCGGTCATCGTGACGGGCTGGTCGGCCAGCGTGCTGCCCGATGGACCCTGACCGTGAGGCACCGTGGTCGGCGCCGAGCGACGCGACACGGCGCTCGGTAGGCAGGCGCGCCACTCCACGAGCGCCTCCTCTGCCGTCGCGAAGCGCTGCTCGGGGTCGCGCTGCAGGGCTCGCGCGAGGAAGCGCTCGAGCGCGGCGGGCCAGCGGTCGCGCGTCGCTTCGGAGAGGCTCGGCGCAGTGCGATCGAGCTTCAAGGCGATCACGGTGCCAGCGCTCGGCCCCTCGTAAGGGAGCCGTCCCGCGAGCGCTCGGAACGCGACCGTTCCGACGGCGTAGAGATCGCAACGATGGTCGACGCGCGCCGCGCCTCGGACTTGCTCGGGCGCCATATAGGCGAACGAGCCGAGCGTTGCGTCGAAGTCGGTCAGGCTCGGCTCGTCTCGGTGCCCGTCGCGATTTCGCATCAGCTTCGAGATTCCGAAGTCGAGCACCTTGGCGCGCTCGGGACGCGCCGGGTCCGCGGTGCGCTCGAGGAAGACGTTGCCCGGCTTGAGATCGCGGTGAATCACGCCCGCCCGGTGCGCGGCGGCGAGGCCGAGCAGCGTGTCGTCGATGATCGGCCCGACCTCGGCGAAGGGCAGGTAGAGCTCACGCTTCAGCCGGTCCGACAGCGACTCGCCGAGGAGCTTCTCGAACACGAGGACGTGCGTCCCGTTCGCGTCGCGTTGGTGCCCGAGCAGCTTGCAGACGTACTCGCTGTCGATCGAGGCGCACACCATCGCCTCGCGCTCGAAGCGCGCGACGAGGTCCGGCTTCATGGCGGCCTTGGCGAGCAGCACCTTGATGGCGACCTCGTGTGTCCCGTCGGGCGCGCGCGCCGCCCACACCTCGCCCATGCCACCGCGGCCGAGCAGCTGCGTGACCTGATAGCCGGCTAGGGTGTCGCCTGGGTGGATCGCCAAAAAACCTGGATCGGGACAGTACCGGAAGGCCGCTCCACGGAGGAAGCGGAATGCACCATGAGTCGCAACTTCGCGGGCAACTTGGTAGCGTGTCAGCGCCATGGCGAGGACCGTTGACGACATCGAACTCTACCTGAAGAGCCTCGAGCGAACCTTCGAGCGAGACGACGACACCTTCCTCGTCGTGAGCGGTGAGGCCGGGACCCCCGTCGCCCTCCACGTGAACGACCCGCTCGTGCTCGTGCGCGTCGACATCGGTCGTGCCCCCGAGCACGACGCGCAGAGGCTCGCGGTCTTTCGTCGGCTGCTCGAGCTCAACGGCTCGGACCTCGTCCATGGGTCTTACGGTCTTGAGGGGGACGAGATCGTCCTCGGCGCCGCGCTGCCGCTCGAGAACCTCGACCTCAACGAGTTCGCGTCGGTGCTCGCCGACGTCGACCTCGCGCTCGCTCGCCACGTCAAGCCACTCCGCGAGCTGTCTCGCAGCTGACAAGGCTCTCCCGCACGCAGTCCAAAGCACCTCGGGGCACGGTAAACCTATGGGAATTTTCGCGCGACTCGCCGACCTCATCAAAAGCAACCTGAACGACATGATCAGCCGGGCCGAGGACCCGGAGAAGATGCTGAACCAGGTCATCATCGAGATGGCCAACCAGCTGATCGAGGCGAAGAAGGGCGTCGCCGAGGCGATCGCGATGGAGAAGAAGCTCCTCAAGCAGGCCGAGGAGGAAGCGGCGAAGGTCACCGAGTGGGAGCGCCGCGCGATGATGGCCGTACGCGCGGGCGACGACGCCCTCGCGAAGGAGGCGCTGAACCGCAAGAAGGAGCACCAGAGCCACGCCGAGACGCTGAAGGCGCAGTGGGCGAAGCAGAAGGCCCAGGTCGACCAGATCAAGCTCGCGCTGCGCGCGCTCAACGGCAAGATCGAGGAGGCCAAGCGCAAGAAGCAGGTGCTCATCGCGCGCAAGCGCCAAGCGGAGGCCCGCAAGAAGATCCAGGAGACGATGGCGGGTCTGCAGAACGCCTCGGCGTTCGAGACGTTCCAGCGCATGGAAGACCGCATCCTGCAGATGGAGGGCGAGGCGGACGCGGCGGGTGAGCTCGCCGAGGAGTACAGCGGCGACACGCTGGCCCAAAAGTTCAAGACCCTCGAGCAGACGAGCGGATCGGATGAGGAGCTCCTCGATTTGAAGCGCAAGATGGGGGTCGCGCCGTCTGCCCCGCCGCCCGCCGAGGCGCCCGCCGCGGTACGCGTCGAGCAGACCGCCGCCGAGGACTTCTCGCAGCTCTCTCAGGACGAGCAAGAGCAGCTGTCTCAGGCGCTCGCCGAGCTCGAGGCCCAGGAGGCGGCCGCTCAGGCCCGCATGAAGCGTTGAGCGCGTCGTCGCGCCCTGAAGCCGCGCGCTCGCCGTCGGACGCTGCCGTCCACGCCGAGCCGCTCGACGCGCTGCTCGATCGACTCGGCGCGAGCTCTGCGGAGGGGCTCACGGCGATCGAAGCGCGCGCTCGTCTCGAGCGGCAAGGTCCCAACGCCTTGCCGGAGCAGCCCGGGGATCCCGCGTGGAAGCGGCTGCTCTCGCAGTTTCTGAACCCGATTGTGCTCACGCTCCTCGCCGCCGCCGCGATCGCGGTGTTCGTCGGTGCGCGCGAGGCGACGGGGAGCTTCCTCTCGCGCTTCGCGGACGCGATCGCGATCCTGCTCATCGTCGTTATCAACGCGCTCATCGGCTTCTATCAGGAGCGGCGCGCCGAGGCCGCGCTCGACGCTCTCCGAGAGCTCGCGGCTCCCAACGCCCGCGTGCGTCGCGACGGCGCCGTGCTCGAGTGCCCAGCGTCCGAGGTGGTGCCCGGCGATCTCGTCGAGCTCGAGGCTGGGGACGCGATCCCCGCAGACGCGCGACTCGTGCAGACCTTCGGCTTCGCCACCGAGGAGTCGGCGCTCACCGGTGAGGCGGTACCGCGTGTGAAGGATGCGCTCGCCACGATCGAGCGCGACGCGCCGCTCGCCGAGCGAGACACGATGGTGTTCACCGGCACGACCGTCGTCCGCGGCCGTGGGCGCGCGGTTGTGACGCAGACAGGCGTCGACACCGAGCTCGGCCGCATCGGAAAGATGATCGCCGAGATCGGGGACCAGAAGACACCGCTCGAGGAGCGTCTCGACGCCTTCGGTCAGGTCATCCTCTGGGGCTGCATCGCGCTCTCGACCGCGCTCCTCGCGTGGGGCCTCCTGCGCCCGAAGCTCTTCGGCGGCGAGCCGCGGGCCTGGCCGGTGTTGCTGCTCGAGGCGGTCGCGCTCGCCGTCGCCGCGATCCCCGAGGGCTTGCCCGCCATCACGACGATCACACTAGCGCTCGGCATGCAGCGAATGGCCCGCCGCGGCGCGATCGTCCGTAAGCTCCCCGCGGTCGAGACGCTCGGCGCCGCGACCGTGATCTGCTCGGACAAGACCGGCACGCTCACGCAGAACGAGATGACGGTGCGTGCCGTCTACACCGTCGGACGCAGCTTCCGCGTGACCGGTCAGGGCTACGAGCCGGCGGGTGAGATTCGCGACGAGCAGGGGAAGGTCGCGTCGGGTGGCGCAGTCCCCGAGGCGCTCGAGCAGCTGCTCGCGACGGCCTCACTCTGCAACAACGCCGAGCTCCGCCTCATCGAAGGGTGCTTTCGCGTCGTCGGCGATCCGACCGAGGGCGCGCTGCTCGCGCTCGCCGAGAAGGGAGGCGTTCCGCCTGCGTCGGTGCGCGCCACGTCGGTGGTCGTCACCGAGCTGCCGTTCGACAGCGACCGCAAGCGCATGACGATCGTCGCCCGCGACGAGCGGGGCCTTGAGATCGCCCACGTGAAGGGCAGCGTCGATGTGCTTCTGCCGCGCTGCGAGCACTGCGCGACCGACGACGGGCCGGTGACGCTCGACGACGCGCGGAGGACCGCGATCCTCGAGGCTGCGCAGGCGATGAGCCGCGACGCGCTACGTGTGCTCGCGATCTGTCGGCGCGAGCGGCACTCGGGCGCCGGGGCGTCGAATGACGTCGAGCACCTCGAGCGCGAGCTCACCTTCCTGGGCCTCGTCGGGATGATGGACCCGCCGCGCGTCGGCGTGGCGGAGGCCATCGCGACCTGTCTCGCTGCGGGCATCCGTCCGGTGATGATCACCGGTGATGACAAGACGACCGCACGCGCGATCGCCGAGGAGATCGGCATGTGGCAGCCAGGGGACGAGGCGCTCACCGGGACCGAGCTCGAGGCCATGAGCGAGGCCGAGCTCGACCGGCATGCGCCGCGGCTCAAGGTCTTCGCGCGCACGACGCCCGAACAAAAGCTGCGGATCGTGAGGGCGTTCAAGCGCGCCGGGCACGTCGTCGCGATGACGGGCGACGGGGTCAACGACGCTCCCGCGCTCCGCGAGGCGAACATCGGCGTCGCGATGGGTAAGATGGGCACGGATGTCGCGCGGCAGGCCGCGGACCTCGTCCTCGCGGACGACAACTTCGCCACCATCGTCGACGCGGTCCGCGAAGGCCGAGCGATCTACCGCAACATCCAGAAGTTCATCTTCTTCCTCCTGAGTGCGAACATGGGGCTCGTCGTCGCCGTGTTCACGGTCTCGTTCTTCGGCGAGTGGCCGCCGCTCACGCCGCTCATGGTCCTCTGGATCAACCTCGTCACGAACGGCTTGCCGGCGCTCGCGCTCGGCATCGACCCCCCCGATCAGCGCCTGATGGAGGAGCCACCGCGCGATCCGACCGAGCGCCTCATGGTGTTCCGCGATTACCTGGGGATGCTGTTCGTCGGTACGGTGATGGGCGGAGCCGCCGTCGCGACCTACGCGCTCGCTCCGCAGGATCCGCAGAGCCTCGAGGCTGCGCGCGCGCTCGCCTTCACGCTGCTCGCCGTCTCCCCGCTCATTCACGCGTGGAGCTGCCGAAGCCCAATCCGCTCGGTGCTGCAGTGTCGCCCGAGGATGAGCTGGCCCCTCTTCTTCGCCGTCCTCTTCAGCCTCGGCATCCACCTCGTCGCGGTCCTCGTGCCGAGCTTGCAGCCGGTGTTCCGGACCTTCTCCGTGAGCCCGAGCGAGTGGGTCTTCGTCCTCGGTCTCGCCGCCATCGTCTTGCCCGCGGTCGAGCTCGCGAAGCTCTTCAATCGGCTGTGGTTCCGCGGCCGCGACGAGGTCCCGCGCTCGCTCGCTCGAGAAGATTGAGGGGGTGAACGGCGTTGCGCGGCCTCACCTTCGCTCGCCAGGCGGCAGCGCTGTTTGCGCTCACGCTCCTCTCGGCCCCATCCCTCGCGGTGGCGAGGGGTGGTTTGCGCGCCAGCAAGCTCGAGCGCCCGCCGGAGCTCGACGGCGTCCCCGGCGAGTGGAGCGGAGAGTTCCGTGAGCTCACCGAGGCGCTCGAGGGGCCCCGTCCGAAGGCGCGCGACCTCTCGTGCAAGGTGGCGCTCGCGCACGACGAGAGGCACCTCTACGTCGCGGCCATCGTCGAGGACGACGTGCTCGTCGCGGGGCAGGACCACGTTGAGCTGCTCGTAGGCGTGCCTGGAGGCGTCCTCGAGTCGCTGCGCCTCTACCCAGGAGAGGCAGGAAAATCGCGCGCGGTCGTGAAGACCGCGGCCGGTCGCGTGGTCGAGGGCGCCCGCATCGTCGAGGCTCCGAGTCCGACCGGATACACCCTCGAGGCCGCGATCCCGTGGGCGCGCTTGCCGCGAAGCGACCGCGTCAGGATCGGCTTCCGAGGGGCCGTACGCGTTCACGATGGGGATGGCCCGGGCGGCCGCAGCGTGCTCGGGTCGTCGGCTGCGCAAAGCTATGACGCGCTGCCGCCGCTCTCGACCGAGGCGGAGCTCTCGCTCGGGGCGAACCTCCTCCGGCAGAAGGGGCTGACGATGGCGCCGCGCGTGAACTTCCTGGCGAACGTCGTCGGTGACGCGATGCTCGAGCGCGTGCTCGTCTACGATCGCTACCTCGTCGTGCTCGGTCCGACCTATCGCGCGGGCGCCGAGTATTTCTACCGTGATCTCGGCTCGGGCGTCGTCGTGAGCGTCACGGCGTCCGACACGAACGGCGACCGACGCGACGACCTGCGCGTGCATCGGGGGACGCCCTCGGGTGAGGTCGTGGAGATCTTTGCCTTTGAGGGGACCTCCGATGTGCCGACGCTCGTCTCGTCGCAGGCGCTGGGCGGAGGAGCGCCCGCCCCCGTGACGAGTGCGCCGTCGCCCGAGGGCCCTCCGCCCGATCCGGCTGGGTCGCCCCCGCGCTCGGTGCCTCGTGGCGACCCGAGCGTGTCCGATACGAAGAATCGTGTCGTCGTCGTCACCCGCGACGCGGGCGGCGCGGACCCCGACCGCGTGTACGCGCTCTACCGAAAGCGCCGCGGCGTCGATGGCCCGCCGCGCTTCGACTTGTCGGGCGATCTCGCCGAGGACGCGCGAGCCGAACGGCTCGTGGTGCACGGCACCGACCTCGTGGTCTTCGGCCCGGGCTTTCGGGACGGTCGAAGCTTCGCGGCCTTGTCCTTGCCGGGTGAGTCCGGCGACCTCGAGTCCGTCGCCCTGCGCGACGTCGACGCCGACGGCAAGGTCGACGTCGTCGTGGTGCTGCGGCGCGATGGACGAACCGTCACCGCGACGTACCGCGTACGCGGCGGGCAGCTCACGCCGATCGAGTGACGAGTCGCGCGCGCTGCCCGCCCTCGCGGGCGTCGATCAGGTCGCCTCGTCACGAACGGGAATGATCTGAACGCGGCGAGCAGCGCCCTTGCCTTCGCTCTTCGTGACGACCCCGGGGAACTTCGCGAGCGCGAGGTGCACGATGCGCCTGTCCTGCGCGGTCATCGGCTCGAAGGTGATGATCTTCCCCTCGTCGACCGCTTGCTTGCCGAGGCGCTTCGCCATGGTCGCGAGCGCGCCCTCACGACGCTGACGGTAGCCATCGGCGTCGATCAGCACGTGCCGACGCGAGAGGGTCGGGCGGTTGATGACCCGGTTCGACACGAACTGTAGCGCCGCGAGCGTCTCGCCCTTCTTGCCGATGAGGCGCGACGCGTCGGGCCCGCTGATCTCGATGCGAACGTCGCTCGGCGGATCCTCAGGCTCGTTCTCCATCAGGTCGACGGTGCAGTCCATCCCCATGCGGGTCAGCACGTCGACCACGAAGTCGAGCGCGCGATCGGCACGGCCGTCCTCGACGAACGCCTCCTGCGACTCGGTGCCGCCCTCGTCGTCGTCGCTGCCCCCGCCACCTGCGAGGGTCTCCTTCTCGTCGTCGGTCTCTTCCACGTTGCTCGACACGGTGCGTATCCCTTTCGAAGCTCGTACGTCTGCGGTTCTAGGCCGGAGTCGGTTCGCCCGCGCTCTCTTGCGACTTGTAGTACCGCTCCACGGCGACCTGCTGAACGATGCCCAGCCACGTGTTGGTCAGGAAGTAGATGCCGAGCCCCGCGGGGAGGAAGAGCATCATGACCGTAAAAATGGTGGGCATCATCCACTTCATCATGCGCTGCTGCATCGGGTCTCCCTGCATGGGCATCAGGTGCTGCTGCAGGAAGCTCGATGCGCCGAGCAACGCGGGGATGATGAAGTACTTTCCGGGAGCCGAGAGGTCGGGAACGAACGGACCGAACGGCGTGTGATACAGCTCGACCGCCGTCTGGAGGGAGGTGTAGAGGGCCCACCAGACCGGCATCTGCAAGAGCACGGGCAGGCACCCCAGCATGGGGTTCGCGACCTTGTTCTTGCGCCACAGCTCCTGGAGCGCGAGGCCCCGCTGCTGTGCGTCGTCTTTGTACTTCGCGTTGAGCGCGTCCATCTCGGGCTTGAGACGACGCATCGCGATGGTGCTCTTGATTTGGGAGATGCTGAGCGGAAACAGCAGCAGCTTCACCGTGATCGTGAGCAGGCAGATGGCCCAGCCCCACGAGGAGACGAGGCTGTTCAAGAGGTAGAGGTAGCGGATCAGGAGCTTGCCGATCGCGCCGAAGGTCCCGAGGTTCAGGATCTCGGTCGTCGGTCGGCCGCCGCCGCCGACGTTCGCGAGCAGCTCTCGCTCCTTCGGCCCGTTGAAGGCGAGGATGCGATAGCTCACCGTCTCGCCTGGCCCGAGCGCGCGAACGCCGTAGTTGAGTCGCGCGCGGTAGGTGTGGCCAAACTGCGGGTCCTTCCCCTTGTCGGCGAACTGCGCGCGGTCGAAGACCTCCTCGACCCGCGTCTCGCCTGCGGGCTTGGCGTCGTCGAGCGGCACGAGCGCCTTCGAGAAGTACGACGTCGACACCGAGGCGAAGCTCGCGTCTCCGGCGGTGCGCCGCCACTTCTCGTCGGTGAAGGCCTGGTCTTCGAAGTCCTTCGGCTCGAAGTCCTCGAGCCCGAAGCGCGAGACCTTATCTCCGATCGCGACCTCGACCTGCGTCTGATACTCGCTCTGGCGCTGCCACGAGCTCTGGGTCTCGGCCGCGCGGAACCACTCGGCGTTCTCCACCGTGAGGCGATGCGAGCGCGCCTCCTTCGACTTGTTGGTCACCGCCAGCGTCAGCTCGAGCTCGAACGGGCGCTCGGTCGAGGCGACCGTCTTGGTGGCGGTCGTGGTGTCGGTCTCGAACCGGAACACGCAGCTCGTCGCGGTGCTCGACTCGAGCCTCCACTCGAGGTCGTCAAAGCCGACCTGCTCGGCCGCGCCGCCCGCGGAGGCGGGCAATCGCAGGTCGGTGCGCAGCGGCAACCGCGAGGGAAGCGTCGTCGTGACGAGGTCGCTCGACCGGTCGTCCTGGCGGGTCTGATACTTCGCGTCGTCGGGCGTGAAGCTTCGGAGGCTACCGCCCTTGGTCGTCAACGTCGCGCGGAAGCGAGGGCCTGCGATCGCGCAGAGCTGCTCGTCCACAGGCCGCTCGGTCGGCGCGACGGTGTCGTCGGCGCGGCCCAGCGG
Organism: Deltaproteobacteria bacterium; assembly: GCA_016875405.1. Taxonomy (GTDB): domain Bacteria; phylum Myxococcota_A; class Polyangia; order Polyangiales; family Polyangiaceae; genus SYFR01. The sequence continues at coordinate 23,904 of VGRJ01000012.1, read as the reverse complement.
CTGCACGAGGGACTGCCCCGACTTGCCCGTGATCGCCGGCCAGCCGTAGGTCACGAACAGGAAGACGGCGAGGCCGATAAGCAGCCACCGCGTCAAGTTTGGGCGTTCTTCCATGATGCGAGGAGCCGAAGAAAAGCGTGGACTTCCACGCGGCGAAGAAGAGAGTGCCGCGTCTCCCGAGGGCTGCAGTCACGTTGGAGGTTCAGCCCTTGTCCGGGAGGGGCGGCGGAGGGTCGTAACCGCCCGGATGAAACGGGTGACACTTACTCAGTCGCTTTGCTGAAAGCAAGCCTCCGCGGACCGCGCCGTGGACCCTCACGCACTCGTAGGCGTAGGCCGAGCAGGAGGGGTCGAACCGACACACGTTGCCGAGCACCAGGCGAATCAGCTTCGAGAGGCTGAGCTGGTAGCAGCGAATGAGGACGAGCAGGATCCAGCGCATGGCTTACGAGCCGGCGCTCGCCTCGGGTCGGGGGGGGCGATGCTTCGACTTCCCGCGGGCCCGCGCGAGCAGCCCATCGAGGTCTCGTGCGACCTCCGAGGCCGCCGCGTCGGCCAGCTTGGCGTCCGCGATCACCACCACGTCGAGGCCGGGGGGCACCGCGGTCGAACGAAACCACTCGCGCACGAGTCGCTTGCTGCGGTTGCGTCGCACCGCGCTCCCCACCTTGCGCGAAGCCACCACGCCGAGCCTCGCGGGGGAAGCGTCGCCCCGCACGCTCACGAGCACCACCGCGAAACGCCCGCGGGCCGGCGCTCCCCGTCGCTGCGCGAGGACGAACTCGTCTCGCTTGCGAATCCGCTGAGCGCGCGTAAACCCGGACAAGACAAACCCTCGCGTTCGACGTCGAGGCGCCTGCCGCGCGGCGCTCATCGACCGATGGAGACGAGCACGTGCCCGAGGTGGGGCACCGCGGGCACGGAACACGCCGTAGGAAGGAGTGAGCTGGAGAGAGGCCCCGCGGTCAGCGCAGAGCCCGAGGGCCATGACGCAGGCGAGAGACCTGCGCCCGTTCACTTCTTCCAGGTCGAGACGGTGAGCCGCTTGCGGCCCTTGCGACGGCGGTTGGCGATGACCTTCTGGCCGCCGCTCGTGCTCATCCGCTTACGGTAACCGTGCGTACGAGCACGGCTGAGGTTGTGGGGCTGATACGTGCGCTTCATGGTGGACTCCATCCCGGAGGGGAGGGGCCGGGGACTAAAGCACGGGCCAAGCGACCGTGTCAACCCGTGAGCGGGTGGGCGCGCTCGACGATGGCCGAAGCGTCACGCTGAAGGGCCGCACTCAAGGCCCGGCGTCGTTGCGGACGTAGAGCTCGAAGTCGTCGATCCGCGTGTGCTTGCGGTAGGCCGAGTCGAGCAGCTCGCGGAGCTCCTTGAAGTCGTGGGCGAGCACGTGGTCGGAGCCGAACACGTTGTCCGTCACCACCGGGAAGACGTCACCCGAGGCGACGACGATCACCTCCGGCCGATGAGACCGGAGCTCGCACATGAGCTCGCGGCGACTCGGCTCGGCGGCCCAGGCCACGCGCTGCGGCACGTTGTAGATGTAGCGGCTCGCGGATCGAACGCCGGCGAGGTCGTAGACGATCGGCTCGAAGCCCCACACGAACGCGGAACCGCCGCTCGGCACGTGGCTCCGTAAGAACTCCGCGACCTTGCGATTTCCGTTCGCGTTCACGTCGGCCACCGTCGCGAGCCCGTCGATCGCGATGTCGTCCCTCCAGCCGCCGGCGAGCAGCCCGAGCCTCCGCCCCGCGCGCGTCCAAAAGCTATCGGCGAGATCCTTCGTCGCGGTGCGCAAGGTCGAGGCGGCGACCATCGTCACCGCGAACCCGACGGCGAACGCGGGGCCGCGCTCGCGAGCCCAGCGCCACAGCTCGTTCCAACCGAGGCCTGCGAGCAGCGCCGTGAAGGGCCAGGTCGCGCCGTAATGGTAGGGGAAGAACTTCCCCTGCAGCGCGACGCCGACGATATGCACGGCCACGATCGACGCGAACAGCGGGACGAGGGGTCGCTCCCAGGCGCTCTTCCAGGTCGCGAGCCCGAGCGCGAGGCCGATCGTGACGACGCTCGAGTAGTTGACGAGCCACTCGGTGAGTGACTGATAGAGCATCCCGAGGAGCGTGCGGTCGCGCCAGCTGAGCTCGGTGTAGTGAGGCGTGAAGACGAAGAGCGTCTCGTGGAGATCGTGGAGCGCGCCGCGGGCTGTGAACCACGCGAGGGACGCGGCGATGGGCAAGACGCCCCCAAGGAAGACGAGCCCGAGCGGCCTCAGACCCGCACGGCGGCTTCCTTCGGCCCGCATGGCTCGGACCGCGGCCCAGATCCCGAGCGCGGCTCCTCCGCCTGCGAGCGGCGGCTTGAGGAGGCCCGCCGCACCGAAGGCGACGCCCGCGGCGACGAGGCGAAAGCCTTGGGGGCGCTCGTCCTCGCGCGCGGCGTCGGGGCAGACGAGCCACACGCCGAAGATCGACAACATGCCGCCGAAGGTCTCGGGCTGCGCCGTGTGCCAGAACTCGAGCTGCGCGTGCACGAGCGCCGTGAGTGCTCCCGCGAGCCACCCCGCCGTGCGATCCCCCCAGGCGCGCCCGGCGAGGCTCACCATTGCCGCGACCATCCCCGCGAGCCCCGCGACCTCGAGCGCTCGGATCCCCCACTCGGCCGAGCCGGAGACGAGTCGCGCGAGCGCGTAGAGGACGAAGATCCCCGGCGGCTTGAAATCGAACGCGTCGCGGTAGGGCATGCCGCCTTCGAGCATCGAGCGTGCGACGAGCGCGTAGATGCCCTGATCGCGACCGTGATCGAAGAGCACGATCTGCAGCGCAGAGCTCGCGATGGTCGCGAGGCAGGCGAGCCGCAGCGCGCGCTCGAAGGAAAGAATTGGGGGGCTCGTCGCGCGGCTCATCGAGGAGGGCCTCTTTTACCGCAACCCCGTGCGCGGATGGAGCTAGCGTCGCGACCCTGAGGCACACGGATGGACATCGTCGACTCTCCTGCCGAGCTCTGCGCCGCGTGTGAGCGCGCCCGGCGAGCTGGCAAGCGCGTCGGCTTCGTCCCGACGATGGGCGCCCTTCACGACGGACACCTCGCGCTCGTGGACGAGGCGAGGCGCCGCGCCGATTTCGTGGTGGTCTCGATCTTCGTGAATCCGACGCAGTTCGGCCCGTCGGAGGACTTCTCGCGCTACCCGAGGACGTTCGAGGCGGATCGGGCGCGCTGCGAGGCGAGCGGAGTCGACGTGGTGTTCGCGCCGGCGCCCGCCGCGATGTACGTCGCTGGAGACGAGACGCGGGTGCACGTCGGGGAGACCGCGGCGCACCTCTGCGGGGCGACGCGCCCTGGTCACTTCGAGGGCGTGTGCACCGTCGTCGCGAAGCTCTTTGCCCTCGTCGGGCCGTCCGTCGCGGTGTTCGGACGCAAGGACTACCAGCAATTTCGCGTGCTCTCGCGCATGGTCGAGGACCTCATGCTGCCCGTCGAGGTGGTCGGTCTCGCGACCGTTCGTGAGCCCGACGGGCTCGCGATGTCGTCGCGGAATCGTTACCTCTCCGAGCGCGACCGCGCGAGGGCGCTCGGCCTCGCGCGGGGCCTCACGCGCGCGGTCGAGCGGTTCGACGCCGGCGAGCGCTCTGCGGGGAAGCTCCGTGCCGTGGTGCTCGCCGAGGTCGAGGCCATCGCCGACGCGATCGATTACGTCGCGGTCGCCGACGCGGAGCGAGTCGTCCCCTTCGCCGATGAGGCTCAGATCGGGGAGCGCGCCGTCGTCGCTGTCGCAGCGCGCCTCGGGGCGACCCGCCTCATCGACAACGTGGTCCTCGGCGAGGAGCGAGGGCCGCTCGATGAAGGAGCGCGCGCATGACCGCGGGGAAGCTCGTCGTGATCGAGGGGATCGACGGCGCCGGCACGACGACGCAGACGGAGCGGTACGCGGAGCACCTGCGCGCGCGCGGCCTCGCCGTCCACACCACGCGGCAGCCGAGCCGCGGCCCCGTTGGCTCGTTCGTTCGCCAAGCGCTCGGCGGCGAGGTGTCGCTCGGAGGAGCACTCCACGCGCCGCTGATGGCGCTGCTCTTCGCGGCCGACAGGCTCGCCCACCTGGCCGCAGAGATCGAGCCGAGGCTCGCTGCGGGAGCCGTGGTGTTGTGCGATCGCTACGATCTGTCGAGCATCGCCTATCAGACGTCGACCGCCCCGAGCGAGCTGCTCGCGAGCGGCGAGTTCGAGGCCTGGGTGCGCTCCTTGAATCGCTTCGCGCGGAGGCCAGACGTGACGCTGGTGGTGGACGTCACGCCCGAGGTCGCTGAGCGTCGTCGCGCGACGCGGAGCGGCAAGCCCGACATTTACGAGTACAAGGAGCTGCAGGCGCGACTCGCCGCACTCTATCGCGAGGCGGAGCGGCTCGCCCCCGGTGACGCGATCCTCCACGTCGACGGCGATCCCTCGCTCGACGAGGTGACTCGGCGCATTCGCGCGGCGCTCGATCCGCTCGTGCTCGGCTGACACCTCGAGGGTGGGCGCAGCGACTCACGCGCAGCGGTCGTCACTTGCCCTTCGGCTGCGTCCACGGGCCGGCCTTCGCCGGTCGGTACGGTGCACTCACGGTAGCGTTCGGGTTGACGTGGCGCGTGTAGACGTACTGCCATCGGCGAGTCTTCGGATTTCGTACGAGCAGGTGAAGCGCGCGCATGAAGACGTAGCCGAACGACAGACTTCCGGCGGCGCTCCCGAGCGTGGCGGAGCCTGTCCCCACGGTGGCCTTCATGTCTCGCGTGAAGCTCAGGCCCGCGTATGCGAACTGCAGGTGATTGCCGAGCAACAACGTCGAGAGCAGGCGCGCTCCGGCGGCTTGGTACTTGCCAGTAGCCGCCTCCTGGAGCGCGCGCTGATAGTTCGAGTTCATCAGCGTGATGCGCGTCGAGACGCCCGCGGTCCCCGGACCGAGCTGCCCCGCCGCTCCGACCGATGCGGTCAGCGCGAGCCCGAGGAAGCCGGTGGGGTCGCCGGCGACGTAGTTGTGCTGCGCGTCCTGTGCGACGGGGGCCCCCTTGAGCCGGTAGATCGGCGAGAACTTCGTGTCGTTCCACAGCTGGAACTCGGAGTTGATGCTCACGCCGGGTTCGAGCGAGAGACCGACGCCGAGGCCGCCGTTCAGCTCGAGCTGGTGGCAATCGAGGAGGTAGCGGCGGGGCCAGCGCGGCAGGTACTGCCCCTCGAACGCGATTTGCCCCGCGGTCCCGCTTCGCGAGTTGTCGAGCGCTATCTGGAAGTGGGGGGTCAACGAGACGGTCAGCTTGACCTTCCCGATCACCGCAGCCTTCAACCCGGCCTCGACCGATGGGACCGCCCCGTTGGTAGTCTCTGCCACCACCCAGTTCGAGTGGAGCGCGAAGTCGCGGACGACGCCCCCTACCTTCAGCTTGATGCCCATCGCTCGACCCTCCGCTCCGTCGTCCTTCTTCCGCCGCTCATTCCACGACCAGCTCGTCGGGTTGGACGCTCTCTTCGGCCGCGTTCGCGCAGAAGTAGTGACCCTCTTCCTCGTACAGGCGCCCGCCGCAATGAGGACACCTTTCGGGCGCGAGCTTCACGTCGTCCTGCACCTCGTAGTGCGTCTTTTGCCGCGTCAGCCCGTCGGAGGCGTCGACCTCGAGACCGCCGAACCGCGCCTCGCTCGCGCGCGAGCGAACGTCGAGCCCCATGAACGGCGTGAGCACCGGCGGCTTGTCGTGTCCGACCTCGGGTACCGACGAGGTCGCGTGCGCGACGCTCCAAGCAGGCTTCCCGGCCTTCTCCCAGATCACCCCGAGGATCTCGGCGAGGTGCGTTGGCGCATGGAATGCGGTCTGTCCCGTGAGCGCCGTGGTCCAACCCCCGAGGGCGCCGTTCAGCTTCGAGAGATCGGCGAACGCCGCGCCCCAGCTCGAAGCGGGCACCTCGAAGCCGTGGTGCTTCACGACGCCTGAGTATTTCTCGTGAGACTTGAGGGTGACGGTCGCCTCGGGTGGGGCGAGGAACCCGGCTGCGCCGAGGACCGCCTCGACGGCCGACGGCGGCGTGCTCCCCGGACGGCCCACGGGCTCGAGCACCGAGACCTCTCCGTCTGGGGACTCGAGCCACAGGAGCGGCTCCAGCGCGAGCAGCGGATCGGCCTTCGTCGCGTACCAGATCGACCCGGCCCGTGCCTTCGAGCCTGCGCTCTTAGTACGAATCCCTTTCGCCATCGTCCTCGTCCTCCCGTTGGTCAGAGCAGGGTGGGCCTCATGAGCGGGCTCCCTTGGGTCAGATCCACGATCGTCGTCACTGCTCCGGCGCGTAGCACCAGCGGGACCGTGTCGGCCGACGCGAAGCGATGCTCTGCCCCCACGAAGGCCGCATAGCGAAAGCGCGTCGGGGTCGGCAGCTTGCCCGCGTTCACGAGGTCACGCGTGCCCTCGGGGGCCCCGAGCATCAGGTACGCGCCGAGCAGCCGTCGACGCGCTGCCCCTGCCGGAACGATCAGCAAGCAGGGGCCGAACAGCTCACGGGGCTCGGCGGCCGCGCCCGGCTCGGGGGCGATGGCGTCTTCGGTGTAGAGCACCGCCCCGGGGCCGCCCGACTCGTCCGGCGCGGGCGTGTCGCGTGGCGAAAGCACCCCGTAATGATCGAAGGTCGGGGCGCCGTCGGGCGTCCGCGTGGTGACCCACGATCCCGCGAGCGCGACGCCGCATCGAAACACGCGCGCCGGCTCTTCGGTCAAGGCAAGGTCGAGCGTCACGGCGACGGGCTCCTCTGCGGCGTGAACCGCCGATGGCTCGCGGTCTCGCTCCTGCGCGAGCTCCTTGCTCACGCCGACGATGCGGTAGGGCGCGCCCCTGTAGAGCTTCATTCGAATCGTCAAGTTCGCCTCGCCGTCCTCGATTCAGGGGCCCTCGCCGTCCTCGAGCACTGCCTTCGCGAGCGCCTCGACGAGCGCTCGATCGTCTCGCGAGAGTGCGTCCTCGAGCACTCCCCTCGTGTCCGTTGGCGCGACTGCGGGTGCATCCGCTGCCGGCGCATCGGTCTTCGGTGCTCCCTCCTCGCGCGGCGTGCTGTCCTCTGGGTTTGGGTCGTATGCCGGTGCCTCGCCTCCAACCTCGCCCTGAGGCGTTCGGATCGGTGACAGGCCACCCCCGCCGTAGGGGTTCAAGTGAAGGTTCTTGGCCGCCTGCAGGATCACCTCGTCGGTTGCGGATACGACCGCGGCCTTTCCGCGCGCGCCGAGCGCAACTTCTCGCTCGCCAAGGACGGAGATGTTGTCGTGCGCGTGAACGGCGACGACGCCTTGCGCGCTGATCGTGACGTTCGGGCCGTCGAGCACGATCGACGCCTCACCCGTCGTGAAGGTGATGCGTCGGTCGACGACCTCGAGCGACGTCGGCGGCGGTCCTGGATCGAGGGTGAAGGCGCTGAGCAGCGAGCCGACGTCTCGTAGGCGCGCGAAGGCCGCGTTGCCGAACGATGCGAGCGCGGCCGACGACGCAGGGACCAGCGGGTCCTTCTGGATCCCGCCCATCGCCGAGGTCGCGACGCTTCGGAGCGTCGTGCCGAGCGATTGCGCGGCCGTCTCGATCTCGGCGAGCAGGCGACGCGTGAGCCCACGCGCGATCGTGACCGACCAGCGGCTCCCCACCATCAGGCTGTCCTCGGCGCCGACGCTCGCGACGCGGTTCAGGCCGACGTACGAGGTGCGGTTCAGGCCGGTCACGTCCACGTCGTCGAGGTTCGTGAACTGCGTGCGCACGGAGCCAACCGCGCTCGAGTCGGCGCCTTGGACGAAGCGCATGCCGTTGCCGCCGACCGCCTCCTTGAGGTCATTCTTCACGAGGCGATCCATGTCGCGCTGCGCTTGGAGGTAGACGTGCTCCCGGCCCGCGGCGTCGTCGAAGCGCAGCTCGTTGAAGCCATCACCGCCCGGGGAGCTTGCGCTCTTCCAGGTGCTCACCGTCTTGTTCTCGGGCAGCGAGAAGGGCACCGGCTCGCGCACGTTGTGGACGCGGCCCACCACCATTGGGCAGTCGGGATCGCCGTCCACGAAGGCGACGAGCACCTCGTGACCCACTCGCGGGATCGCGAACATGCCGTAGCCGACCCCCGCCCACCCCTGGCTCACGCGCATCCAGGTCGAGCTGTCCGAGCCGAAGTCGTGCTCGCGATCCCAGGGGAATTGCACGCGAACGCGTCCGTGCTCGTCGACGTAGATGTCCTCGTCGACGAGCTTCGCCGCCGTCAACCCCTCGTCCATCGCCGTCGCCGAGAGCGCTCCGACCGCGCCCTGGAGTTTCGTGCGAGGCCCACTCGACGCGCCGTCGCCGACGACCACCGCGGTCTGCAGCCCGTACATACGGGGCTTCGCGGTGCGCCGAGCCGGTCGGTACGGGTCTCTCCCGTTCACCGCCGTGGTCGAGAACCGCCACTCCGCGGCCTTCGCGATCTCGCCCTCGAAGCGCGCGCAGACCACGAGGAACCGGTTGTCTCCCGAGAGGTCTTCGCGTGGATGTCCGGCGATCTGGAAGACGACGCCAGGCGAGAGGTCATTGACGCTCGTCTCGAGGGTCACCACGCGTCGATCGACGTGCAGCGCGTCGAGGCGTCGGCGAGCCTCGTCTTTGACGCGCACATCGGTGTGCCGCGAGACGCCGAGATCGTCGGCGACCGGCGTCATCGTGGTCCCGGCGCTCTGCCGGGTCTCATGAAGACCTACCCCGGGAACGAAGCCGAACTGCTCGTGTGCTCGCTCGGCTTCTCGTAAGGACTCGGCGCTCGCGAAGAGGCTGGCCCTCGGTCGGGAGGGATCGTGATCGCGCAGCGTCAGCCGGCCTGGCTTCGAGACCTCGCGTAGGCGCACGCTGGTCACGAACTCGGCGCGACCGGCGAAGGCCTGCGCCACCTCGTCGACGAAGGCGAGGGGCTGGCCCGCGCGGGTCGGGTTCGTGTGGGGCGCATCGCCGAGGACCACCGTCGCGTCGTCGTCGCCGCCGTCGCGCATCCAGAGGGAGATCCCCGCCTCCTCGAGGAGGCGCGACACGAAGTCGAAGTCGCTCTCGCCGTACTGCGTCCTCAGCTCGAGGTTCGGGTATGCGGCGCCGTCGACCTCCCATTCGTGGACGATCTTCCACTCGTCGAGGATTTGCTTCACGACGTCGGGGATCGAGGCGTGTTGAAAGAGGCGGTTCCCGCGGCGCTGCGTGAGTCGCCAGAGCGTCGGGACGATCACGAGTTCGTAGGTGGCGAGGCCGAGCGCGTCGTCGGCGACGCGGACGAAGGTCATGTCGGAGACGAGCCCGCGGAAGCGGCGATCGCGGGATGCCACGAACGCGAACTCTGCGCGCCCGCCGACGATGGGGGACAGATCGATCTCCGGGCGCGGACTCACGGCCTCGAGCACCACTCGAAAGAGTCCGTTCATCGACTCTTCGACCTGGAATCGTCGCACCTGGAGGAGATGGTCCGAGGTGCTGAGGGTGAGGCGCGTCAGCGGGGCGTCGAGGAGGCTCATGGCGTCGAGGGGGTGAGGTGCAGGCTTGCGTTCATGGTCGCTCCGCGTGAGCTAGGCATCATCGAGTACGCGTCCGAGCGCGACGATACGGATCGCGAGGGCGCGCCCCTCGTAGACGTCTTGCTTCGGGAGCACCTCGACGATCGCGCGGACGCGAAGCTCCGGAAAGAGCGGCAATCGCTTGTCGAGATGCGCGGGCAGGTACGCGGGGAGGCCGTCCTCGAGCGAGCGGCTCATGAACCAGCCGCGGAGCATTTCGTCGCCGAGGAGCTTCCGTCGCTGGTGACGACGCTCACCGAGCAGCACGCGCTCGACGTGTGCGACGAGGTAGTCGGGAGGGAGCGCGCGGTTGGCGGCTCTCCACGACTCGCGGATTTGCTGGACCATCGACAGTGCGAGCTCGGGCGCGCCTGCGAGGGGGTTCTCGAGCAAGCTCGACGCGACCTCGAGCAGATCGCGCAAGCCCTTGTCGTTCTTCGCCAGCGGGGTCGCCGCCGCGTGGGTCGCTTCGAGCAGCGCGACTTCATCGAAGGGCAGCGCCAGCTTGCCGGACACGAGCTGAAGAAGTGCGCCGCTTCCATCGGCGGCGGTCCGCGTTGCCTCCGGCTCGAGCACGAGCGGTCGCTCCTCGGCGCGGCTCAGGACGGCCATCGCGTCGGCGCGCTCGGCGGCCTCGGTCTCGTTGCGGCTCGGAGGGGGCGGAGGAGGTTGGCCGCGCTTCGGCGCGGGACGCTCTGGCGGCGGAGGCATCCGCCGAGACCACGCCTCGTGCTTGCGGAGCCGCGAATTCAAGCTCGGATCGAACCACAGGAGCTCGAGGGGGATGGCGGGCTCGGGCGCTTCGGCGCGGGCTTCATCGTCCGCCGCGTCCTCGCTCTCGCCCACGACGGGGACGTCGGAGGCCGATGCCGTGCCCGGACCCACGCGCTGTCGCAGGAGCGCGGACAGCGGGCGCTGCGAGAGCCCGAGGCCCTCGACGGTCCCGGCCCCGAGCTCGCGCACCGGGTCAGGGCGGTCGTCGAGCGACGGTCGAGCGTCCCGCGACGAGCGCTCGAGGCGTGCGGTGTCCGCGTTCGGCGCGAGGGTACCCGACGTGCGTCCGGAGCGCTCGAGCTCGGCGCGCAACGAGGCGAGATCGACGAAGGGCGAGCGCTTCGAGGCCTCCTCGCCCCGCCCTTGAGACCCGAACGGTACGGCCGGCGTCAGTGGTCGAAGCCGGTCGAGATCGATCGATGACGTCACCTCCTCGCTCGCGCGGGCCCCTCCGCCTTCACGTCGCGAGGCGACCGTGGAGCTGTCCGGTGGCATCGTCTCTACGAGCAGGTCCCAGCGCTCGAGCAGCCGGGGCTCGAGCGCGAGTGGCGCCGCGTCTCGCTCTGCGAGCGAGAGGTAGACAGATGTCGTCCAAGCGCCGTGCTCGAGCTCACCTCGGAAGGTCACGGCGCAGGTGCCGCGATCGGCGTCGATCGTGACGAGGCTCGGGCGCAGCGCGACAGTGCCGGCCGCGGCTCCGCTCGAGGAGACGAGCGCCTTGACGTCGTGCACCGGGAGCGCGGTCGTGAAGGTCGAGGCGCTCGCGAGGATGTTCTCGAGGTACAGCGCTTCGCCCGGCGCGAGCGCGTCGAGCTGCTGGTCGCTCGGCGCTGCCGCCTCGAGTGAGTCGACGCGCACATCGAGAGGCCCGAACGGCGCGGGCTCCGAGGAGGCTGCTCCGATGGTCGACGTCGCGACGCTTCTCGGGCTCGAGCTGCGGGCCGGATGGCTGCGGTCGATCGCGCCGAGCACGAAGCGCGCGGGCAACGAGGGAAATCCCGTCGCGGGCGCGATCAACACCACGTCGACGCGAGGTCGGGCGGGGCGGAGGTCCGCGGCGCGATCGATGCGCTCAGGGCGACGCGGCTCCCAGCGCTGCTCCTCGGCGTAGAGCGGCTCCTGGTAGGCCGCGAGTGTCGCCGTTCCAGCTTGCAGCTGATAGGTGAGCTTCGCGAAGAACGTGAAGCGCGTACGGTCCCCCGGGAGCGGCTCGAAGAAGGCCGCGCCTGCGGTCGGATGAGGCAGCAATTGCGAGAGAGGCATCGGCGACGCTCAGCGGCTCCAGGCGATCCGGGAGCCTTCGCCCACCATCACGCTCGGGCGACCGGTATCGACGATTTCGGAGTCGCAGGATACCTGGGCTCCGACGTAGGCGACGGGCAAGCCGTTCACGCGCACGCTCGGGTAGCCGCGCGTCACGTCCGCGTCGTGCGAGGGGTGTTCCGGGCAGCCGTGACTCTCGAAGGTGTCGGTCTCACGAGTGACCTCGAAGCCCTCGGCGTGCACGTTCGCGCTCGCGCTCGTGAACGGACGAGGCGAGCACGAGTCATGGCCGCGGCACAGATCGACGATGGTGGAGACCAACGGCAAAGCAGCTGAACAGTACACGGGGCGCCTGGCCCCGTCAGCGCCTCGTCGCGCCGCGCGGCAGGATGTCAGGGCGCGAACTTCGTGCACGCCTACCGCGACAGCGTGAGCGCGAGTCCACGCGGGGGTGCCGGCACACCCACGAGCACCGCCTCGCTGTCGCGGACCCTCGGCGACTCCTCGACCCCGCTTCGCTCGAGCGCTCCGCTCGCGAGCCGACCGCGGTCGGCCGAGGCGACGCGACGACAGCCCCGGGAGAGGACCTCCTCGACCAGCGGCGCCGAGTTGTCGAACACCCCCGCGGCGTGCAGGAGCAGGCCGCGCCCGCGCATGCACACGACCGCTCGCCGCCGGTTCGCGCCTAGCTCTCGGGCTTCGCGCCGCACCACGCCTGCTTCGGCGAGCAACACGAGCTCGCCAGCGTCGCCGTCCGTCGTCATGCCGTCGACCGTGAGTGCGAGGCCGAGCGGCTGCGCGCCAAGCTTCGGTGTGTCGTCGCGTCGCACCTCGAGCACGGCGCGGTCTGCCGTGAAGGGCGTGACGACGGTCCCGTCGAGGGCGAGGCCGCGCGGTCGGCTGACCTCGCTCGCTCCGAGGCCGAGGCGCAGCGCCACGGTCGCGTCGCCGCCCTCGTCGAGCGCGCGCTCGCAGGTGTGACGTTGCCCGTCGGCTCCGGGGAGAAGCCGCCACGTAAAGCGCGTCGTATCGATCGCGCTCAGCTCGACGACGCCGTCGCGGCGCTCGATGCGCTGGCGATGCACTGCGGGGGACGAGCGGTCGATGCCGCGAACCTCGACCGGCTCGTCGACCCCGAGCGAGGTCGCCGCATCGAGGCGCCTCGCGAGGACGAAGAATTCGTCCGCGAGCGGCCCAGACGTCTTCGTCGCGCGCTCGCCGGTGAGCAGGGGCTCGCGTGATGGCGCCAGGAACAGCGCCTCGTTGCAGCCTGCGCGTCGACCGAGCGCGTCGAGCTCCGAGGGGAGGAGTCGCGCACCGTGCGCGAACACGAGGTGTCGTGACGCGGTTCGACAGAGGAGCCCGAGGCGTCCTCGCTCTTCAGGTGGGAGCGCGCCCTGCACGAGGGAGAAGGGGGTGGTCGGGGCGCGACTCGACCACGGCCCGAGTCCCAACATCCCCTCGCGGTCGACGACGAGGGCAGGCGCCGCGATTGGTGGGATGAGCGTTCGCCCATCCTCGACAAAGCCGCCCGAGCCGAAGGGGCGCGCCTCGAGCCGCGCGACGACCTCGCCCCCGCTGCGCGAGCGCACTTGCCCGAGCCCCCCTGGCCCGGTGGTCGCGCGAGGGCTGTTCCACCCTGCGTGGGGCTCCACGACGAGCGCCCGTGTGTCGATCGCGGCGAGCTCGACAGACGTGCCATTCGCGAATTGTAGAGCTGCTGTCAGGAGCGCTGCGGGGGCTCCGTCGCTCGCGCCGTCGACGACCGCGCGCCAGTCGCCGACGCCCTCGAGCGCTGGAGGCCACACACGTGCCGCCTCGCCCGGTGCGGCGCTGCTGCTCGGAGGCTCCCGCGCGGCGGCGGCCTCGGGAGCGTGCGTCGAGGGGTGCTCCTTGCTCATGCCGAGTCGGCGCCATGCCGCCGCGCCGACGCTCGCGAGCGCGCCTCCCAGGCTCGGAACCACCACGGGTATCGGGCCCGCCTCGGCCCGACCGACGAGGGTCGGGCTCATCGCGAGTGCGCCCGTCTCGAGCTCGAGGCGCAGGGTCCCCGCGTCCGTACGCGCCTCGAGCGCGCCGTCGAACCCTTGCAGCTCGGCCTCCGAGGCTAGCGCCGGGAGCGTTACACGCCAGGTCGGCCAGGGCGAGCCGTTGTGGGTCGAGAGGCGCTCGGCCGTCGCCGCGAGGATGCGATCAAGTGCGCTCGCGCCGTCGCACCAACGCGCGAGCGCGATGGCCGTGAGCCCGGTCACGCGGCCCTCGTGCCACGACAGGAAGCCGACGACGCCGGCGTGCCCGACGAGCTCGCCCTCGTCGGCGTCTGGCGTCTCGGTGAGGTTCCGCACCTCGACGACCGAGAGCGCGCGGCCCTCGCGTCCTAGGCGCACCCGCGCATGAAACACGTCGTGCTGCTTCGCCTCGCCGGTCGTGAGCTCGGCGCGGAACGTCACGCCGCGTCCGCGCACGGCGTCGTGGAGGAAGCCCTGCGACGCCTCCCACACGAAGGCCTCGCGGTCCACGGTCCCATCGACGGCGGCTCCGAGCGCGAGGGCGATCCCGTCCGTCGTGTCGCCATCGCGCACCGTCGCCCGTCCGCCGAAGAGCCCGGCGGCGAGGCCCACCCCGAAGGCGAGCGCCGCGCGGAGGCGAGCGCGCGAACGTGGATTGACTAAAATCAGTTTCGAGCCGGTGACCTCGGGCGCGTTCTCCTCCGCGTGCGCTGCCGCCCCCGTCACTGCGGCGTCGAGCGCGGGCTCTGCCGCGTTTCCGGCGCTCTCGTCCACGACGAGAACCCTACATTGATCCCGACCCGGGTCTCGTGACTAAATCGCCCCTTCGCCATGACGCTCATCGACGCTCGGAACATGCCCCGCCACGTGGGCATCATCATGGACGGAAACGGTCGATGGGCAGAGCGACGAGCCGAGCCAAGGAGCGAAGGGCACCGCGCCGGGAGTCGCTCCGTGCGACGGATCGTGCGGCTCGCGCGGCGCATCGGCATCGAGGCCCTCACGCTGTACGCCTTTAGCTTTCAGAACTGGGCGCGCCCCGAGGACGAGGTCTCCGCGCTCATGGTGCTGCTCCAGGAGTACCTCTTCAGCGAGCGCGACGAGATCCTCGGCAACGGCATCCGTCTCGCCGCGGTCGGTGAGCTCGACCAGATGCCGCAGGAGGTGCGCCACGTCCTCGATGCCCTGTGCTCCGAGTCCGCGGCGAACGCGAAGATGACGCTCACCCTCGCGCTCTCGTACGGTGGCCAGGAGGAGATCGCGTCGGCGGCGCGCGCCATCGCGAAGGACCACGCCGTAGGGCGCCTTCGGCTCGAGGACATCACGGTCGACGAGCTGTCGTCGCGCATCCCGAGCCAGCGCGTCGGCTCGCCCGACCTCATCATCCGCACCGGCGGAGAGACGCGCCTGTCGAACTTCCTCCTGTTCGGCAGCGCCTACGCCGAGCTTTTCTTCTCGGACCGCTTGTGGCCCGAGTTTACCGAAGAGGACCTCTTCACGGCGATCGAGAGCTACCAGCGGCGGGAACGGCGCTTCGGCCAGGTCGTCGCCTGACGCGAGAACGCATGGCCGCATCGAACCTCACCCTGCGCGTGGCGACCGCCGTCGTCACGCTACCGTTCCTCTTCGCCCTCCTCTTCCTCGGACAGCCATGGTGGTGGCTCGCGTTCCTGCTTGTCGCGGCCGGCGTCACGAGCGCGCTCGAGCTCTACGGGATGAGCTACCCCGGTGATCGCGTCGCGCAGGCCGTCGGCGTCGTGACGGTCTCGGCCGTGGTGCTCGCGGTCTACGTGTTCCCCGAGCACCCGCGCTGCCTGCTCGCGACGCTCGCGCTCGTCCCGATGTCGGGGATCGTGCTCTCGCTCTGGCGCCTGCGCGAACTCGGCCCCGCCGCATTGCAGCTCATGACCGGCGTATTCGGTCCGCTCTGGATCGGCGTCGGCGTCGGCTCGGTCGCGGTCCTCCGCAAGCTCGGCGGCGCCGAAGGAGCCGGGCTCTCGCTCCTCCCGCTCGTGCTCGCCTGGGCGGGCGATACGGGGGGGTACTTCGCGGGCCGCGCCTTCGGCAAGCACAAGCTCTACGAGAAGGTGAGCCCCAAGAAGACCGTCGAGGGCGCGATCGGGGGCGTCGCCTCGGTGGTGGGCTTCGCGCTGGGCGCGCGCGCGCTCGTCGTCCCGTCGATCCCGATCCGCGACGTGGTGGTCCTCGCCGTCGTCGGCGGCATCCTCGGCATCCTCGGCGATCTCGGTGAGTCGCTTATCAAGCGTTCGACCGGCGTGAAGGACTCGGGAGACATCGTCCCTGGTCACGGCGGCATGCTCGATCGGATCGACGCCGTGCTGCTGACCGCGCCCCTCACGCTCGTGTACTGGCTGATCGCCCACTGAGCGCCGCCTCGACGCCCCGCGGGTGGTCGGACGCACGTTCGCGGTTCGCGTGAGCCGGCGACCTCGGGCCGCCGTGCCCAAGCGTTCGAGAGCTACTCGCCGCCTTGCGCCGAGATTCTCGCCGCCGGGATTCCGCTTCGCGAGCCGGTCGCCGGGATCGGCTCCTCGTTGAGGAGCGCCCGGTAATCCTCGAGGATCAGGAAGAGCGGCACGAGCCCGCCGGCACCGAGCTGGCGCACCATGCGGAGTGCGTCGCCGATACGGACCACGCGCTCGACGTTGCGCTCGGGGAGGGCCGCGTCGGTCGCGAGCTTCTTCGTCGCTGCCTGTCGCACATTCGCCGCCTCGCGCTCGAGCGAGAGCAGGAAGCGGCGCTCCCATGGGTTCGCGGGCTGCTGCGTCCCGAGCACCTCGTAGAAGGTGTCGAGCGCGAGCGACTGGCCGGCGCGCAGGTAGTTCGCGGCCGCGTTGGTGACCGGGACGTTCCCGTCGCCTGCGGCCGCGAGCACGGCGAAGGCGTCACGCGTGAGGCTCGTGCGTGCGAGCTTTGCGGCGAGGTCCGAGCCGAAGCCCTTCTGCGCGAGATCGCTCGCGCGCGCGTCGTAGGCCGCGCGGTGTGGCCCCTCGAGCGCGTCGAGCAAGGCGTCGGTCGCGCCGTCGAACTCCTTCTGGAGTGCGGCGACGCCGTCGCTCATGAGGCGCCAGGTCGACTCGTTCCACAGCCACCAGCGAAGGAGACCGACGAGCGCGTCCTCGATCGCGATGAGCGCCGCGTACTGCTCCGCGGAGGGCACGACGAGGTCGCAGCCGTGGATCGCCGCTCGGAGCGCGCGTCCACCGAGAAGCTCGTCGCAGATGAGGTACCGCACCACGAGCTGGTCGACCGGCAGCGAGGTCTCCTTCGCGAGCTCGACGAGCAGGGTGCAGCCGCCCTGGTTGACGACGGCGTTGGTGACCACCGTCGCGACGATCTCGCGCCGCAGGTGATGCTTCAGGATGTGCTCGCGGTATTGCTCGGTCACCCTCTTCGGGAAGTACTCGAAGAGGTAGGGCTCGACGAACGGCAGGTCGGGGATGCTCGAGGCCAGCACGCGCGGGAAGAGATCGTTTTTCGTGTGCGCGACCAACACGGCGAGCAGGTTTCGCGGGAGGCCGCGGCCGGTCGTGAGCCACCCGCGGAGCTCTTCATCGCTCGGGATGTGCTCAGCGACCCGGCTCAGCCCGTTCTTGTCGAGGTAGGCGAGCACGTCGAGGAAGCGCTCGCCGCTCTTCTTCGTCCGGATCTGCTCCATCGAGAGGAGCGCGCTCTGAAGGTAGTTGTCCTGCACGCACGCCAGGCCGACGTCCGGCTCGAGCTCGCGGAGGAATGCGTCGCGCTCTGCGCGCGGCAACGCTCCCGACGCCATCAGCGGCGCGAACAGGATCTTCAGGTTGACCTCGTGGTCGCTGCAGTCGACGCCGGCCGAGTTGTCGATGGCGTCGGTGTTGCTGCGACCCCCGAGCAGCAGGTACTCGGTGCGCGCGCGCTGCGTGACGGCCAGGTTCGCGCCTTCGCCGATGACGCGGGCGCGCAGCTCATTCGCGCTCACGCGGACGTTGTCGTTCACCTTGTCGCCGACCTCGGCGTTGCTCTCGACGCTCGCCTTGACGTAGGTCCCGATCCCGCCGAACCAGACGAGATCGACGTCGAGCATCAGGATCGCGCGGACGAGATCCGGTCCCGACACCACGTTCGCCGCGATCCCGAGGAGCGCCTTCGCCTCGGGGGAGAGGGCGATCTCCTTCGCGCTCCGCTCGAAGACGCCGCCGCCCTTCGAGATCGCGGTCTTTTCGTAGTCGCTCCACTGCGAGCCTGGCAGCTTGAAGAGCCGCTGGCGCTCGGCGTAGGAGCTCGCCGGCTCCGGCGTCGGATCGAGGAACACATGCTTGTGGTTGAAGGCCGCGACGAGCTTCAGCTTGTCGTTCAGCAGCATGCCGTTGCCGAACACATCGCCGCTCATGTCGCCGACGCCGGCGACGCGGATCGACGTCTGGCGAATGTCGACGCCCATCTCGCGGAAGTGGCGCTCGACGTTGGTCCAGCCGCCGCGCGAGGTGATGCCCATCGCCTTGTGGTCGTAGCCAGCGGAGCCTCCGGACGCGAAGGCGTCGTCGAGCCAGAACTTGTAGCGCGTCGAGATCGCGTTGGCCGTGTCGGAAAGGTGGGCCGTGCCCTTGTCGGCTGCGACGACGAGGTACGGATCGTCCTGGTCGTACCGCACGACGCCAGGCGGCGGGACGATCCCGCTCACCTGGTAGTTGTCGGTCACGTCGAGCAGGCCCGCGATGAAGGCCTCGTACTGGCGCTTCGCCTCGGCTCCCATCTGCGCCCGATCGGTGAACTGCTTCTTCGTGACGAAGCCGCCCTTCGAGCCGACCGGGACGATGACGGTGTTCTTCAGCGTCTGCGTCCGTTGCAGCCCGAGCACCTCGGTGCGGAAGTCATCGACGCGATCGCTGTGCCGGATCCCGCCGCGCGCGACCTTGCCGCCGCGGAGGTGGATGCCCTCGACGCCGGGGCCGTGGACGTAGATTTCGAAGAGCGGGCAGGGGCGCGGCATGTGCTCGATGGCCCCGCTCTCGACCTTGATCGAGATCACGTCTCCGCGTCCGCCTCGGAAGTAGTTGGTGCGGCGCGTCGCCTCGACGAGATCGAAGAACCGCCGCAGGATCGCGTCCTCCTGGATCACGGTGACCTTCTGGAGGAGCTCGTCGTAGCGGGTCGCGATCGGTGGCAGCAGCGCCGCCAAGCGCTCGGCCGGCGGCTCCTCGCGCTCGGTGGAGAACTTCACGTGGAAGTACTCGGACGCGAGCGAGGCGGCCTCAGGGTGCTTGAGCAGCGTCTCGTCGACGGTCTGCGCGGCATAGCCAGGAAAGACCTGGGTGAAGTAGTTGCGATAGGTGGCGAGCAGATCGATCTGCCGCCAGTCGAGTCCCGCGAGGTAGCCAAGGCCGAGCAGGCGATCGTTCGCGAGGTTGCCCGACAGGACGAGCCGCACGATGGTGCCGAGTCGCTCGAGGGTCGCGTCGTCGTCGATCGACTTGCCGTCGACGCCGTGGATCTCGAAGCAGGTGATGCTGACGGGCCCGTTGCCGGTGACGATCCGCTCCGCGAGGCGGCTCGTCGCGCGCAGGGCCATCTGCTGCAGCACGGGCACCACGTCGTTCAAGAGCAGCTCCGAGCGCGAGAAGAGCCGTAGCGAGGTGTGGCGCGCCGAGCCCTCTCCGAGCACCGAGAGGACGACCGACACGCCGTCGCCGTCCTCGATCTTCTCCATGAGAGCGATGTCGGCGAGGGCGACATCGGGCGACTGCTGACCCTTGTACGGCTCCGAGAAGCGCCCGCCGTAGCGAGCCCAGATCTCCTGCGCGGAGGCCACCGTCGCGAGGTAGCGCGACTGTGGAGTCGAGTCGGCGCGACCGCGATAGCGCTTGAACACGAGCCGACGTAGCTGATCGTCCCAGCTCTCGAGGAGCAGGTCGAGTCGGTCCTTCAGCGCGTCGAGGTCCGCGTCGCCGACGCCAGGGCGGTAGCGGCCGACCGTGAAGTGCATGCGGAGCGGGGACTCGTCGTCGGTCTCGGCGAGGTACTCGCGCAGCTTCGGCGCGCCGAGCTCTCGGCCGATCTCCTGCGAGAGGCGAGCGCGCATCGCCTCCGAGAACCGGATTCGGGGCACCACGCACACGATGCTTACGCGGCGCCCGCCCTTGCGCCGCCACACGAAGACGCGCGCTTGGTCCTTCGACTCGACGAGGCGGAACTGGTCGGCGATCTCGCGGATCTCGTCGGTCGTCCAGTAGAAGAGATCCTCGAGCGGGATTGAGTCGAGGATCGCGTGCACCTTGCCGTAGGCGTAGCTGCCGGGTTGGTCCTCGAGGCTCGCCATCACCTCCTTGATGCGCCGCGCGACGACGGGGACGCGTCGGTTCGGCTGCTTCAGGCCGCGCGTCGAGATGAGGCCGATGAAGACGTGCTCGCCCGCGGGCTTCCCGTCGGGGCCGGACTGCGCGACGCCGAAGTATCGGACCTGCGCCACAGAGCGGACCACGGTCGTGTAGTCGGTTCGGTAGAACGAGTAGATCTCCTCGCGGCTCCGTCGGGTCGCGACGATCTCGCCGATGACCTCCTCGAGCGCCTGGTCCTTCGTCGAGAAGAGGCCCTGCCGCCGCTCGCTCGGGCGCACGCCGCCGGCGGGGTCGTACGGGTAGAAGGCGTAGCCGCTGAACACGAAGTTGTCATCGGCGAGCCAGTCCGAGAGCTCGAGCGCCTCGGCCGCCTCGGAGGCGCGCGGGCTGCTGCCGGTCGACAGCGCGGTGAGGAGCCCTCGCACGTGCTCGAAGCGCTCGCGCACCGCGCCGTACTCGCGGTTCACGTGGAGCAGGCACTCGAGCCGGGCCTCGAGATCGGCCCGCAGCGCGTCGCGGCGGTCGGCCGGGATCGGGCTCACCTGCATGTACACCTGCGAGATGCGCATGCCGCGGCCGCGCTCGCGGTCGATGGCGGTGATCTGACCGTTGTCGTGGACCACGCCATGGATCGGGTGGAGGACGAACTGGATCTGCAGTCCCTGCTGGCGCAAGAACGCCTTGATCGTGCGCACGACGAACGCGCAGTCGGGCAGTCGCGTCTCGATCACCGTGCAGGGCGCCTCGTCGCCGAGCAGCGTCGACTCCGGGTCCCGGATCGCGACCTTCACGGTGCGCGCGAAGTCTTCCTCGAGGAACGCGAAGCGATCCATCGCGAAGGCGAGCAGCCGGTTCGGGTCGACCTCGGCGAGGACTTCGGGCGGGATCGCGCGGCAATACGCGTGAATGTAGGCGTCGAGCCGGTCGCGGTGGGTCTCCTTCACCGCTTGCTGTGCGAGGGACAGGACTTTGCGAACGACGTCGGTTTGCATCGCGGGCACCTTCTCCAAAATGCTGCGGCACACTACCAGACTCGAGTTCGCGGCAAGCGGCTCGCGCGCCGGTTTTTTCGTGGTCGATGACGCGCCGCGGCAAGAGGGGCGCGGCCTTGCGTCTCGTCCGCGTCGCCGCCATTCTACAAGTTCCTCATGAGCGACCCTGCGCGCGTCCTCGTGCTCTACGCCGGCGGCACCATCGGCATGAAGCAGAGCGGCCGCGGTTACGTGCCGAGCCCCGGGTACCTCGGCGAGCAGCTCGAGGCCCTGCCCCAGTTCCACGATGCGCGCGTGCCGGTCTCGATCGAGAATGGCTGCCGGATCTTCGTCACGCCGCCGTCACGCGAGGGGCGCCGCGTCGCGCTCACGGTGAAGGAGTACGACCCGCTGCTCGACTCCTCGAACATGGGGATGGACGACTGGGCGCGGATCGCCGAGGACATCGGTCGCGCCTACGATGCCTACGACGCCTTCGTCGTCCTGCACGGGACCGACACGATGGCGTACTCGGCGTCGGCGCTGTCGTTCATGCTCGAGGATCTCGCCAAGACCGTGATCCTCACCGGCTCGCAGATCCCGCTCACCACCGCCCGCACCGACGCGCTCGACAATTTGCTGGGCGCGCTGACGATCGCCGGGCAGTTCGAGATCCCCGAGGTCTGCTTGTACTTTGCGCACAAACTCCTGCGTGGGAACCGCGCGCAGAAGCAGGACGCCTCGGGCTTCGACGCGTTCTGGTCGGGGAACTTCCCGCCGCTCGTCGAGGTGGGCATCGACATCCACGCCGAGTGGGCTCGGATCCGTAAGCCCGGTGAGGGCCCGCTCCGGGTCCAGACAGCGATGAACCCCAACGTCGCAGCGCTGCGCCTCTTTCCCGGGATCACCGCCGAGACGCTCTCGAACTTCTTGAGGCCGCCGCTCGAGGGCGTCGTGCTCGAGACCTACGGCAGCGGCAACGCGCCTGATCGGAGGCGCGATCTGCTCGACGCGCTCGCCGAGGCGACGGCGCGCGGGGTCGTCATTGTCAACTGCACGCAGTGCCACAAGGGGACCGTGAGCAGCACCTATGCTGCGGGCAAGGCGCTCGCCGAGGTCGGGGTGGTGCCGGGCGCGGACCTCACGCCGGAGGCTGCGCTGACGAAGCTCTGCTACCTCCTCGGCAAGGGCCTCGGGTCGGAAGACGTGCGCGCGCAGATGCAGGAGGATCTGCGCGGCGAGCTCACCGTCGGCGGCGAGCGCCGGTATTCGCATCGCGTACGGGAGTAGCGACCTCGCCTGCGGCACCGGCGGACCCTTAGACCACCTCGCCGTCAAAATACGGCGGTTGGTGACGGCGAGGTATCCGCGGCGACTCACCCCGCCCAAGGGCTCCTTTTTTGCTCAGCCCGCGCGGCATCGGAAAAACGACTTGGCTCCGCTTGGCGCTCACGAACGCGACGCGGAGCTCTCCTCGACGAGGCGCGCCTTCAACGGTTGCTCGTGGCCCCGGAGCTCTTCCGCCGCGAGCTCGCGACGGTGAAGGGCGGCGCATGGGTCGTCGTCGACGAATTCCAGCGACTGCCGGAGCTAGGGAAAATAGTGAGCGACGGGGAAGCTAGACGTGGCTCCTGGTCAATCGTCGTCGATCAGGAGGAACCAAGGGCGCCGCACACCGCGCCCGCGTCACCAGCGGATGCGCAGGGCCGCGCCGCCGGGCGACGCGAGCAACGCAGCCTCGGTGCGACTCGGTTCCTTCGGCTTCCGGCCCATGACCAACAGAACGACGCCGCCGGTCGCGACGGCCGCACCAACGCCAAGCGCGATCAGGGTCCCCTGCTGTTGCCGCAAGGCCCTATCGTGAAGGGCGATCTGATCGGCGCGGGTGCAGGCCGGATCGTCGCTGCAGGCGACGAGATCGTTGACGGTGCTCTGGGTCACCAACGCCAGCACTCCGCCGGCGGCGAGGCCTGCTCCGCCGAGGCCCGTGAGAATCGCTCCACCGATGGTCAGTCCCGAGGTCCCTGTCGCGTGGTCGGGCGATGCTGGCTGCGAGGCCTGCGGCTGCGCGATCATGGAAGGAGCAGGGGCTGTCGCGGCAGGTGGGTCGGTGCTCGGTGGGGCTGCCTGCGGGGCGGTCTGGACCGCGGCCGGCGTGGGTGCGGCGACCTGACTGGTTGCGACGCTCGCGGCAGCGAGGGTGAGGACGACGCGTGCTGCGCCGCCCTCGCCGACGACGACCTCCTTGGCGGCGCGCGCGTCCTTCAGCCGCGCCTCGACCTGATGCGAGCCGGGATTCACTGGCCGCGGGACGCCGACGAGCGCCGAAGGGACGATGATCCCGTCCAACATCACGACAGCATCAGGCGCCGCAGGATCCAGCGAAATGTCGAGCGAGCCGATGCGTCGTTGGACTTCGACGCGCTCGGTAGCAGCCACTTCTTGGGCCCGCTTTTGCGCGGGTGCAGCCGTCGAATCGAGCGTCGTCATCGTGACCACGAGGTACTTCTCCGACGCTTCGATGAGCTTCTGCAACTTGACGTAGGCCCGAGCCAAGTTCAGTCCGGTCGTGGGAAGCCGGACGAGCGCATCCGCGCGGGCGAGTTTGTCGACTGCGGCCGCGTAGTTCTTCGCGTCGTACAACTTGAGCCCTTGCTCGGTCAGCGCCCGCGCGGCGCTGCGAGTTTGGTCGTCGACGACCGGCGGGGACTCGGCTCGTGCAGTCGTTGGAAGGAGGGCGCTCGCAATCCCACAGAGCAATCCGACGAGAGCGTGCGCGTAGGGGCGTGTCTTGAAGTTGGGCGTTGCGGTCTTCATCGTCGATTCTCTTCGAGGCTTCAAAAGCCGACGCGGTCATCCCCGGCTGCCGCGGCGCCGGGCTTCGTGCCGTTGCTCGAAGCGGAGGGAGGCCGCACCGTCGTGCCGCCTTGTCCCTTGGTCGGCTGGAGTTTTGCGGGGGCTGACGACGCCGATGGGCTCGGCGAAGCCGCGGCGCTCGG